>VXPC01000043.1 GCA_009839685.1 Candidatus Saccharimonadota bacterium | reverse complement strand
CCCACTCAACCCTGCCTCCCACCCTCCAAAACAAAACCCCGCCCCCGCCCACCAGCCTCAGGCAATACGCGCCGGCCACCCCGGCCGCCTAGCCGGGCCAACCCGCGGCCGGGGAGGCGGACGAGCCGGAAGACGGCGGCGGCGAGGAGGAGGAAGACCTGGACGAGATGATCAACGAAGATATCAATTTTGAAAAAGAATTCGGCGGCGCCGAAGAAAAGGAGGCCGGTTAAGATGGCTTACAATTACCGCGACTTGCCCGAGGGCGCTGATTTCGCGGATTTCACTTCCGTCAGGCTGGGCGTGGCCACGCGCGAGGATATCCTGTCGTGGTCTTACGGCGAGGTTTTGAAACCGGAAACGATCAACTACCGGACCCAGAAGCCGGAGAAAGACGGCCTGTTTTGCGAGCGCATCTTCGGTCCCGTCAAGGACATCAACCCGCACGACACCCGTTTCAAGGGGGCCAGGGGGCGCAACATCGCCGTCGACAAGAAAGGGGCCATCGTCACCAAGGCTATCGTCAGGCGGGAGAGGATGGGCCACATCGAGCTGGCGGTGCCGATCGTCCATATCTGGTTCCTCAGGGTCGCGCCGAGCCCGCTGAGCTACATCACGGGCCTGACGATCAAGAACCTGGAACGGGTCATCTATTTCGCGACCTACCTGATCCTGGAAGTCAACGAAGACCTGAAAGCCCAGATGGTGACCGAGATTACCAAGGCTTACGAGGCGGGGCGCAAACTGCTGGTTGAAAAACCGCTCGATGTCGCCGCCTTCTCAGCCAAATTGTTCGACAAGCTGGTCGCGGAGAGCAAGAAGGACAAGCTGCCCTTCTGGTTCGACGTCTGGGAGACTTTGATCGAGCTGGACGAGGGCTACGCCGCCGGCAAGGAGACCATGGCCGAGTTGGCCAAGCACGGCCTGCTGGACTTCACCCAGGCCGCCAAGGCTTCCGACGCCTTGGCCGAGCTGGCCAAGGTCTTCAAGGGGTGTTCGGAGATCCACAAGCACAAGAACGTCGCCGGCCTGTACCGCCAGTTCAACGGCGGCGAGGTGGACAAGGAAGCGCCGAAACTGGAGACGGCTTTGAAGGCCGATTTCAGGAAGATCAAGAAAGGCTTCGACGCCTTGGAGGAACAGCTGGTCGTCAGCGCCGATATTTTCAATGAAATCTACGCTTTCAGGAAGCAGAAGCTGACCGAAGCGCTGATCCGCCACGGCCTGATCTCCGAAACCGATTACCGCAACCTGCCGGACGCGCACCGTAAGATCGTCAAGGTCGGCATGGGCGGGGAAGCGGTCCACGAGATGCTGCAGGGCATGGAGCTGGATCAGCTGATCAACGAGCTGAGGGTCTTGATCGGCGAGAGCAAGGGTCAGAAGCAATTCCTCTACCTCAAGCGCCTGAAAGTGCTGGAAGGCATGAAGCAGGCCGGCGTGGTCATCAAGGATTTCTGCTTGACCATCTTGCCGGTCATCCCTCCCAACCTGCGCCCGATCATCCAGCTTTCCGGGGGCAGGTTCGCGACCTCAGACCTCAACGACCTCTACCGCCGCGTCATCAACCGCAACAACCGCCTGAAGAAGCTCCAGGAACTCAAGGCGCCCGAAGTCATCTGCCGCAACGAAAAACGGATGCTGCAGGAAGCGGTCGACGCTTTGATCGACAACAGCCAGCAGCGCTCCGCGAGGGTAGCGACGACCGGCAGCCAGCAGCGCAAGCTCAAGAGCTTGGCCGATATCCTCAAGCGCAAGCAGGGGCGGTTGCGGCAGAACCTGCTCGGCAAACGGGTCGATTACTCGGGCCGATCCGTCATCGTCGTCGGCCCCGACCTGCATATTTCCGAATGCGGCCTGCCGAAGATTATGGCCCTGGAACTTTTCAAGCCTTTCGTCATCGGCTACCTTATCAACCACGATTACGCCTCCAACATGCGCTCGGCAGCCCGTTTGATTGAAACGGGAGAGAACATCGTCTGGGACGCCTTGGACCAGGTCATCCAAGGCAAGCTGGTGCTGCTCAACCGGGCGCCCAGCCTGCACCGGCTCTCCGTCCAGGCTTTCCGGCCGAAGCTGATCGAAGGCAAGGCCATCCAGCTCCACCCGCTGGTCTGCAAAGGCTACAACGCCGACTTTGACGGCGACCAGATGGCCGTCCACCTGCCCCTCTCCGACGCCGCCCAGGCCGAGGCGGCCGAGCTGATGGTGCCGGCCCGCAACCTGCTGCATCCCGCCGACGGCATGCCGATTCTCTACTTCGACCAGGACATCGTCATGGGCCTGTACTACCTGACTTACGTCAAGGGGGATGAGGCAGATGCCAAAGGCCGGTTCGCCTCGATGGCCGAAGCCGTCTTCGCTTACGACCGCGGCTTGATTGAGCTGCAAACGCCGATCGAGCTCATTTTCCGCGGCGAGCGGCAGCAAACCACTTTCGGCCGCGCCATCTTCAACGAAACTCTGCCGGCCGACTTCCCGTACCAAAATTGCGCTCTGGGCAAAGACACGATTAAGAAGGTCATGGCCGACGTTTACAACGCTTACGACAACGAAACGACGGCCCAGATCGCCGACGACCTCAAAGACCTAGCCTTCAAATACGCCACCAAGAGCGGCTTCAGTATCGGCATGGGCGATTTCTTCGACGCCAAGGGGGCCGAGGAGTTGAAGGCCGAAGGCATCGAGAAAGCGGTCGCCGTCCGGCAGCAATACGAGAACGGCCTAATCACCAACGCGGAACGCTACCGGCTGACGGTTCAGAACTGGTTTACCGTCAACGAGCGGATCCAGCAGCTGGTCGACGAGCAGTTCGCAGGTCATGAGAGCGCTTTCACCATGATTGTCAACTCCAAGGCGCGGGGCAGCGTCAACTTGGGTACGGTCAAGCGGATGTGCGTCTCCTTCGGCGTGATGAACGACAGTTTGGGCCGGGCCTTGGAGCTCTCTATCAACGGCAACCTCTTCGACGGTTTGCCGACGCTGGAGTACTTCGTCGGCGCCCGCGGCGCCCGCAAGGGCCTGATCGACGTCGCCCTGAGCACGGCCGACTCGGGACATCTGACCCGCCGGTTGGTTTACGTCGCCCAGGACGTCATCACCGTCAAGGACGGCACGGAAGAGTCGGATCCCGGCTTTGAAATCCTGCGCACGGACGCTGAAGAGATGGGCAGCAGCATGGCCCGGCGGTTGGTCAACCGTTACGCCGCCGAAGACATCAGGCTGGCCGGCGAAACTTTGGTTAAGGCGGGCGAGCCGATCGGCAAGGAAGCGGCCGAGCAAGTCGAGGCTTCGGAGCTTGACAGCGTCAGGATCTTGAGCATTCTCTCGGCCCCGGCCGTGGAGGGCGTGCCGACCAAGAGTTACGGCATCGACCTGGCCAACGGCCAGCTGGTCGAAGCCAACCACCCCGTCGGTGTCATCGCGGCTCAGAGCATCGGCGAGCCCAGCACCCAGCTGAAGCTGGACTCCAAGCACGGCGGCGGCATGGCGGTCGCCTCCCAGGCCCTGGTCAATACCGGCCTGCCCCGAGTCGAAGAATTGTTCGAAGCCCGCAACCCGAAGGGAATCGGCTACTTGGCGCCGTTCGCGGGAGTGGCCGAAATCAAAGAGCTCAGCTTCGACTGCGAGATCATCCTGCGGGCCAATGAAGACGCCGTCATGGAGATCGGCGTCGAGGGCTGCGATATCGGCGTCAAGCTGGACCAGACGGTCAACGAGGGCGAGCTGCTGGCGGTAACGCCCGGCAAGGAAGCCGTCACCGCGCCGTTCGGCGGCCTGGTTGAAAAGATCAAGGACAAGGTTCTCTATCTCAAGGCCGTCAAAGCCTTGGAAGCCCGCTTCCTGGTACCCAAAGCGCAGAAGCTGCTGGTCGAGAACGGCCAGCTGGTCGAGCGCGGCGCCCAGCTCAACGAAGGTTCTTTGAAGCTCGACGACCTGCTGCAATTGCGCGGCCTGGTGGCCGCCCAGCGCTACATCTTGATCGAAATTTCCAAAGTCTTTTCCCTGCAGGGCTCCCACGTCGCCGACAAACACCTGGAGGTTATTATCAGGCAGATGTTCTCCCGGCTGCGCGTCGTGGCGAGCGGCGACAGCCGCTTCATCGACGGCGACGTCGTTTCCAAGCGCTCGCTGCTGCTGGAAAACCAGGCTTTGCTGTCGGCCGGCAAGACACCGGCGGTCTGGGCCCAGTGCGTCCTGGGTATCACCAAGATCAACAGCACCTCCGACAGTTTCTTGGTCGCCGCCAGCTTCCAGGACACGACCCGCATCCTGGTCAGCTCGGCCATCAACGGCCGGGTGGACCACCTCTCGGGGTTGATCGAGAACGTTATTCTGGGAAGGAAGATTCCGGTCGGCACCGGGGTCTTGGCCGACAATCCGATTGACGAGAACTTCAAAGACATCTAGAATAGACGAGTTATGCCGACTATCAACCAGCTGATCCGCAAGCCCCGGCAGGGCGCCTCCAAAAAGAGCAAGGCGCCGGCGCTGGGCTTGGTCAACAACAGCCTGAAGAACAAGCAGTACGCCAAGGCCGCTCCCTTCAAGCGCGGCGTCTGCGTCCGCGTCATGACGAAGACGCCGAAGAAGCCGAACTCGGCCCTGAGGAAGGTCGCCCGGGTGCGGCTGACCAACGGGCAGGAAGTCTGGGCCTATATCCCCGGCATCGGCCACAATTTGCAGGAGCACGCCGTCGTGCTGGTCCGCGGGGGGAGAGTCGCCGACCTGCCGGGCGTGCGCTACCACATCGTGCGCGGCCATCTCGACCTGCAGGGAGTCGACGGCAAAAAACAGGGCCGGAGCAAATACGGAGCCAAGAAGGAATAGGAAAGGGATGCCGAGGAAGAAGACCAAGGATCTGGTCCGCAAAATCGAACCCGACCGCGTTTACGACTCGGTGCTGGTTCAACGCCTGATCAACAAGGTCATGCAGAACGGCAAGAAGCAGCTGGCCGAAAGGCTGGTCTATCAGGCGATGGAAGACGCCGCCAAGCAGCTCAAAGAAGAAGATCCGCTGGAAATCCTGCTCAAGGCGCTGGACAACGTCAAACCGGTGCTGGAAACCCGGTCCCGCCGGGTTGGCGGCGCCAACTACCAGATCCCTTACGAGGTCAAAGGCCAGCGGCAGACGCACCTAACGCTGATGTGGTTTACCCGCGCCGCCAGAGCCCGGTCGGGCATGCCGACCGACAAACGGCTGGCTTTGGAAATCGTCGACGCCTACAACGGGACGGGAGCGGCCGTCAAGCACAAAGAAGACGTCCAGAAGATGGCCGAATCGAACCGGGCTTTCGCCCATTTCGCCAGGCAATAACCGGAGCTGAAGGAAGAGGACCCGCCGATGAACAACACTAAACCTGCTGCCAAAACCGCCGACATGCGCAACGTCGGCATCATCGCCCATATCGACGCGGGCAAGACGACGACGACGGAAGGCATCCTGTACCGGACCGGCATGAAGCACAAGATCGGCGCGGTGCATGACGGCGAAGCGACCATGGACTGGATGAAACAGGAGCGGGAGCGCGGCATCACCATCACCTCGGCGGCCACGACCTGTTTTTGGAAAGACAAGCAGGTCAACATCATCGACACCCCGGGCCACATCGACTTCACGGTCGAGGTCGAACGCTCCCTGCGAGTGCTGGACGGGGCGGTCGTCGTCTTCGACGGTAAGATGGGGGTCGAGGCCCAGACCGAAACGGTCTGGCGGCAGGCCAACAAGTACAAGGTGCCCCGGCTGTGCTTTGTCAACAAGATCAACCAAACGGGCGGCGATTTCTACAAGAGCTTGGAGAGCATCCGCGCCAAGCTGAGCAAAAAGGCTTGGCCCATCCATCTGCCGATCGGTTTCGAGCAGAGCATCCGCGGCCTGGTCGACCTGATCGGCATGAAAGCCTACGTTTATGAAAATTACGCCGACAAGGAGCTGGTCGAGACGGAAATCCCGGCCGACATGGCGGAAAAAGCCAAGGAAGCCCGGGCGCAGCTGATCGAGAGCGCCGTGGCCGAGGACGAAGAGATTATGACCAAATATCTGGAAGAGGGCGAGGACAGCCTGAGCGAGGCGGAGATTAAGCAAGCTCTGCGGGCAGCGACTTTGAGCGGCGAGTACTACTTGGTTTCGGGCGGTGACGGCCGTGGGGTCATCGTGGAGAAAATCCTGGACCTGATGGTCGACTTCCTGCCCAGCCCGCTGGACGGCAAAGAGATCGCCGGCACGCATCCCAAAACGGGAGAGACCGTCACCAGGACCCCGGAAGCGAGCCAGCCGCTCTCGGCCTTGGCTTTCAAGATCGCGACCGACCCCTTCGTGGGCAAACTCTGCTTCGTCCGGGTTTACTCGGGCGTCCTTAAGAGCGGTTCTTACGTCCTAAATGTCAGCACGGGTGATAAGCAGCGCATCGGGAGGCTGGTGCGGATGTTCGCGGACAAGCGCGAGGAGATCGACCAGATCGGACCGGGTGACATCGGCGCCGTCGTCGGCCTCAAGGACACCTTCACCGGGCACAGCCTGAGCGACATCAACAGCCCGGCCGTTCTGGAGTCGATCGAGTTCGCCGAACCGCCCGTCTCCATCGCCATTGAACCGGCCACCAAGGCTGACCAGGAAAAGATGAGCTTGGCTTTGCAGCGGCTGGCGGAAGAGGATCCGACCTTCAGGGTTTCGGTGGATGATGAAACTAACCAGACGATCGTCTGGGCCATGGGTGAACTTTACCTGGAAGTCATCGTCGATCGGATGAAGCAGGAGTTCAAGGTGTCGGCCAACGTCGGCAAGCCTCAGGTCGCTTACCGGGAAACGATCAAGAAGAAGGGCGTCGAAGCCCAGGGCAAGTATATCCGTCAAACAGGCGGCCGGGGCCAGTACGGCGACGTCTGGCTGAGGCTGGACGCTCAGGAACCGGGCGCCGGTTTCGAGTTCGTCAATGCAATCAAGGGCGGGGTAGTGCCGGCCGAATATATTAACGCGGTGAAGGCCGGCATCGTGGAGGCCATGAACCGCGGCGTCGTCGCCGGCTACCCCGTAGTCGACGTCAAAGTGACGCTTTACGACGGCAGCTACCACGAAGTTGACTCTTCCGAGCAGGCTTTCAAGATTGCCGGCTCAATCGGTTTTCAGGAAGCCGCCAAGGCGGCCCAAGCCATCCTGCTGGAGCCGATTATGAAACTGGAAGTTGTCACGCCCGAGGATTTCATGGGCGATGTCATTGGCGACATCAACTCCAGACGCGGGAGAATCGAGAGCATGGACGACAAGCTCGGCGCCAAGGTCGTGACCGCTTTTGTTCCCTTGGCTGAGATGTTCGGCTATACCAACGATTTGCGCAGCTTGACGCAGGGCAGAGCCTCTTCAACTTTAGAACTGCATAACTACCAAGAAGTGCCCGAAAGCCTGGCCGCCACCGTCGCCCACAAGACCAAGGGCGCGGCTGTCTGAGCCATAACCGTTGACAGCCCCCCCCCCCCGATTTTGTGTATTATATAATTTAGGAAACATGATTAGAAAACAATAGGCTAGGGGAGCGGTGATGCTGAAAACAATTAAAAAGAACTGGCCGGTTGCCGTCGCTCTCGTAGCGGGTATCGGGATTGCCTTGATCGCGGTCGGCGCGGTTAGCGCTGACAGCACCCGACCGGCGCCGGGCGATGAAGTTATCGGCGGCACGGCGGTCGATTTCGACTATAGGAGCGGCGGCGGGGAAGAAGAGGCGTACTTTGAAACTGACGAAGCAACCTGCGAGGGGATTGATTTGGACGGGGAGTGCATTTTGACTTGGAACGGCCAATCCGAACCGGTGCCGCTGAGAACGGTTGCCGAACTCGACGGCTACCTGACAGGCTATCAGATCGGCCTCAGCAACGCCCTGAACGGGATCGAGGCGCACGAAGCCTTCAAGCACATGCACGATATGTTTAGAATTTTCGTAGCCGGCCGCTACGAGCCGGTTGCCTGTCATGAAATCGACATCCCCCGGACAGCCGGCAGCCAGAGCAAGAACGAGATCATAGCCGAAGCGCCGGAAGGGATGCAAGCGCTGCTGTGGGTCGTTACCGATCTTTACGGCAACTATTGGACGGAAGACAGCCAGCCGACGGAAGAAGAGTATGTCTTTTTCCAAACGACTTATTTTGCGGGCATGCTGGTTTATGCCGTGACCGACGAGCATGCGGACAATGTCAGCACCTTCTGCCAATATGACATACCTGATTTTGAGAAGATATTCGAGGTTTGGAAAACGCCGGACCTCTATTCCGACTTTGGCATCGATACCCCCTGAGGAGCTGTCGTGAAAAAAGAATCAGCTGGCTGGCGACGCTATATTTTTGCCAGCGACCTTGCAGGAGGCAGCGGGTTGAAAACCGGGTTGTCGTAATAACTCCTGCGCCTAAAGAGCTGTGGTATAATCCTTGGCATGGGGACACCTAGATTTGAGCACCCGGCGCTAGGAGAAACTGAGCATTTTTATGATTCTAACGGCAAGGTGACAATGGAGATTTCTACCGGCCTCTCGCCGGGATTGCAAGAGATACTTGAGGTCGATGAGATAACCGACAAGGAGATAGAGGCGATGCATCGGGAGACCCTAGGACAGATAGCAGTGGGCGACGTTGACAATCAAGACGTTGACCCGGATTGGCTGCCCCGACCCTAAGCGCGATACTCTCTGCAATACAACTCCCTAAAAAGACCTTGTGTAGCAAGCGGCGATGGCGTATACTTTATACGTGCTTTCGCTTGGAGTTTGGTGCCTAGGCGTAGCTTTGCTATGCGGCTCAAACGCCGGATTTAATAATGACAAAAGGAGTGTAAACAATGGCACAATTTGATAGATCAAAACCGCACGTTAACGTCGGGACCATGGGTCACGTTGACCACGGCAAAACGTCATTGACGGCGGCGATTACGATGACCTTGGCTAAGAAGCTGCCGAGCGACATTAACAAGGCCGTTCCTTATGACAAGATCGACAACGCGCCCGAAGAGAAGAAGCGCGGCATCACCATCGCTACCTCCCATCAGGAGTATGAGAGCGAGAAACGCCACTACGCCCACGTAGACATGCCCGGACACGCCGACTATATCAAAAACATGATTACCGGCGCGGCTCAAATCGACGGCGCCATTTTGGTAGTATCGGCCGCCGACGGTCCGATGCCGCAAACCCGTGAGCACGTCCTGCTGGCCAAGCAAGTCGGCGTACCTTCCATCCTGGTCTTCTTGAACAAGATGGACCTGGCCGATCCCGAGCTGGTAGAAATCGTCGAGATGGATATCCGCGAGCTGCTCAAAGAATACGACTTCGATGAGAACGCCCCAATTATCAAGGGTTCAGCGACCAAGGCGATCGAGGGCGACGAGGAGTCCATGAACGCCGTCATGGAGCTAATAAAGGCGATGGATGATTACATCCCCGAGCCTGTCCGCCAATTGGACAAAGATTTCCTGATGGCCGTTGAAGGCGTTTCTTCTATCCCGGGGCGGGGAACAGTTGCCACGGGTCGGATCGAGCAAGGCGTCCTCAAGCTGAACGAGGAAGTCGAGATCGTTGGCATCCGTGAAACCTCCAAGACGGTCGTGACCGGTATTCAGGCTTTCCACAAGGATCTTGACGAAGGGCGTGCCGGAGACAATGCCGGCGTCCTGTTGCGCGGCGTTGAGCGCGATAAGATTGAACGCGGCCAAGTGCTGTGCAAGCCCGGCTCAATCACGCCGCACACCCAGTTCGAAGCCGAGGTTTACGTCCTGACCCAGAAAGAAGGCGGTCGGCACACGCCGTTCTTCAAGGGCTACAAACCCCAGTTCTACTTCCGGACCACGGACGTGACCGGCGAGGTTGAACTGCCGGCCGACAAAGAAATGGTCATGCCCGGTGACACGGTGACTTTCAAGGTCGCTTTAGGTCAGCCGATCGCCATGGAGCAGAGCGTCAAGTTCGCCATCCGCGAAGGCGGCAAAACCGTCGGGGCCGGCGTAGTTACCAAGATCATAAAATAAGATCTTCCGGTCCGGCAGGTGAAAACCCTCTCGTTTTGAGAGGGTTTTCTCTATTCCGCGCTGCCTTTCGCCGTACCGTTGCGGGAACTTTTGGCTTCGGTCCGGCCGCCGGTTTGCACCGCCGAGATATCTTTTGAAGATCCGCCTGAGTCTCGTTCGTTCTTCTTCGGCCTGCTAAACGCCCAGACGATTATCGCCGCCACGACGGCGAACTGTAGAGAGCGGGATATGAGGATGGAGA
>VXPC01000041.1 GCA_009839685.1 Candidatus Saccharimonadota bacterium | reverse complement strand
TTTTTTTTATTGCTACGGGTACCCGGGAGATCATCTGGCGTTTTTTGGTGGTCAGGTGAATAGTTGTATTTTTGAACGATCACGGGGATCGCGTCCTCCATGCGTGGCGTCGCATCGACGCCACGGACCACCCTGAACAGCCGGTCCAACCCGTGTCCTTTGACAGCCGCGGCAAGCAGTGCATGCCAAGTCAGCAGCAGGTCGCTGTCCTTCTTCTTCAGCGCGTCGACGATGTCAGCTAGCAGTTCAAGCGTGAGTTCGGCGTCCAGCAGCGGATCGTTGACCTGCACCCGCGCAAGCGCGGGCTCGTGATACTGCTTGACCAAGTGGTGGTACGGGTTCTCCGGGAACGCCAGCGGGCTCAGGTAGAGCGTGTCGATCGCGGGCAGTCGGAGCAGCGCGAGATCGGGTGCCTGCTTGCTGAGGAGAACGAGGTCGTGCTCGATGATGTTGTGTCCGACGAGGCACGACGCTCCGTCGGCGAAGGACTCGAGCTTGGCAAGCGCAGAACGCAGTGTGCCTATGTCTCCGCGCCAAGCGTGAGTGGTCGAGGGATCCACGTGTACCGCGCCACACGCACCGATGGTCTCGCGACCCTCAAGGTCGAGCGACAGCAGACCGGCAAGGCGATGGGCCTTCAAGCGCACCGCCACCTTGTTGACATCGTTCCAGTGTTTGCCTGCCATCAGCGTTATCGATCTGCTGCCGCTGGTGGCCGGACCGGATTAGGACGCGTGCGCTTGCCCCAGACGCCGTTCACCGCCGCGAACTTACTCGGTAAGAACGTCCGGCGGCTGATGTCATCAGTACGGCATCGTTGAGCTCTATCAGCGTCCGTGCGTCTCCGTTGCGTTCTCACCGTGATCGAACTGGACATACCTATTGTGGGAGCAACGTGCAGCGGCCTCCGGCCTTCTATCTCGCAGTAACAACATAACCTTCGTCCTCGGCCAACGGGTACCGAACCGCAGGCAGCTATCAAATGATGCCATCGACTCGGCGTTCGTAGTAGGCGATTTGTCGACTTATGTCCGGGTCTCCAACGAATTCTTCAGCGGCCTTCATCTCTTTGATTGCGTCTTGGTAGGTCTCTATATCTTTCGTTCTCTTAAATATCTCGATACCAACGTCACAATAAGTCGACAGCATATTCTTGTTAGCTTTGTATCTTCGAACGCCTACTTTGGCCATATCTTTCGCTCTCTCCAAAATCACCAAACGATCTTCCTCTAGTAACCCTGGCGAATTTCTTGCACGTTCTAATGCCAAAATAACCCTATAGCGAAATACCGGTCCGTCTTCATTAAAATCTTTTACAAAAAGGCGGATTTCCGCTTCTGCTTGCTCGAATTGTCTAAGTTCGATCAAATTTCGAACTAACCTATGCCGCGGGACACGCTCCCCAGGAGCTACCGAAATCATTTTCGCCAACAAACGATTCTGCTCGCGCCTATCAGGAATACGTCTAATGCCGGTGTTTATGCTGCACAGCTGCCTGAGCGTCCTGACCTCAACATCATAGGTCGGGTTTAGTGCGCCTATTACACGGTCATATAGCTCACCAAAATTTTCGGATTGCGCGAACTTATAGTCAGCAATAATTTCCATTATCAGCCCGTGTCGACCGCGCCAACCGTAGATTCCCTCTCTTTCACTAATTACGTACTCGCGTACAATCCCATCCAAATGATCCAATACAGTTGGAATTGTAGTCATGTCGATACCTAGCAACCGAATAATCAGCTGTCTATGGACCCGCACTCCAGAGCTCTCAAGCGCAGCTACTATTTTGTATATTTCGGCAAATTCTGGCGCTAAAGCCGCATATTCCCGCAAAAGAATATCATCAAATTTCTCTGAAGCAAAAATATTCTTTAGGCAAACAAACATATCACGTTCACACCGATCTTCTAGACGACGACGTTGTTCACCTGGGGAAAAGTCCATGAAGCTACTGTCGACTAGATTCCGAACTTGACTGCTCGTTTCAATCAGACGCAACAATTCATTGATTTCATGAGAGTTGAATCTCTCTAGCTCGTACGTATTCGAGTTCGTAAACAATGCCGGCGATTTGACCCTCGGATTCCAGCGATTGCGTGCAGAACACAATATTAGCCTTAGTCGCTTGACATCTTGAGCAGAAAGTAACTCGAATAGGGAATTGATTTCGTATAGATGGTTATCAGCGTCATCAATCAACAGCACGCCGTTGTGAGACCCGGCTTCCAACCGTTGCGCTACGACTAGCCATTCGTCTGGCAGCAATTTGTGATCCGATTTGTGCTCCCAAACAAAGAAACGATGTTCTGCTAGCCGGGCCACGAGCTGTCGCGCAGCGGTGGTCTTTCCTACGCCTCCCGCTCCCAGTATTACGACACCTGGGCGATCACCCTTCGTTAACTGTTTCTCAGCTCTTGGCACCATCGACCGCGCAAACGTGTTGCCAGCGGCGATATCGCCGTAGCTTGCAGGCCACCCGTTGAACATATCACCCACATCTGGCGGGAGACTCAGGCTGTGCTCAACGTCCAATGTTATAGGTGAAAGATAGAGGGAAGTTTCTAATGGGTTGTCCGGATCACTTTTTTTTGTTTCGGAACGTCGACCAGTTTTAGTTAAAGCTGTGGCAAAGTCGTCGATACCTGCAAAGCACACCTTTAGTCCCTGAGTCTCTTGCAGCTCTGCTCTGTCTTCATCGCGTGTGTACATAAACAAATGGATCGACCCGCCGTTCATACTTTGTTGGTTCAAAGAAATAGCGCGTCGAACTAGCTGACGAACGTCAGGATCTGCCAAGGAATGGCCTATGATGACCAAATCCGCGCCGGCAAGATCGCCCTTTAACGAATCATAGAGAAATTGCCTATAGTCCTCCGTCAAGTCGTAATCTGCTTCCGTGAGTATAAGACGAGTCTGATGACCATCAGAAATGTCGTTTTGGATGCTGCCGTGTAACTTTAACAGTCGTACAACCCCGGGGCGCTCATCTTTGCCAAAATCAAAATTTGATGCATATACTGACAGTGGCTCGTGGGCCCGCTTATATGATTGTTCGATCAAGTCATCATAGTTTGTTGTGTATATGTTTTTCCATTTATACTGCGGAATCGTAAGTAAGCCCCCCGTAGGTCGAAGGTTTGCGAACAGTTCACGTACTGTAGCGATCAACACACTGCGATTTTGACGTTTTTCAATTATGGCCGCCAATTCCGGCAATGTCAGATTAGCTTGATTCATTTGGAACCGCGTTGCGAGATGACTTTGTATATCGTCGACGCTGGGAGCCCCTGACGGAATCGAAGAACCAGAACCAAACAGCAGCACGGTCCTTTCTGGCCTCAATGCCCGCATAAACTGATCTAATGGCACTGGCATACGGCTGGTCCCTCCCTGAGTCCACGTTCGTAACTGCGAAGTGACGTGTGGACATTATAGGTGTCTTCAGTAGACGCAACGACGTGCCCAGTACATTGTGTCATGAGACTTTCGGCCGCTTGAAGGCCTCTTCCCCGGCAAGCCCATGACAACTTGCCCGAAAGTGTTCTCCCTATCCGTGATCCAGCCTCCTGGGGGGCTCATACGCTCGCACACTCGCATTGCATTCAGACCAATCGATCGATGCCGACAAATGGGCCCGGTCACGTTCAGTCCGACTTGCGCACCTGGATATCTTCGGGATACCCTGGATGACTACTCCAGTCGCAAACTCCACAAGTCTCATAGTACGCTCCTTCCGGCTGAAGAAAACTATCATAATGGGACCGAACATTTCGTGAGGAACATTGGGGGCATGTATCCGACCTATCAGTCCGCGTTAAATGGAGTAAGTTAATATAATGCCCAACAATCATTTCACAATTGTCCATGGCGATCATTGAAGCAGTTTTGTTTGCGCTTCGTGCGTGTGTCAGCCAATTTACCAGCCGCCAAAGTTTTGTCGCCACCGCCTTAATATACTGTCTGATTTCCTTGCTTTCTTTCCCAGGACAAAGTCCGTTTGTTAGTACGTCGACCCATTCGATGAAATTGGCCTGTTGCGGTATCCCAATTTCTTCCGAAACTTTTACGCGTCTCTGTAATACAGTGATCAACGAGATCAAGCACTCACGGAGTTGCATCCCAATTGTCTGGTACTCTTCGGCCTCAATTGCGCGATCGAACAGAAGTCTTGTCTGTTCCATTCTGCGCAATACCTCATCAAACGGGCTAGGATCAGAGGCATTCGGCCCGTTGGGTCGGCTTCTTATCCGCATCATTAGTCCTAAATGAAAGGAGAACGTGTAGTCAAGACTAGGGAAGTGCTTCTGAGAATATAAATTAGTTAAATTGGAAATAACCCACCATCTATCCTTATCTGTAGTAACATCCCAGATTTCATACTTTTCGCCCAAAATGTATTCGGTCTTTACTTTTTCCACATATTGCACAACCTCATCACTAGCTTCCGATTGCACATAGTGTGCAATGCCTTGCTCAGCGGCACCGTCACGAGTGATGCTATAACGTCCAAGTTCTTCTGGCGGCACTGGGTGATCATGGATTACACATTCCTTGTCATGCGAAGAATTCTTGGGTTCGTTGTCCAAAGTTCTCCCCTGGATGGCTGTATTGCTCATTCTGCCTTCAATTCTCTGGATTGAGCATTACAGGTTCATCTCTTCTTTGCAGGACTCCGAAGATCGACCCCCTAAGCTAACACAAAGTCTTAACGATCACACGCTCTACCAACATGGCCCGCGATTAGGTGAAGTTCCCGGCCGAGGACCATGTGGAGACGGTCATCCTCGGCATAGCCACATTAGTCGGTCGATCCGCGACGGCGCCATCCTGGACATTTGTACCCATCGTATGAGCAGTCGCTTGGCAAGCGCCTACCGGTGGTCGGCAGGTTGCTCGGCCATGATCGGGTCGGAACCACCACGAAATGCGCCCACCCGGTGCGCGTCGCAGAGAAGACGACCGCCACTTCAACCGGCGAATCAATTTACGCCGAGATCCTGCTTAGCGTGTCAAAACAGCTCAACTGGACGGCGGCTGGAAGCGCATCGGAGAGCACAAAGATCTGGAAGCATCGAACCGTCTTTACAAAGTGGCAATGACGCGTGCCGGCCAGACACTCACGCTGGCGCGTCTCCAAGGGCGCCGTTAACTGCTGGAAGCTTTGTTCACCAGTGGCGTTTCGCGATCAGGTCGAGCTCCTTACGTGGAGCTTCAAGTCGCCGACCGGAATGTGGTGCTGGGTCGGCACGGCGATGCCCCTCGCGGAGTGGATTCGCGATGCATCAGATTCGCAGTATTGGGACAGTGTGAAATTCAATCGTTGGGAAGTGGTCGTAACTGATCTCGTGTTCGAACCGGACGAACACGGAACCGAACAACGAAAGGCTAAACCCGGCCTTGCTGCACCCGACTAGTGATCACACTTGTTGGCGAGCCCTTTCATCGGACGCCAATCAGCATTCCAAGTGGTCAATTTCGAGGTTTTCAAATTGGACGCACGACCGCTTCGAACAAAATGGTGACTCAGCACCATGGGACAATACACGTCATTATTTCAACCCGCCACCACTTTTCCCGCCTGATAGAGCCACCCGGGCATAGGGCGTTCCAGCTCCCACAATATCTTCATAGGCCGTTCCGCCTCATGACTTCGGTAACGAGCATGGCCGAGGCAGTGATACGGAAGGGTTTCCCCCCGGCCATCCCTTTTGCGTTCACGCACGAACAGGACCACGTTCGTGCCTTGGTCCCGTTGTACGATGTAGCGCCGTCCGGTGGGCGTATTAGAAGACGCGGCATTCTGCGACTCCCAGTGAAACAGCGTTGGGGAAATCGGGTAGTCGGCGTAGCGCGTCGTGGGTGAGTAATCCCTATCAGATTTCTCCAGGGTGACGAACAGCAGATCCGTCTGCGTCAACTTATTCCAAAGCACCCCACCCTGCGGATAAACCAGCGCGCCACGTTTATCGGTGTGCTCGTGTGCAGCAACAATCTCCCCAAGCGTATAAGTGGTGTGGCTTGCCAGGGGAACGTCGCCGGTGGGATCAATCGGTTGGGAAACCGTGCGAATGCGATCGGCGAGGATTTCCAGAAGGTCGCCGATCTCGCGACGCAACGCCGGAGACTTACGGACCCTTTCCAGGACCAAATCCACCTCGTCTACCGACTGACGACGGCCACCCAGAACAGCAAACAGCATGAGCGCTAATCGACGTTTCCGGCCCGGTAACAACGAAATTCTTTCGACGTTGTCCGCATCCAGTAACTCTCGCCACACCTCGATTCGCTCACGATCGTCCACGTGGAGAAGCCGGCCGATCGCATTCGGCAGTGCTTCATCCACTGCGCTCTGCTCGAAGCCCGCCCGCCGGCGAAGCTCGGTGAAGCAGTGTCCCGATCCGGGTCGCGCATAAATTTCATCGAGTTCGACGCCTGCGTCACGCATGAAGTCACCAAGGCGCGTTTCTGGGCCGAGAGCACGTAGGTCGTCGGCGAGACGTGTACGGGCGTTCTGCACCGCCTCTCTCAGGTTGCTTAACACCGTCTCCTTGGCAATACGGTCGAGCTTGAGCGCACACCCCGGCGGGAGCAGCGGGAAGTCCGCCTCAACAGCACGCTGGACCTGACGGCGGGTGCCCCCCAACAAAGCTCGATAACGCACGTCGTACCGGTACTCGCGCCGCACCTGCCCCACGAAATCGAGAACGGTCAGGACCTGCTTACCTTCGGTCCAACGCAATCCTCTTCCCAGCTGCTGGAGAAACACTGTGGCGCTTTCGGTCGGCCGCAGCATGAGCACTGTGTCGACTTCAGGAAGATCGACACCTTCGTTGAAGAGATCGACCGCGAAGATGGCTCGAAGTTCGCCCCGGCGCAGTCTCGCGAGCGCAGATCGTCGATCATTCCGCGGGGTGTTGGCGTCGAGCGCCACCGCCGGGTAGCCAAAACTCGTGAATTGCCTCGCCATGAAGTGGGCGTGATTGACTCCCGCACAGAACCCCAGTGCCCGCATTTCGTGTGGGTCGGTCACGAATTCCTCGACAGCCTGACGGATTCGAATTGCTCGAACATGATCGCCCGTAAACACGTTATCGAGTTCGCCCGGCACATATCGCCCGCGCTCGAAACGTACCGTCGAGAGATCGGTCGCATCGTTCACCCCGAAATAGTGAAACGGACAAAGCAGTCCCTGATCGAGGGCATCCCAAAGCCGGGATTCCGATGCGATGCGGCCATCAAACCACGCCAGCACTGACTGACCATCAGCGCGCTCGGGCGTAGCCGTGAGCCCGAGCAGGAACTTCGGCTCCAGACGCGACAGCAGGCGCTCGTAGCTGGCAGCTGCCGCGTGGTGGAACTCGTCGACAATGACCACGTCGAAATCGTCCGGATCGATTTCATCGATCCGGTTGGCAAGAGACTGCACCGAAGCAAATACGTGGCGGCCGGCGCGTGGACGCTCGCCGCCGACCAGCAACTCGCCAAATCCCAGCTCGTGCAGCACGAGCTGAAAGACCTGCTGGCTTTGACGAAGTATCTCTTCGCGATGCGCAACAAAGAGCAAGGAACCGCCCGCACCTTGATCACGCAGCCGCTTGAAATCGAATGCTGCGATCCAGGTCTTGCCGGTGCCGGTCGCCGCGACCACGAGGTTACGGTGGTATCCGCGCCGGCGCTCCGCTTCTAGTGCCTCGAGCACGACATCCTGGTGAGGTTTCGGCGCGACATCGACCAGCAGAGACAGCCAAGTGCCGACATCCGTTCCGGCATCGCCCCGCTGTCTTGAAAGCGCTTGGTCGAGCCGCTCACTGTCGCGTTGGGGCGAATAGTCCTCGAACTCGGGTTCTTGCCAGTACTGGTCGAAGGTCGCAGCGAACCGCTCAATCACCTCAGGGTTCTCAGCCGCGCTCACTCGAACGTTCCATTCGAGACCGTCGACCTGTGCCGTGTGGGTCAGATTTGAAGAACCGATATAGGCGGTGTGCAGACCGCTTTGCCGGTGGAACAGCCACGCCTTGGCATGGAGCCGGGTCCGCGCGATTTCGTAGGAGATCTTCACTTGAGCGCCAAGATCGACAAGTGCGTCCAGCGCACGGCGTTCGGTCGACCCCGTATAGACGCTTGCGATCACGCGCACCCTCGCGCCCGCTCGCACGCGCTCTTCAAGCTCAGAACGGAACAGCCGCAACCCTGAGTGACGCACGAAAGCACATAGGAGATCAATTCGATCTGCGCTCGGAATCTCCCTCGCAATCTCGCTCGCGATCTGGACATCGCGGCGTCCATTGACGAGCAGCCCGGTCCGACGGAAGGAGAGCGTCGGGCGGGGAACTGTCGATTGTGTTCCGCCCAATACTCGGTGTTCGACAGCTTCCAAGAGCAGGCGTGCGGTGTCGGCAACACGGTCATCAGCCATCGCGCCATGTTCTTCGAGCACCTTCACCAGTCGATTGGTCAAGGCGACCTGGTTGGCTGACTGAGAGCCCTTTCCTTCCGGAATCCCTTCGAGTGCGCGTCGGAGTAGGTGATAGACGTGACGGGCCAAGAAGTCCGGACGGACAGTTGCATCGGCCGCGACGACATCCACCCACCAGCCTTCCGCGGCGCGTGCATCGATTTCTGTCTCCAGAGCGGAGGTCAGCAGATCTTCGTAAAGCCCGGAATGCAGTCGACGCGTCATGACCGGTCCGAACTGATGAGTATGGTTTGTTGCACTCGTGTCACCAGGAGCTTCCGAAACGTTGCTTCATGACCCGCGTTCTCCCCCAGGGCTCGCCGGGCAATCGATCAACGACATCACACATGTTCCTTGTCGGAGAGTTTCCAATATTGTCGTGCCCGCTACTTCGTATCCTATTTGCATCGGCGCTGCTACCTCAGCGATTGCAATACAATGATGCGAAAACTGTCCGAGCACGGTGGAAATGGCGGATCCGATCGCTTGGTACGATACGAACGCTGAGACAGTCGCCGTGCAATACGAAGGACTGGCTGCCGATACGGTCCACGGCTGGCTTCGTGACTTACTGCCCAAGGCCTCGGCCACGGTCTTGGACATCGGCGCGGGCAGCGGTCGCGACGCGGCCTGGTTGTCAGCCAAGGGCTACGACGTCGTCGCGGTAGAGCCGTCCGCATCCATGCGGGCTGCCGGAACCGCCATCCACGCGCATGTTCCCATCCGATGGATCGACGACCGTCTGCCGGCACTCGCCACCGTTTCCAAGTCCGGCCTGTCGTTTGATCTGATCCTCCTGTGCGCCGTCTGGATGCATCTGCCTCCGGGCGACCGGCCGCGCGCATTTCGCAAGATCATCAACCTGCTCAAGCCGGGCGGCCTGCTGGCGATCATTCTGCGTGATGGACCGGCGGACCAGGCAAGGGGTATCCATCCCGTCTTGCTGGAAGAGGTTGAAGGACTGGCTCGCGATCACGGTGCCTTTGTCGAAAGGCATACAGAGGCAGACGATCACCTGGGCCGCCCTAGCATCCGCTGGATCCAGGTCGCGATCCGATTGCCCGACGACGGAACCGGAGCACTTCCGCTGCTGCGACATGTCATCCTGAATGAGGACAAGAGTTCAACGTACAAGTTGGCGCTTCTTCGGACCCTCTGCCGGTTGGCAGACGGCGCTGCAGGATGTGCCCGCGATCACGACGACGAGTTCGTCGCCGTGCCATTTGGAATGGTCGCTCTCACGTGGATTCGACTCTTCAAACCACTGTTATCCGCAAATCTTCCGCAACACCCTTCCAATATCGGCCTGCGGCGTCTCGGGTTCGTGAAGGACGCGTATCGACGGCTTGCGGACGTCTCGCATCTCGACCTGCGCGTTGGCGTCAGGTTATCGGGGGAACCCGCCGCGGCCCTTCACCAAGCGCTGAAAGACGCCGCAAACAACATTGCGCAGATGCCCGCAACATACATTACCTATCCTAATGGAGGGCCGGTGTTCCCGGTTCGGAAACCCGGGAGGGTGCCTCGTCGCCCGTCACACATCACATTGGACCAGGCATACCTGTTTCAGTTCGGCGAAATGCAGGTCCCGAGACATCTTTGGCGGGCGTTGCGGCGCTTTGGCACATGGGTTGAACCGGCCCTCGTCGCCGAGTGGAGCCGTCTCATCAAGTACTACGCCTCCCGCCAAGATGTTCGAGTAGATGATGCAACCATTGCGGCTTCGATGACGTGGGACGAGCCCACTCGGGATGTGGGCCTGGCGAGAGAGCGGGCGCTCGACATGTTGGCCCATGGTCGCTTGCATTGCGTGTGGAGCGGCCGAAAACTGAATCGACGATCTCTGGATATTGATCACTGCTTCCCTTGGGCTGCCTGGACCTGCGGCGATCTCTGGAATTTGATGCCAGCACATCGGACGGTAAACCAGCGTGAAAAAAGAGCACTTCTCCCAACGGACCGACTTCTTCAATCCGCTCGCGACAGGGTTCTTAACTGGTGGGAATCAGCGTATGTCAAGGATCTGCCAATCGTCTCGGAACGATTCTGGCTCGAAGCGACGTCGAGTCTTCCGACCGTGGATGTCGACGAGAAACGGCTGGACGACGTTTTCGACGCCGTATGTTTCCAGCGCATTCGACTAAAGGATGACCAACAAGTGCCAGAATGGATCAGCGAGCGGCACATTCAAGTCGGCTGATGTGGGCGGTCCGCTCCGGAGATTCAGAGGGGACCAGAAATGAAGCTGCACCCCTGTCCCGAGGCGGACAGGCCCGACATCCAGTTCGCGGCGAAGGCCTGCGTGGCAACGCACAAGAACCCGGGGGCCTGCAGATCGATTTCAACGCCGCCAGCGGGATGATTGATCTCGATTTCGAATGTGCGTTCCGGCGCCTCGATCCTCGGACGCCGAAGATAGAGACATCGTCGCGCTCGGCCGGGGTCGGTTGATCCGCGGCGCTTGAAGTCTTCGGGGCTCGACAGGCGAGGAACGGCCAGTGAGCAGAGAAGAAGTCCTCGCCCTGCTTCGGATACACAAGGCGACCCTCGCGCAGCGCTTCGGCGTTGCCGATCTCGTCCTGTTCGGCTCCTTCGCCCGCGATCGGGCGAATGAAGACAGCGACGTCGATCTCCTGGTTCGTTTCGACGAGCGCGCGACCTCCAATCGCTATTTCGGCACGCAGTTCTATATCGAAGACCTGCTGGGTCGCCCCGTCGATCTGGTGACCGACGGCGCATTGCGCCAGGAGCTACAGCCCTACGTCGAGCGCGAGGCACTTCATGTCTGAGCGGGAACGGGAACCACGGGAGTGGCGCTTCTACGTCGAGGACATGATAGGGTTCTGCGAAAGGGTCGGGGACTATACCGCTGGGCTGGACCAGACCGCGTTCAACGCCAGTCCTATTCGCTACGACGCCACCCTCC
>VXPC01000019.1 GCA_009839685.1 Candidatus Saccharimonadota bacterium | reverse complement strand
GTTTTATTTTTGGTCGCCGTTAAGACTTCGTAATAGTGCATTATTCTACAGATGGACGGAGTTTGATTCAGCCCTTCATTTTAATTATAATTTATTCAGGCGCCTTTCATTTTGTATTGAAACCGCCAAAATTTTTATGTTATTATGGCTTCATACAATTTCAAATTAGAAACTTGTGGGAAATAAAAAATAAAAAGAGATTAAAATAATGCTAGACACTTTAATCACATCCAGGGTGCGCCGTAAAATCATCTTCGTTTACGCCAAGTACCCCGACTACAAGACCCATATACGCGGTCTTTCGACTCTGATCAAAGAAGATGTCGGCAACGTTTACAGGGAATTGCGCCGTTTGGAAAAAATCGGGTTCCTGATGTCTTCCAAGAAAAGTAACACCAAGATCTACAGCGCCAACAAGCAATTTCCTCTCATCAAGGAACTGCAAACCATCGTCCTGAAATCGCAAAACCTCAGCCGCGGCGTCAACGCCGTCAGGCCTTCCTGAAACCGCCCGACGATCCCGACACCTTGTAATTGCTTGCCGTTTGTAGTAGCTTTAGTAGCTGATGATACGAGTAAACCGCCGTAGCGACCGTGAGCCGCCCAACAGTTTGTTGAGGCGCTTCAATCGCCGGGTCCAACAGGCGGGCATTTTGGCTATCGCCAAGCGTAATAAGTACTTTGAGAAGCCTATTTCCAAGCGGGAGAGGCGGATTCAGGCGATTAAACGCAATCGCCGGCGTAGCCATCGCTTTATAAGTTACAGGTAGGATATGTCGCTATTTGCCCAGCTGGAAGATGAGCTGAAGCGCGCCCTGCTGGCCCGCGACACCGAGAAGGTGGAGGTTTTCAAGCTGGTTAAGAGCGCCATTTTACTCCAAGCCAAGGAGCAGGGTCTTCAGTCTCCGCCCCCCGAACTCTGCCAAGCCGCAATTTACAAGCAAATTAAAGCCTATCAGGAGATTATAGATCTCTACCGGAGCCAGAATCAGGCGGAGGCCGCGGCCGGCAAGGAGCAGGAGATGAAACTCCTCCAAGATCTGCTACCCGCCCAATTAGGCCAGTCGGAGCTGGAGGCCGTTATCGATCAGGTTGTCGATCAGGCCGATCTGGAATTGACGATGGGTAATTTCAAAACCCTGCTTGATTTAATCGAGGAGCGAGTCGGCTTGGCGGCCAGCAAGAGCCAGATCGCCCAGTCGCTGAAACGGAAGATAGAAGCCGGCCATGTATAGCCTGACCGGCGGGCCGGGCAGCGGCAAAACGACGCAAATCGAACTGCTCGGCCGGCACGGCTACGCGACGGTTTCGGCCGGCGTCCTGTTGCGCGAGCGAGCTCCCCAGCGCATCTTGGATCAAATGCTGAAAGGGGATTTGGCCGATCACGATTTTACCAACTCTCTGATCGGCCAGGCCTTGGACGAATTCAAGGCCAGCCACGGTAACGACAAGATAGTCTTGGACGGCTATCCGCGAGCCCTGATCCAGGTGCGCTGGCTGATGGAGGCCTATGAGGCCGAGATGACGGCCTGCTTGCTGCTGACCGCGTCGGACGAGTGCGTCATACGGCGCTTGGTCGAGCGCGGCCGATCCGATGATCAGCCGGAGGCGGTGAAGCAACGGCTGAAAGTCTACAGGCGGCATATCAGCGAAGTGCTGGACTACTACGCCGCCCGCAACGTACCGGTTTACGAAATTGACGCCGAGCGGCCGGTGGAAGAAATTTTTAAGAGCGTCAAGGAGATTTTGCAGTTTTGATCAACAAGCCCAAAACGGAAGCGGAAATGGCGGCCATGCGCGAGTCGGGCCGCATGCTGGCTACGGTCTTGGACGTCTTGGTGCGCCGGCTGGAGCCCGGCCTTAAGTCAAAGGACTTGGCGGCCGTGGCCGCCGCCGAGCTCAAGTCTTTAGGTGGCGAGCCGGCTTTTTTGGGTGTTAAATCCCATGACAAGGGTCCGCCGTTTCCAGACGTCGTTTGCATCTCAATCAATGAAGAAGTCCAGCACAGCATCCCGTCTGAGAGAGTCCTGCGCAACGGCGACATAGTCAATTTTGATTTCGGCGTCCGTTACCGGGGCATGATTACCGATTCCGGTTTGACGGTGCCGGTCGGCCAAATCAGCCAACCGGCCCAGCATTTGCTGGAACATACCGAAAAGGCGTTGCACGCCGGCTTGAAACAGGTTAAGACCGGCGCCAATGTCCGGCAGATATCGGCTGCCATAGAAACGGTCCTGCTGGACGCCGGGTTAGGTATAGTTTACGAACTGATAGGCCACGGTGTCGGCCACAGCCTGCATGAGGAGCCCGATATCCCCAATTACAGGGCGGCCGCACCGGATTACGTCCTTCAGGAAAACCAGACCATCGCCGTTGAACCGATTGCCACTTTGGGATCGGGCCGGATCAGGCTGGCCGACGATCAGTGGACCTTGCTGTCGGAGGATAATTCTCTGGCTGCCCACTTCGAACACACGATCCGGGTGACCAGGCACGGCTGCGAGATTCTGACCCAGCTTTGAATTTATTGACCCGGGCGATTGGCAATCCGGAATCGGCCGGATTGTAGTAATATAGTGAACGTAGATACATAAGACCTATGGCTAAAAAGAAACAGGATTTATTGGTCGGTTTGGATATCGGTACGACTGAGGTTCGTTGTCTGGTCGGTGTCCGTCCGACGGAAGACGATAAGAAATTCCATGTTCTAGGCCTAGGCTATGCGACCAACGAAGGCATGCGGGGCGGAGTCATAGTCAACTACGACGAGGTCGTCGGTGCGGTCGATACGGCTATCCGCCAAGCGGAACTTAATTCCGGACACAAAATCGAGGCCGTGACGGTCAATGTCAACGGTGGGCATCTGAGGTCGGAAGCTTGCCGGGCGGAAGTCGCCGTCAGCAACGCCGATCGCGTAGTAACCGATTTCGAGCGCGATTTGGTCGACGCCAAGGCGCGGGAGCTGAACGTTCCGCCCAACCGCGAGGTCATCCAGTTTTTTGCCAACAGCTACCGGGTCGACCAAGTCAAGGATCTGGAGGACCCGGTCGGCATTCACGGCAATGTCGTCGGCATCAAGGCTTTGGCGATCACCGGCCTGACGGCTCACGTCGAGACCCTGGAGAGGGTTTGCGCCGAAGTCGGCATCAAGATTAACAACAAGACGGTCTCCTCGCTGGCCGCTTATGAGGCGACTTTCAGCAAGAAGGCTTCCGAGTCCGGCGTAGCGGTCGTCGACATCGGCCACAGCACGACCAACGTCTTGGTCGTCAAGGAAGGCAAGGTCGAGCATGCGGCCGTTATCCCCTTGGGCGGTTTCAATGTCACCAAGGACATCGCCATCATTTTGCAGGTTGATTTGGATGTGGCAGAATTCCTGAAAGTCAATTATGCCGATGTCAACTACGACGGCCGCGGGACAAAGACGGTCGAGTTCAACCGCCAGTCGATCAACTTCTCACCTAAAAGCCTAGGCGAGGTGACCGAAGCCCGCTTGCGGGAGATTTGCGAGCTGATCGAGGACATGCTGCAGGAGGCCGGATATTCGCAACAGCTGCCCGGCGGCATCATCCTGACCGGCGGCGGCTCCCAAACCAAGGGGTTGAAGGATCTTTTCCAAGACCAGTTGGGTATCTATACCCGCCTGGGCAAGGTCCGCAATTTCGGCGGCTTGGTGGAAACCATTGAACAGAAGCGGGAGTACCTGACGGTCGCCGGCATCCTGGCTTTGGACTTCACGCTGCAGATTGACAAGTTGTCCAATAGCCCGCTGCGCTCCGGCTGGCTGCAAGGCTTGAGTCTCTTCAATTTGTTTAGGGGCAAAGTCAGGGACAAGGGCGAAGGCCTGAAACAGAAGCTTGACCAGAAACTTGAGCAGCCTGCCGGCAAGCAAAAAGAAGCTGCTAAAAAATCGGACGACTAGGCCGCGTTGCCGGCTTGGCCGCCAAGCTCTTGAGACCAAATTTTATGCTTGAGCAAATTTTTGCTAACTTGTGAACAATAGGTTATGATTGGGCGTAATAAGCAAGGTAAATAAAATAGTGCGTTAATATGGCTAAGCAAGTAGATTCACAAATAGAAACATTCGCTAGGATCAAGGTTGTCGGCGTCGGCGGCGCTGGCGGTTCGGCCGTCAACAGGATGATAGAGTCGGGCATGACGGACGTCGAGTTCGTCGTTATCAACACCGATGCCCAAGCTTTGCATCACAGCAAAGCGAGCAAAAAGGTTCACATCGGCCCCCAGACTACGCGCGGGCTCGGCGCCGGCGGCGATCCTAAGATCGGTCAGGACGCAGCCGAGGAATCGATAGAGGATATCAAGGCGGCTATCGCCGATGCAGATATTTTGTTCATCACTTTCGGTGCCGGCGGCGGCACCGGCTCGGGCGCGTCCCACGTCATCGCCAAAACCGCCAGAGAGATGGGAATCCTGACCGTCGCTTTCGTGACCAAACCGTTCGGTTTCGAAGCGGAAAGACGGGCGCGCAATGCCGAGTATGCCTTGTCGAATTTGGAAAAATACATCGACACCTTGGTGCTCATTCCCAATGACAACTTGCTGAATATCATCGATACCGAAACACCGGTTCAGGAAGCTTTCAGGATTGCCGACGACGTCTTGCGCCAGAGCGTGCAGGGCATTGCCGATTTGATTACCGTCCACGGCTTGATTAACCTAGACTTTGCTGACGTCAAGTCGGTTATGCAGAACGCCGGCCAAGCTCTGATGGGCATCGGCCGGGCCAGCGGCGAGAACCGGGCCGAAGTGGCCGCCCAGCAGGCTATCAATTCGCCGCTGCTGGACGTCTCGATCGACGGCGCCAAAGGCGTCCTCTTCAACGTTATCGGTGGCAGCGACATGGGCATGCATGAAATCGAAGTGGCGGCCAAGACGATTATTGACGCGGCCGACCAAGACGTGAACGTCTTCTTCGGCGCGGCCATCAACCCGGATCTTGAAGGGGAGCTCATCGTTACGGTCGTGGCGACCGGCTTCAACTACGATTACGTGACGGCCGGTATCAGGGATTTCGGCAGTCTGGAAACGGCCGACAAGGAAGCGGAAGAGAAAAAGGCCGCCAAACAACTGCCCAAGGCTAAGATAAGCAGCCTCGAAGACCTGCCGTCGTTGCCGACCAAGGCGGAAAAGGAGAAAGCCGAAGACCAAGACGAGGAAGATCAGCCGGACGAGGCCGAGGATGGAGTCAAAGCCGACGAAGACATCCAGATAGAAGAGATTGTCAAAGACATAGACACAACCATAGACCAAGACGATGAGGGTGAAGCCGGCGAAGACAAGGCGGCCAGTATCATGGACGACGACGAGGACGGCAGCAGTATCTGGGACGATATCGAAGTCGATGACAAAAGCGTTGACCTCAATAAGCCGACCTTCTTGCGCAAGCTGGCCGGCCGCCGGCGCGACCGCAAAGAGCGCAAGGAACAGGCCAAGGACTCGGCCGAAGCGGACGCCGACGAAGACGAAAACGGCGAAGGCTACTAGGCTCCGAATAACAAGCTCTTGTTAAAAAGACAACGTATTTTTTCGTTGGCTGTAGCTTGGTTTTGCCGTTGGCGGGCGAGGTCGGAAATTAGTCGGAAAAAAGTCTTGAAAAAGCCTTGTCTTTTTGTCAATACCTGCTTAACATGGTCTTAAGTTTAAAAATACTTTTTAAACAAATATACGGTGATAAACGCTATATAAGTGGTTTGAGCCGAGTAATAAAACACTATGAGTTTTTAGAAGGGTTGTAGTAGGAAATGATGCGCTGCCTAGTCTGTCAGGCCGAAACCAAGGTCTTGGAATCGCGCGCGGTCAGCGACGAGAACGTCGTCCGCCGGCGCCGCCAGTGCCTGGACTGCGCCAAGCGCTTCACGACTTATGAGCGCATGGATTTGCCGGCTTTGCTGGTCGTTAAAAACGACGGCACCTTGGAATCTTTCAAGTACGAGAAGCTGCTGTCCGGCATTCTGCGGGCAACCAAGAAAACCAGCATCACCCAGTTGCAATCGGAAGAGTTGGCCAAGAAAATCAAGAAAGAAATCCTGTCCCTGGGCAAGACGCAAATCAAGTCGCGAAAAATTGGCGCTATCGTCATTGACCATCTGGCCAAAGAGAACAAAGTCGCTTACTTGAGATTTGTCAGCGTTTACAGGCGCCTGAAAACGGTCGCCAGTTTTGAAAAGGAATTGATGTCGATTAAAAAATAAGCAACTCAGGGAGGCAACAGATCATGGCTAAGAAGCAAACCACAGAATTAACCATCAAGCGGCACTTTACCGACCCCAAGCGTGACGCTTATGATCTGGTCGTCTGGCAGAATGCCGCCGCGCAAATCCTCAACCACCAGACCGGTGCGGCCGTCTTTGAGCAGAACGATTTGGAGTTTCCGGCCGACTGGTCGCAGAACGCCATCAATATCGTCGCCCAGAAATACTTCAGCGGCGAACTGGGCAGCAAGCGCCGCGAGTATTCGCTGAAGCAGTTGATTGACCGCGTCGTCAACACCATTGCCCGCCACGGCCACGCCAACGGCTATTTTGAAAGCACCGAAGAGGTTCAGACTTTCGTCGAGGAGCTCAAGTACGTCTTGGCCACCCAGCGAGCCGCTTTCAACTCGCCCGTCTGGTTCAATATCGGGGTCGAGGGGCGCTCCCAGCAGGCCAGCGCCTGTTTCATTCTCAGCATTGAAGATTCGATGCCGTCGATTCTGAACTGGTACAAAGAAGAGGGCATGATTTTCAAGGGCGGTTCCGGTTCGGGCGTCAACCTGAGTCCGTTGCGATCGTCGGTCGAAGGTTTGTCCGGTTCGGCCGGCAAGGCTTCCGGCCCGGTCAGCTTCATGCGGGCGGCCGACTCCAGCGCCGGCACGATCCAGTCCGGCGGCAAGACCCGCCGGGCGGCGAAGATGGTGATTCTCAACGTCGATCATCCGGACGTCGAGGCTTTCGTCTGGTGCAAGGCCAAAGAAGAGCGCAAGGCTCAGGCTTTGGCGGACGCCGGTTTCGATATGAGCATTGACGGCGAAGACATCTACAATGTCCAATACCAGAACGCCAACAACTCCGTCCGCGTCAGCGACGCTTTCATGCGGGCGGTCGAAAACGACGAGGATTGGCATCTGCAAGCCGCCGCCAGCTCGGCCGAGGGACGGGTTTTGAAAACGGTTCGGGCCCGCGATCTGTTCCGGCAGATTTCTCAGGCCGCCTGGGAGTGCGCCGACCCCGGCTTGCAATTCGACGACACGATCAACGACTGGCACACGACGCCTAACGTCGGCCGCATCAACGCCTCCAACCCTTGCAGCGAGTACATGCATATCGACGACTCGGCCTGCAACCTGGCTTCCTTGAACCTGCTCAAGTTCTTGGACGAGAACGGCAAGTTCAAAATTGATGACTTCACGCACACCGTCGAGCTGGTGACCTTGGCTCAGGAGATTCTGGTCGGCTATTCCGACTATCCGACATCCAGGATCACCAAGAACGCCAAGGATTACCGCCAGCTCGGCCTGGGGTACGCCAATCTGGGCGCTTTCCTCATGTCCCAAGGCTTGCCGTACGACTCATCGGCTGGCCGGTCCCAAGCGGCGGCCGTGACAGCCCTGATGACGGGCCAGGCTTACGCCACCAGCGCCAAGGCGGCTCAAAAAGTCGGTCCCTTCGCCGGCTACAAGAAAGATGAAGCCGGAACTCTGCGAGTGATAGAGAAACACCGCCAGGCGGTCAACGGCATCGACGCTTCGGAAGTTTACGAAGGCTTGCTGACGGCGGCTGCCAGCGCCTGGGATGAAGCCTTGCGGCTGGCCAAGCTGTACGGCGTCCGCAACGCCCAAGCCAGCGTTTTGGCGCCGACGGGCACGATCGGGCTGATGATGGATTGCGACACGACCGGCATCGAGCCGGATTTGGGTCTGGTCAAATTCAAGAACCTAGTAGGTGGCGGCCAGATGAAATTCGTCAACCAGACGGTTCGCCGCGGGCTGGTCAGCTTGGGCTATACCCCCGAGGAAGTCAAGGCTATCATCGACCACATAGAAGAGAAGCACTCCATCGTCGGCGCGCCGCACTTCAACGATGATCATTTGGAGGTTTTCGCCTGCTCGATCGGAGACAATACGATCGATGTCTTGGGCCATGTCAAAATGATGGAGGCCGTCCAGCCGTTCCTCTCGGGCGCAATCTCCAAGACGGTCAACATGCCGGAAGAGTCCACAATCGAGGACGTGGAGAACATCTACACCGAAGCCTGGAAGCGGGGCCTGAAGGCAATCGCCATCTACCGTGACAACTGCAAGGTGGCCCAGCCTGTCAGCGTCAGCAGCGAGGACAAGCAGGCCAAGGATTTGCCCGAGTTCAATCCCCAGGAAGTCGGCGGCGGTTTCGTCGTCAAAGGCGCCGTCAAGCGCTCCCTGCCGGCCGTCCGCACTTCCAAGACGTTTGAGTTCAAGCTGGCCGACAGCAAAGGTTTCATGACGGTCGGCGAGTTCGAAGACGGCACTCCGGGGGAAATATTCATCGTCGTTTCCAAACAGGGCTCGACGCTGGCCGGCGTCATGGACGCCTTAGCTATCAGCGTCAGCCACGGCCTGCAGCACGGCGTGCCGCTGAAGAGCTACGTCAAGGCTTTCATCAACATGTCGTTCGCCCCGAGCGGGCTGACCAACGACCCCCAGGTCAGGACGGCCACCAGTTTCGTCGACTACATTTTCCGCCGGATCGCCAAGGTCTACCTGTCGTACGAGGATTTGGTCGATTTGGGCGTCGTCAGCTTTTCCGACCAGCTGGCCAAAGAAGCCGAGATGCAGACCAAGCTGCTTGACGAGCCGGCCGAGAAGACTGGGGCGGCGGAGGAGCCGCCAACCCCTCCGGCTCCCGCGACGGAGCCACCGCCGCTGATAGTGCCCAACCCGGTCAGCGACTTGTCCAGCCCGATGTGTTTGGCCTGCGGCAACCCGACCCAGCGCGCCGGCGCCTGCTATGTCTGCCGGACCTGCGGCCTGAGCACCGGTTGCAGTTAGGGGCAGGGGATGAAAGTTTATATCTTTTACCGTGCCAATACGGAATCCGACATCGCCGTCGACAATTTTCTCCGGCTGTTCCACGACCGTCAGGCGGCTCAGATCCGTCGGGTAGACGTCGACACGCGCGACGGCGACGATCTCAGCCGGCTCTACTCCATCATGAGTTACCCGACCGTGGTGGTGACAACGGACGACGGCCAGCAAATCAGGCTCTGGCACGGCAGTTTGCCGCTGGTAGGGGAAGTCACCCTTTACCTCAACTGACCGCTCCCGGCGCTAGGCTGTAGTAAAATGGGTTGGTAATGCGCAAGTTTGTCAAGTACCGCAAGGCGGCTTACGCGGCCATGGAGCGCGAGATTTTGGACGTCTGGCGCAAGGGCGGGGTCTTCCAAGCTTCGGTCGACAGCCGGCCGGCCGAGAAAACCTACGTCTTCTATGACGGGCCGCCGTTTATCACCGGCCTGCCGCACCACGGGACGCTCCTGTCTTCGATTGTCAAGGACGTGGTGCCGCGGTTTAAGACGATGCAAGGCTGCCGCGTCGAACGGCGCTGGGGCTGGGATTGCCACGGCCTGCCGGCGGAGAATTACGTTGAGAAAAAACTGGCGCTGGAGGACAAGCGGGCGGTTTTGTCTTACGGCCTGGAGAAATACATCACCGCCTGCCGGGAGAGCATGATCCAGACGGGCTCTTTGTGGGAGGAGAGCATCGACCGCATCGGTCGCTGGGTGGAGTTCCAAGGCGCTTATAAGACGATGGACGCCTCCTACATGGAATCCGTCTGGTGGGCCTTCAAACGGCTTTATGAGACCGGCAAGGTTTACGAAGGCGAGAAAGTACTGGTTTACTGCACCCGCTGCGCCACGCCCGTTTCCAAGGCCGAGGTGGCGATGGACAATTCCTACCGGCAGGTCCGCGACCCGAGCGTCTACGTCAAATTTTCCTTGCCAGGCGAGGTCCGCGACGCTTGGCTGAAACGGGTCGGCTACGACAGGGAGCCGGTCGCCGGCCTGAGCCTGCTGGCTTGGACGACCACCCCTTGGACCCTGCCGGCCAACACCGCCGCGGCCGTCAACCCGGAATTGGACTACGCCTTGGTGGTTTTCGGCGAGGCTTGCTATATCCTGGCGGCCGAGTCGGTCGGCCGCGTTTTCACCGACGAAACCGGCCAATCGCTCAATTTGGCGCCCGCCGGCGTTTTCAAGGGCAGGGAATTGGTCGGCCTGGTTTACGAACCGCTGTTTGAGGACCGCGGATCCGGCGCCCACCGGGTGCTCGGCGCCGATTACGTGACGACCGAAGACGGCAGCGGCATCGTCCACTTGGCACCGGCTTACGGGGAAGAGGATTACGAGCTGGCCGAGGCCCAAGGCGTGCCGATTGTGAAAAACATTGATGAAAACGGCCTTTACGAGGCCGGACCTTGGCGCGGCCGCGACGCCTGGGAAGCCAACGAGGATATCGCCCGCTCCCTGCTGGCCGAAGGCAAGGTTTTGAAGCTGACCGAATTCGACCACAGCTACCCGCACTGTCACCGTTGCGGCACCCGGCTGATGTACCGCGCTCATCCCAGCTGGTTCTTCGACATCGGCGCCGTCCGCGAGCAGCTCTTAGCCGACAATCAATCGATCAACTGGTTTCCGGACCACATCAAGGAGGGCCGTTTCAAGGCGATTATCGAGACGGCGCCGGACTGGAATTTGTCGCGCGACCGTTTCTGGGCGACGCCGCTGCCGGTCTGGCGGGGCGTGGATCCGGCCAGCGGGGAAGAGAAAACGATTGTCGTCGGCAGCTATGACGAGCTGGAAGAACTTTCAGGCCGGCGGCTTGAAGATTACCACCGGCCGTGGGTGGACGAAATCGAATTCGAACGCGACGGCGTCACCTACCGCAGGGTCGACAAGGTCCTGGACTGCTGGTTCGAGAGCGGCAGCATGCCCTTCGCCCAATACCACTATCCGTTCGAGAACAAGGAATTCTTCGACCGCAATTTCCCGGCCGACTTCATCGTCGAGTACGTCGGCCAGGTCCGCGCCTGGTTTTATTACCTGCACGTCATCGGCGTCGCCCTGTTCTCCAAGCCGGCTTTCACCAACGTCATCGTGACCGGCACGATTTTAGGCAGCGACGGCCGCAAGATCAGCAAGTCGCTGGGCAACTATACCGACCCGCTGGAGCTGACCGACAAGTACAGCGCCGACGCCTACCGGCTGGTGCTGGTCGATTCTCCGGTGCTGGCCGGCGAGGATTTCTCCCTCACGGACAAGGACGTGGCGGACAAGCAGCGCAAACTCGATACCCTGCGCAACACCTTGGAATTCTTCCTGCTTTACGCGGCGGCCGACGAGTGGCAGGCCGACCCCGGCCGGCATTCCTCCCCGCCGGAGCCGACCAATTTCTTCGACCGCTGGCTGCTGGTCAGGTTGAGTGAGCTGACGGCCGAGCTGACGGGCGGCCTGGAGAACTACGACCTGCCGGCGGCGACCAGGCCGTTGCAGGAGTTCATTGACGATTTGTCCAACTGGTACGTCCGCCGCAACCGCAAACGTTTCTGGAAAACGGACGCCAGCGCCGACAAGGAGGCCGCTTACCACACCCTGTATTTC
>VXPC01000047.1 GCA_009839685.1 Candidatus Saccharimonadota bacterium | reverse complement strand
ATCAAGGCCTGCTTGATAACGCCGTAGTTTTCCAGATTTGAACGTTTAGCTGCGCTCATGTGGCGTTGGTGCAGGCGACGTTTGCATTCTTCGGTAGTGCGCCTGCTGGAATTATAATTCGGCTCCAGAATATCAAGGATAACCGCTTCCAGACAGGGCTTAAAAGCTATCAGATCCACGTCCTTCTCTAAGGCGGCTAAAAGCGCTCGGTTGAACTCTTCTTCGCCTCTGTCATTGTCGCAAACGACCAACCGTCTAGTGTACGCACCAGATCTGTTGGCAGCTTTCTCCACCAAGCTTTTTGATGATCCGCCGTCACCTTTTTGGATACTGAAGGAATATGGCGAACTTTTCGGTTTATAGAGTCGTTGCAAGTAACGTACGAATAGTTGGTCGTGCAAGCCTTCGCAGTAAATGAGGATGGGGATGAGCACCCGCCGCCTATGCCTCATAGTAAGTTCACCCGATTTTCGGCTTGGCGGCGTAAGCCCCGGCTATGTATTTGGCGTAGTAGTTATCATCAACCCTGATACCCGAGACGTCGTCCAGTCTCCAGACATCGGTCGCACCTTCGTCGTTTTTCTCGACCAGGACGATCTGCTGTTTGTCGAATTCGGCCAGTAGTTGGTGGCTGTGAGAGCTGAAGAGCAGTTGCGCCCGGTTGGGATTTGTCTCCGGCGACACAAATATTTTAACCAATGCTTCAACGATATCGGGATGCAGGTAGGCGTCCAGCTCGTCTATGGCGGCGATGCCGCCCGGCCGCTTCAAGGCTTGGAGTATGTACATCAGCATCAGGATCGCTTTCTTGGTGCCCGACGATTCATGCTCAATCGGGATTGAGAATTTCCTGTCCTTGCCAAGCCGGTGGCGGATGCTGTAATGGAAGCTATCCTTGATATGCAGTTTCTGCCGCTCAAAATCATGAAAGCCGACATCCAGTTTGCGCAGGATGTCCATGGCATCGATCTTCATATTCTCCTTGTCTTCGTAGAAAGACTCAATCGCCACTTCCGCCATTTCATCGATATGGTAGTGGACGTCATCACGATTACCATCCTCGTTGAGATTGGCGATTACTGAATCTTCCCAGTATTTAAAAATCTTGGTGGCTATGTGCCCGCTGTCGCCGGCCAGTTCCAGAGATGCAATGACGCTTGAGCCTTTGCGGACATAAACGCCCGACGGCAATTTGAATTCCTTGCTGTTGACCAAATAATCGTTTTTGGCGGCGTCCCATTGCCTATGGAATAGTACTTTGGACGTTTTCCTTTGAGCGGAGAGGCTTTTCTCCCGAATGCTTTCGCTTAGAATCTGTTCGGTATTCAGTTTGAAATCGTAGATGAAGTACCTGCTGTCAACGCTGAACTCAACGCTGAATTCCGTTGCCTTCTTGTCTCCGCCGGCAAAGGCTTCAAACGGTAGCGAGTCATCGGACGGAGGCTCGGTAATAAGATGCCGGATGAAGGCCAAAGCCTTGATGACGTTCGTCTTGCCGGCAGCGTTGGGGCCGATAATCGCCGCAACCAACGACAGCCGGCCATGGGGGTGGTCGACATACGCGTCCGAAAAGGGAGCATTTTGGTTAACGTCGAACCGCACCTCTATCTTGTCTTCTATGGAATAGAAGTTTTTGCAGGAATACTTATGAATCATGCTTATAGGGTAGCAATTGGTATACTATAAGTCAATAGTATACAAAAAAATGTATTAAATCTTATTATAAATTACAAACAGAGGGATATGTGCGTAACACAACACAAGTTACAGTTGGCGGGGTTATTATAGTTTGGGGGAGAATCAAGTAAGTATACCCCAACCTGAGCTGCAGCAAAAACCACCTCTTTCAATATGACGGAAAACAGAGATTACCTACTTGAATCCCTGAATCAAAGATTCGGATACGGCAGCTTCCTGCCATCGCAGCGCGAGATTATCGGCAATGTTTTAAATCGACGGGACTCTCTGGTGGTTATGCCGACCGGTAGCGGCAAGTCGATTTGTTACCAACTGCCTTCGTTGTTTCTAAATCAGCTGACGCTGGTCGTCTCGCCCCTAATTGCCCTAATGAAAGATCAGGTTGATGTCCTGCAAAGCCGGGGCTTCAGAGCAGCGTTTATAAACAGTACTATGGAGGTCGCCGAGCAGCACAAAGTGCAGGAGGCTGCCCGGCAAGGCGCGCTTAATATCCTGTATGTTGCTCCTGAGAGATTGGTAACCCCTTCGTTCCAGAGTTTAGTACTTGATATCAAGCCGGGGCTGGTGGCGATCGACGAAGCCCATTGCATCTCCGAGTGGGGCCATGATTTTCGTCCGGATTACCGCAAATTGCAGTTTCTTCGACCCAGCCTGCCCGATACCACTCTGATAGCCCTAACGGCTACAGCTACGGAAAGAGTCAGGGATGACATTCTCAGACAACTGGAAATACCCGGAGCAACCAGATTTGTCACCAGCTTCAACCGACCGAACCTGATTTACGATATCAGACCGAAGCGGAACAGTCTCGCGAGCCTCATAGGCTTGCTTCAGAAGATCGGGAGTGGCTCGGCCATAGTTTACTGCCAGTCCAGACAGCAAACCGAGGATCTGGCGCAAAGACTGTCAAATTACGACCTTCCGGCTTTGGCTTATCATGCCGGTCTTAGCGCCGAAGACCGCCGGCGGGCTCAGGATAGATTCATGGGCGGACAGATTTCGATTGTCGTGGCTACCATAGCCTTCGGGATGGGGATCGATAAGCCTGACGTCCGTCTGGTTGTCCACTATGATTTGCCCAGAAGCATCGAGGGTTATTACCAAGAGACCGGACGGGCGGGTCGCGACGGCCAACCCAGCAACTGCGTCCTGTTTTTCTCATATAGGGATAAATCGCAACAGGACTTCTTCATTCGCAAAATAGCAGACAGCGCCGAGCGGGCCAATGCCGAAAAAAGACTTAATCTGATGGTCAAGTACTGCCAGATCCGCTCCTGCCGCCGACAGTTCCTGCTCAATTATTTCGGTGAAGCGTGGCCCTGCGACAACTGTGGCTCCTGCGACTCTTGCCATCGTGCCGCCGGGCAGCTTGATTACGGACGGGAATTCGACGGCACGGAACTGGCTCAGAAAATCATGTCGGCAATCATAAAGACCGGCGAAAGGTTCGGGGCGAATCATATAACCGGCGTCCTGCGCGGTGGCCACGCCAGCCGCGTCATGGAGCTGGGACATAACAACCTGTCGGTTTACGGGATAGCCAGAGACATCTCAGCCAATGATTTGAAAGATGCCATCGACCAACTGGTTGATATCGGTCTGGTCGGGCGGAACACCGACGGGCTGCCGGTTCTGTCCCTGACCGCCGAGGGCAGGGGGTTTATTAAGAATCCCAGAAAAGTCACCTTGGTGAAAAGGGAGGGCAGCGAAGAGAAACCGGTCAAAACCGCTGCCCAAGCGGCGGACTATGACGAAGCCTTGTTCGAAAAACTGCGCCGGCTAAGGAAAAAGATCGCCGACGAATCGAACCTCCCGGCCTTTGTTATATTCCATGATTCAACTCTGTATCAGATGGCCTCGAAAATGCCGACCAGCCTGCCCGAACTGGCTCGGATTCCCGGCGTCGGTCCAACAAAATTGCAGCGTTACGGCAACCAATTCGTCGCCGTAATAACCAACCACACAACTGAGGGAGGCGGGGTATATACCTAGAAGACGTGTCGCCTGAAGAAGATAACAAAAAGATCGAACGTAAAGCTAAATCAAAGCGAAAAGAGTCAGAGAAAGGAAAGGGGTAATATATCTATTAATAATTTCCGGAGGCGTCCTTAAATGCAGTGCGGCCACTGTTAGCATGATTCTAATAGTCGGCTTCACAGCGTAACTTTGCTTGACGATTTGTAAAGCGAATTGCCTAGGAAGACTAGCCAGCGGCTAGTTGCTTTAGTATCGCTTGTTGGGATTTTTTATCAAAACCTTCGTTCATCCAGACAGGATTAACACAATTCGAGAAAATGACGCCCCTATCTTTTTGAAATTTTTTATACTCTTCTTCGTTACCTATCTTTGTGATAATCAAAATTTTTGTGGGAGATGAGCTGGAAGCGACGCGCCTTATCATAGAGTTAATATATAGGTCTCTGAAAGAAAAACCTATAAAGACCCAAAATCCCGCACTCCTCAACTCTTCTTCTAGTCGTGAGTAGAATGTGCTATGAGGTTCCTGATTATTTCCGATTACTGCCGTATATTCCAATGGTAGAATCACGGAATCCGCCAAGTCATTTTTGAACTCTAATCCCTGCACTATCAAATCACCCTGCCGCCTCCAATCCAGCATACCTTTTAGTGGTATATAGGAATACGGAACACCCTCATTGACTAATTTATCTTTATCTACTACACCCAAGGTGCCGTTCTTGCGACATAGATAGTAGCCGTGGTTCTTCTCGTTTATATGGCGAATCAGGTTATCGTAGTTAGTGCTGAAGATGTTAAAATTAAACTTGAGGTTGAGTTTTTTGAGGAACTCTTGACAATCCGCAACTTTCTTCTCGGCATCAGGCGTTAAAGAGCGACAATCCAACTCATGCAGGACCGTGCTGTTGATATACTTTAGATCTTCTAGAATTTCTTTCCTGAAATCTTGTATACATAAATCTCCCGTACTATGGCCTGTAACTCTGAGGCTTATATACTCTCTATCTCCTTCGTTGTCTCGCGCAAGCTCCCCCAATGCTCTAGCAATCCTATACATTCTCTGAGCAAAATTCTCAGCATCCATATTGTCACCCAACAACGTCTTTAAATAGTCATGATATCTTACGCCATCATTGCCTTTAATATGTTTCTCGTAGAAATCGGGGGTAGTGAGCAGGCTAGAAGCTATAGAGTGGCTAAATCCGGCACCGGTAAACAGTAATAGCTTATCTCTATTTGTCGTAATCATACCTATATCATTTACTTGATTAAATCAATGGTTCGCTATCTAATATTTATAATGGGTGTTCGGTGACATTAGCGCTACAATTACTTTTTCATAGTTTGTAGAATGCATTGCCCCAAGGCTATTATACGTAATAATTAGCCCATAAGTGTGAGTTTTAATTAGCGTAATGAACAAGCTCCTGCATTGGTTAGATATACATATATCGTCTAGGGCACCCGATTTATTAAAACCTTGGGTGCGTGTAGGTATATTTTCTTGTTTCGTTATAGTGATGTGGCTGGTGCTAGGCTTGCTAGGGTCATGGTCAAGATACGACGGCTGGTCGTGGATTTTTGACTGGGTGAAACCTGGGCAAATGCTTGACGTAATTATGATACTCTTCACCCTTCAGGTGCCGATTCTAATATTTGGTGTCAGGCAGATAATGAACTCGGGCTATGTGAGCAGGAAAGCTTTATCCAAGCTGCTTGTCTTTCGAGAGGTAATAATAAGGTGATCAACTCTAATATCTGGGTCAGCCCCGGCGACTCCCTAAGGAGTCACCGGGTTGACTGGACTAGCGCGCAGACCCCGCTGCGGAATCTTCTTATCCAGCGGCCAACCGTTCGGGATCGCTTTCTTTCTCCTCGGATTCCCTGATGTGTATGCGGCGCGCCCTCATAATAATCATCCCGAGCAGCCACAACGCGGCGGTAACAAGGGGGGCTATGAGGAAGACGCATATGACCATCAGGTTAATCGCTTCCCCCGTATTCTGGGGTTGCTCATCCACTGCGAATCTGGCGATGACAAGGATGATGAAAGAACACACCAACCAGGAGCAAAGCCTCAGCCAGTTGATGATTACGGCGCCGAACCCGTAAGGGTCGTCATAGGCGTAGTTGTCTTGATCGTTATCCATGGTTCAAACCTTTCTTTGATTGCGAGCATGGACGGCGGTTCGGCCGGCTGGCGCCGGCTAATCCAGTCCAATCTACTCTTGGAGTAGATCACCTTATTTTCAAAGAGCGGGGGCATACGCTTATGCCAATACCTTAAGTATAACACTTATGGTTTCTTATGTCAATGCTTAGATTGCAAAACTTAAATATAAGTGGTATAATAACAGAGTATCGGGTCGCAGTATCGTTGCGTTCCGGCAATACCGCGGTCCTAGCAACTTAAAATCTCTAAATTAAATCTTTATGGTTCGTTTCATTAACTTGAACGAGCCCGGGATTTACGTCTCCCCAAAGGAGTGAATTCCGCCGGAAGGGTCTCGGGATCCTTCCGAGACCACCCGTACATCTACCGAACAGGAGAAGAAGATTATGGGACTTTTGTCTGACCGATTGGTTGATCCGGCTGTCAAGGAATGCCTTGTCATCGGGCAGCGGGTCATCTCTATTACGGGCGAACACTCGGCAGTCGCCAACAACTGCATCAGCAAGATGGACGACTGCATCGCGGCTGCTCGGGCATGCTTCGAAAGCGAAAGCGACGAAGAGGCCGAGGAGCGGTTCCTCGAGCTGAGAGCTGCAAGTGAGGCGGCTCTAGCCACGTATGAGTCGGCCTGTGAAAAGGCCGACGAGGCGCTGAAGGAGGTCCTTGCCATCATGAAGGAGGTCCGCGAGTTGCGTCTCAGCTGGCGCAATCGCCGGGAGTGCAGGCGTCAGCTCGTCTTGGTGAGTCAACACCTGACAGGGCGCGAGCGTCTTCTGGAGCGCGTGCGCGACAAGATGGGGGAGTTCGCCCGGTGGTCGGTTGAGACCGACATCAGACACAACCGACCTATCAGGTAGTTGACGGCGTAGGTTCCGACCAGGGCCGGATCGCATCCGACCCGCCGCCCCTGCCCGAATCGTGAAAGCGATTCGGCGGGGGCGGTTCCTTCCTGATTTGGAATGAAGCATAGAGGTTTAATTGAGGTTTACGGCTGTGCTTGGTATTGAGAAGGCAGTTAGAAACCGCTCGCAGCCGTAGCTGAAGGCTCGCGCCCGCTGCCTGTCCGGGCGGGTGCTGTTTTTAAAACCATGCCCCAATCCCGCCGCTTTTTCAGATGGGCTTGCGGCCGGTCCGGCCTAGCTTTTCGTTGTAATATCCGCCCAGCCCGCTTGCTTGGGTCGCTGCAAGCAATATAATGGCGGCAAAGGGAGAATTTCTCGGCAGGACGCCTGACCGGGAGCAATCGATTAAACAAATATTTTATCCAACGGATGAGGGGATCCATAAAAAATAATATTATAATCAAAGCCCCCGAAACTCAAAACACACATAACACAGACAGACACCAACCGAAACACGGATTCCAGCGCAGGAGTTTTTGGCTCGCCGCATTGCTGGCTCTAGCCCTGTCGGCCAGCCTTTGGCATGCCCCGCCATCGTCCGCCCAAGACGACCAAGCCGGCTACAGCGACGTCAAAGCCGACAACGAATATTACGACGACGTCACGGCTTTGCTTGAGGCCGGCGTCTTAGCGGATGACGAGTGCGGCGACGGCCAATTCTGTCCCGACAACGATCTGGACAGGCGGTCCCTGGTCACCTGGTTGATCAGAAGCATGGAGGCGGATGACTCCTTGGACTGGCTGGAGAAACGCAACTGGACGCACTTGAAGCTGCAACTGAACTTTGACGACGAAGGCGAGCTTAGCAAAGACGAGGTTGCCAAACAGCTGTCCATGTGGGCCTTGGGCTTGGACTGCTTGGGCTCGACGATGGACGGCTGCCTGGCCCGCCCCGTTTCCCGCCAGCAAATGGCGCCCTTCGTGGTGCTGGCTTTCGGCGTGCCCGAAGCCAAATCGGCCGGCTTCATCGATCTCGGGCAGAAGAACCCCTACGAACCGGCCATCGACCGGCTGGCTGACGCCGGCATCGTCAAATCCTGCACCATAGCCGCCCCCCGCTACTGCCCCGACGATATCTTGAGCAGGGGCGAGATGGCCAGCTTGCTGGCCGAGGCCGAACATTGGCGCAATCCGCCGACTGCGACGACTCCCGAACCGGAAACGGACGAGGATGAAGACGACGGTAATGACGAAACGGAAGCCGACGAGACGGAAAAGGAAACGGTAGAGGAAGACGATGACGGCGGGGATGAGATATCAACCCAACCGGCGGAAGAAGATGACGAAGACGATGAGGTTGTCGCTCCGGTAACGACCCCGCCGGCGGAAGAAGAAGAGGACGATGAACCCGAGGAAACCGTCGCCCTGCCCGGCGCGCCGACGAACGTCAGCCTGTCTTTGGCGGGATCTGACGGTATCGCTGTTACTTGGCAGGCGCCAGGCGGTGGCGGCCAAGTTGAGCACTACCAGCTCGCTTGGCGGATCAAGGAAGATACAGCTTGGACGAGCGGCTCGTCTTTGCCACCTCAGACCCGCTCCGACACGATTGCCGGCCTGCAAATGGGCCAAACTTACGAGGTGAGGGTAGAGGCGGCCAACGAGACCGGTTCGACGGTCAGCGAAGCCGAAGAGATTTCCATCCCGCTGCCGGCACCGGAGGAGCCGCGCGACGTCAGGATCGACTCTCTGTCCGATAACCGTTTCGTCGTCCATTGGAAAGAGCCGTCCGGCGGCGGCACCGTTGCCCAATACTCGGTTCAATGGCGGGGCAGGCACCAGGGCTTCAGTGACAGTCGGCGCAGTCTTCTTGAGCCTTCCGAGCTGACGACGGTCGGCACGGCCCCCGAGAGGATGTTCTCCCTGACTCTCAACAAGCCGGACGTTTACATGGTACGCGTCTCAGCCGTCAACAGCGGCGGCACGACGCCGGCCGGCGAAACCCTGGTGCCGACGAAGAGCAATAAAATCGTTCGCCATATCGAGCGCGACCTCGTCGGCGAGTACGGGGACGAATACCCTTGGCTGGTGGAAACCTGGGAATACATCAAGGATCCGTCTTTTGAGATAACGACCGGCGGCTACCGGGAGGCCTGGGTCGAAATCCACTGGCTGGGCGGCTATCCGCTGGATAGGACCAGGGCCGAGAAGCTGGTCATCTATCCCGGCTGGATCGGCCGCAGCTATTTGGATATCTACGCGCACGAGCTGGCCCATGTCTACACGCTGACCAACGACTTGGCCGAGGAGCCGGCGCCGCTGGCCTTCGCCCACCTTTACTTCAGCCGGCTGGCCAACGGCAGCGGTTCGAGCAACTGCTGGGCCGAAGAACTCTACGCCGATACGGCCGCCGTCATGATCTTCCCCAGCGGCCGCGACTATTATTGGACCTCCGCTTGTCCAGGTCAGACCCGGCCGACGGCCGAGGCGATCGAGGTCGTCAGGCAGGCCTTCAACGGCCAGGTTCCCGACTGGTTCTACGAGACTTACGAGGATAGCAGCGGCGCGGTCGACCTGGAAGCGGTCTGGAGCGACGTCAAGGCGATGGAGGATGATTGGTTCAGCCTGACGGTCGCCTACCAGCTGCGCAATGCTTTCGGCGGTTATTGCGACGCTTATCAAGCCGGGCGCTCCGCCGACGGCCGGGACGTAACCGTCCGCAACCCTTGGCGCGACGGCGGCTGCGTTCCCAAGGCGCCGAGAGGAGTCAGCTTAACGCCCGGCAACCGCTCGATTGCCCTCTCTTGGCAGGAGCCGGCTTACGACGGTGGCCAGGATCTGATCGGATACGTCGTTGAGTGGAAAGCATCCGGCCAGAGTTATAGTTCCTTCCGTCGTATGGACGTTTCAGCCGGAACGCGCTCGACCGTGATCAATAATTTGAGAAACGGCGTCGAGTACACCGTGCGCGTGACGGCCGTCAACGGCCTTGATGACGGCAATTACCTGACTTGGGATGACGGCCTGGGAACCCCGTCGCCCGGCGTCTCCGCCATTCCCCGCGCCGGTTGAGACCGGGCAGAAATCAAGCTCGGGCCCGGCAGTGGCAAATAAAGAGAAGCCCCGGCCGGGTTAAAATAGTTTGCAAAGAGAAGTCATGAACGTCCGTTTCCTCTCCAAAACCAGCTTGAGCGGCGGCCGATGGTTGGCGGTTGCCGGCGTCCTGCTGGCGGCCGTTTTGGCCGGCGGCCTCGTCTATTACTTTCTCAGCCCTGGCGAATCTGCCAATCCGGCCGTCAGCGGATCCGTCAGTTACGATGATCAGTTCGAGCTTCCCCAAGATGCCAAGCTGGTCATCCAGCTCAGGGACGTCACCGAAAGCGGCAAAGCCGGCGAATTGGTCGCCGAAGAGATTATCGCCGATCTCGGCCGGCCGCCGGTTGCCTTCCGTCTGGGCTACGACTTGGGCCTAATCGACGCGGATCGCGTCTACGGCCTTTCGGCCAGCGTCCGCGACGCGCAAGACGAACCGCTGCTGACGAGCGACGACATCTACCGGGTCATCACCGGCGGTTACCCGCTGGAGGTCGCGATGGAATTGACGGCGGTCAGGCGGCTTGCACCGGACGGATCAGTCGCTACGCCGCCGACGGGCCGGCTTGAGGGCAGTGTCGATTACGATGACGACGTCAGCTTGCCCGAGGGTTCCGAACTCGTCGTTCGCCTGCAACGATCCGGCGGGGAGCTGATTGCCGAGCAGGTAATCGCGAACCCCGGCCGGCCGCCGTTCAGTTACGAACTGACTTACGATGTCAACGAATTGGCAGAGGAGACTTCTTATACCGTTACTGGCCGGATCAGCGGACCCGACGGTGAAACGATTCTGGCCAACAGGCACCCGCAAATCACGGTCGGCCGGGATTACCTGCATCAAATCAGCGACTTGGTTCTCCTACCGGCGGAATCGGGCCACGACGCAATCGCCGCCGAGCCGGATGCCGCGATCGAGGTCGCCATTGCTTATGCGAGCAGCTCCGGGTTGCCAAGGGATTCTGTCTTAATCGTCCAGCTCCGAGACGTGACCGACGGCGCCGCCGAATCGGTGATCGAGCAAAGGGTCGAGAATCCCGGCTCCTCCCCGGTCCGCTTCAGGATCGACTACTTCGCCGCCGACTTCTCCCAAACCCGGCTCTACAGCGTCTCAGCTACCATCTACGATGCGGAGGGCCGGCTGCTTTTCATTAACGATACGGAACGGGAACTCGTTGTCCGCGGCCTGCCGCCGCGTATCGACATGCGCCTGCTTGAAGTCTGACTCCGGCGTTATCTCCAAAGACCGCCCGGAGACGGTTCTTTTCTAGAACGGATCTATCGGTTTAGGGCCGACCTTGCGGCCGATAGCAGGGCCTCGTCCCGGCCGCCACCGATGAGATCTGCCGGCTGGAGCCCATCGGTCCGCCCGTTCTTGGTCAGCCACCACGAAGCGACCCACCACGGGTCGCGCGCAGCCCGGAGGAGCGAGTTGACCTCCTCGGCGACGCCGTAGAGACATGAGTTATCCCGGTCGAACTGGAACGACGGGTAACGGTATCCGCCCTCTTGCAAAGGCAAGGCCAGCAACCGGGACTCTTCCCGCAAACGCTTCAATTTCTTTTGGGCAGCGCCGATCCCGACCCCCGCCTCGTCCGGACTTAAGGCGGCTATCGCTTGCGAACCGTCGAGTTGTTCCGAGCCCGTGATCCGCTGAAGAGCCTGTGATTGCAGTTCGTAAAATCTGCCCGTCCCGTCCGGAATCCAGATGTCTGCCAAGTCATAGGACGACAGCGGCAAAGGCACGGTTTCCGCGCCTTCGGAACGATCGGGCAGAGTAGGCTTGGCTTCGGGCATGGCTCTTCGCAAAGGGGGCGTCCTCTTCGCCTCATTTTATAATTTTCATCTGCCGCCGGCAAGCAA
>VXPC01000028.1 GCA_009839685.1 Candidatus Saccharimonadota bacterium | reverse complement strand
CGCGACCGGTACGGGCAAGACTTTCACGGTCGCCAATCTGGTAGCCGCCCAGCAGAAGCCGACGCTGGTCATTGTGCCCAACAAGACTCTGGCCGCCCAGCTCTACGCCGAATTCAAGGCTTTCTTTCCCGACAACGCCGTCCACTACTTCGTCAGCTATTTCGACTACTACCGCCCCGAGGCCTACAAGCCGCAGACCGACACCTATATTGAAAAAGACAGCGACCTTAATGAGGAGATCGACCGGTTGCGGCATGCGGCCACCACTTCGCTCTTCACTCGCCGGGACGTTCTGATTGTCGCCTCCGTCAGCTGCATTTACGGCCTGGGCAACCCGGGCGACTACGCTGACCTGTCGGAAACCTTGCGCGTCGGCGAGACCAAGGTCAGGGACAAGTTCATCCGCCGGCTGACCGATATCCAATACCGGCGCAACGACTTGGAACTGCAGCGGGGCACCTTCCGGATCCGCGGCGACGTCATGGATATCCAGCCGGCCGACCTCGACACCGCTTACCGGGTCGATTTCTTCGGCGAGCAGGTCGAGCGCATCCGCGAATTCGACCCTGTCAGCGGGCGGTTGGGAGAACCGTCGGACGAGTTGAAGATTTTTCCGCGCAGCCACTACGTCACCAAGGAGGACCGGCTGAAGCTGGCGATTGCGAAGATCAAGGCCGAACTCAAGGAGCGGACCGACTTTTTCAACGGCCAGGGCCGCCAGCTGGAAAGCCAGCGCCTAAATCAGCGGGTGGCTTACGACATCGAGATGTTGGAAGAGACCGGTTTCGTCAAAGGCATTGAGAATTACAGCCGCTACCTGACCAACCGCGAGACGGGCGAACAGCCGGCGACGCTGCTGGAATATTTCCCTGACGACTACCTGATTCTGATCGACGAGAGCCATCTCAGCGTGCCGCAGATCAGGGGCATGTACAACGGCGACATGGCCCGGAAGAAAACCCTGGTCGAGTACGGTTTCCGGCTGCCTTCGGCCCTGGACAACCGGCCGCTGAACTTTGACGAATTCGAGGCTCATCTCAACCAGGTCGTCTATATCTCGGCCACGCCCGGCGAGTGGGAGCTGACTCGCTGCGAAAAACCCGTCGAGCAGGTCATCAGGCCGACCGGTTTGGTGGATCCCAAGGTCGAGATCCGTCCCACGGAGGGTCAAATCGACGACCTGATCGGCCTGATCAAGGAGAGGATTGCCAAAAAGCAGCGGGTTTTGGTAACGACGCTGACGAAACGGATGGCCGAGAACCTCAACGATTATCTCCAAGACCTGGACATCAGTGTCCAGTATCTGCACAGCGACGTCGACACTTTGGAACGGGTGGATATCCTAAGGGATTTGCGCAGCGGCGTCTACGACGTCTTGGTCGGCATCAACCTGTTGCGCGAGGGGTTGGACTTGCCGGAGGTCAGCTTGGTGGCCATCCTCGACGCCGACAAGGAGGGGTTTCTGAGATCCGAGCAATCGCTGATCCAGACCATCGGCCGGGCGGCCAGGCACCAGGAAGGCCTGGTCGTCATGTACGCGGACGAGTTGACCGGCAGCATGGAAGCGGCAATCAAGGAAACGGACCGCCGGCGCAAGATACAGGAGGCTCACAATAAGGAGCACGGCATCACGCCGGCGACCATCGTCAAGGAACTGAGCCCCTCCCTGCGGGCGGAGACAGGAGACAACACCAAGACGGCCAAGGCCAAGAAAGAATTCAGGGCCGGTTTGAAAACGGTGCCGGCCGGCGAGTTGCCCAAGCTCAGGCACCAGCTGCTGAAAAAGATGCACGCCCACGCCGCCAACCTGGAGTTCGAGGAGGCGGCCGAAATCCGCGACTACCTGCAGGCTTTGGAAGAGAGACAGGACGCCGCCAAGGCATCTTGACGCCGGCCGGCTTGCCGGGGAATGCTGCCGCCTGCTAAAATGGAGATGAATGAAGTCGTTAAATTTGAAGGCGTTCGGCAACAGATTAGCGATGGCTGCCGTTTGCTTGGCGTTGTGTTATTTGGCGTTCACTTTGGCAATCAGTTCGGCCGGGGCCGCCGGCGTGGTGGCGGTTGAAGCCGATTCGGTCAACGGGCACGAAAACCTGCCGCCGGGCGTGCCTGAAACGGAAGGCGAGGAGGCGCCCGCACCCGAGGCCGGCGTCGTAAGCGCGGCTGAAGACGAGGGGCCGGTCATCCATCTGCCGGCCGTAATCTTTATTGCCGCCGCTGCTATCACCGGCGCCGCCTTTCTGTTCTTTGTCCGCAAGTTCGTCGCCCGCCGGCCTTAGGTTTCGGGGCGGGCGTTTATGCTTTCCGCCCGTTTTGTTGTACAATTCTCTAATATCAGGTAAGTAAGCCATTCATGTGATGAACAAAAATTTGAGACTCGTCCTGCTGGCCGCTATCCCCTTATTGGTCGTAGCCGCCATTTTGGCGGTCGTTTTCTTGGCCGGCGGCGAACAGGAACCGCCCGAGACCGAAAACGGCACGGCCGTTGAAACGCCGGCCGGCGCCGAAGCGGATCAAGGCAGCGGCACGACTGAAGCCGCCGCCAGCCAAAGCGCCATTCTGGACGAAGTGGTTGAGAAGGTGGCGGCCCAGTGCGGAGATTACGCCGTGGCCGAGCGCTACGAGACCGTCTATGCCATCTGCGAGAAGGACGGCCTGCGCTTTAGGATCGATGACACCAGCAACTCCTTAGCCGCTCAAGTCATCCGCTTGAGGGAGGCCATGGAATTCAGGTGCAGCAGCTTGGATGGAGAGAGTTTGCGGCTGAACAATTTGACGGCGGACGACGTAATCATCAGCGCTTATCTGGTTGCTGATCGGGAGGATTATCCCGACCTGCGATTGCTGCAGATCAGCCTCAACGAAGCCGAATATGAGACCCGGTTGGAAGACGCCTGCGCCGCTTACGAATTTGACGCGAGCAGCATCCGGCCGGCTTCATACGCCGGGACGGACATGGCGGCCGCCATAGCCGCTTTGTCCGAAGTGGGCGTTAGCAACTGCGATGATATGTCTTTAGTCGTCGGCCAGTTCGGTTACGAATCGGTCGCTTGCGGCAACGACGAAGAGTCGGCGGCGGACGATTTTATCGTCCTTAATTTCGCCGACGCGGAACGGGTGACCCTGGACGCGCTGGCCGACAGTTTGGAATTCACCGTCTGCGACGGCGACGCAGTCGGCAAGCTGATCCGGGTCAGCGACCAATTGTACGTCTTGGGCGAGGATTTCGACCAGCTTTCGGAAACCTACAGGGATCTGATCGAGCGGGACGGCTACCAGACGGCCGAGCTGGTTGACACCTGCGATTTCCAATAACCCCCCAAGCCTTAGGTTTTGCAAACGACCCCCTCTTGCCGTTAGAATAGGGAGGAATTCTGAGAATGAGACATGTCTGCTATTTCACGTGATTTAATCGTGCACCTGGCCCGTTTGGCTAAACTGGATTTGAGCGAAGATGAGATTGCGACCTACCAGCGGGAACTGACGGCCATTGTCGGCTTTATCGACCAGTTGCGCCAAGCCGACGTCGGCGACCTTCCTCCGACCGAGCAGGTGACCGGCCTGCAAGACGCTACCCGAGAGGACGAAGCCGACGAGAGGTTGGTTTTGCGGTCTGAAGATTTGGCGGCGAACGCGACTCTGGTCGACGGCCAACTCAAGGTTCCCAGGGTTAATCTTTAGGCGGGATTTCAGCAGTGACGGGATTAGAACAAATCGCAGCCCAGACCAAAGCCGGCCAACTGAAGCCGTCCCAAGTGGTCAGGGAGGCTTTGGACAAAGCGGCGGCTTGCGAGCCGCTCAATATCTTTACCGAGGTTTTAACCGATTCGGCTCTGGGGCAGGCCCGTGATCTGGAAGACAGGCTGGCTCGCGGCGAGCCGGTCGGCAAGTTGGCCGGCGTGCCTTTCTGCGTCAAAGACAACTTCCTCTACAGGGGCACGACGACGACCGCCGCTGCGCCCTTCCTGCTCGATTTCACCGCTCCCTACACGGCCACCTGCTTGAAGAAAATCCTAGCTGAGGACGCCATTTTGCTCGGCAAGACGAATCTGGACGCTTTCGCCCACGGCACGAGCACGGAGAACAGTTATTTCGGCCCGACCAAGAACCCGCGCGATCCGTCTCTGACGCCCGGGGGGAGCAGCGGCGGCTCCGCGGCGGCGGTCGCCGCGGACATCTGTCCTTTCGCGCTGGGTACGGACACGGGTGGCTCGGTCCGGTTGCCAGCCAGTTTCTGCGGCGTTTTCGGCTTCAAGCCGACGTACGGCCTGCTCTCCCGTTACGGCATCGTCGCCATGGCTTCCAGTACCGACTGCGTCTCGCCCGTCACCCGAAGCCCGGCTGACGCCGCTTATCTGACGCGGATTCTGGCGGGGGCGGATCCGTTGGACGGAACCACTTTCGACGCCGGCCCGGATCCGGTTTTGGGCCGAACCCCCAAGGTCGGCGTCGTCAAGGAATTCAACACCGGACTGCAGCCGGAGGTCGGCCGGGCGTTCGAGGCCGTCTTGGACCGGATCAAGTCGGCCGGCTGGCAAGTCTCGGAAGTTTCCTTGCCGGATATCGGATTGGCGCTGGCCTGCTATTACGTGCTGGTCTCAGCCGAAGTCAGCAGCAACCTGAGCCGTTACGACGGCCTGCGCTACGGCGCCCGGGGAGGGGAGGGCGACTGGGAAGCGGTCGTCGGCAGTAGCCGGGCCGGAGGGTTCATGGCCGAGAACAAGCGGAGGATCATGCTCGGCACCTACGTCTTAAGCCAAGGGTATTACGAGGCCTACTACCAGCAGGCACAGAAGCTCAGGACTTTGCTGATCCGGCAGTTCGAAACGGCTTTTAGGGACGTCGACGCCTTGCTCAGCCCGGTTTCGCCGACGACGGCCTTCAAGTTGGGCGAGAAGACAGCCGATCCGTTGCAAATGTATATGGCCGACCTGATGACGGTCGCTGCCAGTCTGGCCGGTATTCCAGCTGCCAGCTTGCCGCTGCCCGTATCGGGCTTGCCGGTCGGCCTGCAAATTATGACGCCCCAGAAAACGGACGGGATGAACCTTCGGCTCGCCGAGGAGGTCGGGAAGCTGCCATGATCTGGGTTATGTTGTCGCTCCTCGCCGGGTTGTCCCTGTCCGTGCTGATAGTCATCAACCAGCTGGAGGGCAGGCGCAAGCAGCTGGACCGTCAAGCCTACAAGGATTACTGGCAGACCAAGGTCATGGTCAACTTGGAAGACCAGGGCAAATACCAGCTGGCGGTGATTGAAGCGGACAAATTGCTGGACAAAGCGCTCAAGGAAAGCGGTTTCCGCGGCCAGACGATGGGCGAACGGCTGGTCGAAGCCGGTCCCGCCCTGTCCAACAAAGACGCCGTCTGGGAAGCGCACAAGCTGCGCAACCGGCTGGTCCATGAGACCGACGTCAAGGTCAGCCTGCTGCAGGCCAAACGGATGCTGGCCGTCTTCGCCCGGGCTTTGAAAGACGTGGGGGCGCTGTGATGGCCGGGGCTTTGCAGCGTTACCTGGTGGAGGGCTACCTGCCCTCGATCGGCATCGAGTGCCACGTCCAGCTGAAAACGAAGACCAAGCTCTTCACGGCCGTCGCTAACGAATCGGGGCTGAGTCCCGCGCCCAACATCCACGTCGGCCCGCTCTGCTTGGGGTTGCCCGGCACCCTGCCGGTCGTTAATGAAGAGGCCGTCAGGCTGGGGATCTGGGCCGGCTTGGCTTTGGGGGCCGAGATCGCCGCTGAGACCAAGTTCGACCGCAAGCACTACTTCTACCCGGACCTGCCGCTCGGCTACCAGATATCGCAGCATTACCAGCCGCTGGTCGGCGCCGGCCGGCTGGAGATACCGATCTCGGAGACGGAGAGTTTCACGGTCCGCGTCCAGCGGGCGCACCTGGAAGCCGACGCCGGCAAACTGACGCACAGGGCGGGCGAGGATTTCAGCTTGGTCGACCTCAACCGGGTCGGCTCGCCGTTGCTGGAGATCGTGTCCGAGCCGGACATGCACAGCCCCGCCGAAGCCAAGCGCTACGCCAAAGAGCTGTACCTGAGGATGATTCACGCCGAGGTTTGCGACGGCGACCTTTTTGCGGGCAACCTGCGTTTCGACGTCAACGTCTCGGTTTCAAACGAGCCCGGCAAGCTGGGAGTGAGGACCGAGACCAAGAACCTCAACAGTTTCCGGTTCGTCGAGCAGGCCGTCGAGCACGAAATAAGGAGGCAGATCGGAGTCTTGAAGGGCGGGGAGCGGGTCGTCCAGGAAACCAGGGGCTGGGACGAAACGTCCAAGCGGACTTTTTCGCAGCGCAGCAAGGAAGACGCCCAGGATTACCGCTATATGCCCGATCCCGACATCCCGCCGCTGGTTATCACCAAAGAGCAGATTGATAAGGAGAAGGCGGCTTTGCCGGCGACCGTTCCCGCAATCCGGGCCCGGCTGCAGGCCTGGCGGATTCCTTTCAAGACGGGCGAGACGGTGCTTGATTATCCCGAGGCGTCCGCGCTTCTGTGCGGCTTGCCCGAGGGTCTGGATCCGGGCGTCGCCAAATTCGTCGCCAACTGGCTTGTCGGCGATATCTTGGCTCTGATCAAACAGGGCGAAGTGGGTTGGCCGGACGTCTTAGAAGCCAGACCCGCCCTGCTGGCGCTGGCAAAGATGCGCCATGCGGATCAGGTCAGCTCCCAAGCGGTCAAGGATTGGCTGCCGAAGCTTGTCTTGGAACAAGCGGATCCGGCCGAGCTGCTGGCCGCGGCGGGGGAGGGCAGGATCGCGGATGAGGCGACCTTGAAGGCCATGGCGGAGGAGGTTTTCAAAGCGCACCCCAAAGCCGTGGCCGACGCCCGAGCCGACCGCAAAGCGGCTGGTTTCCTGATCGGCCAGATCATGAAGGCTTCCGCCGGCCAGGCCGATCCCAAGCTGGCGGCCGCCCTTGTGGATAAATTATTGGGCGAATAATCGCCGCCGCTTTTGTTATAATTCGGGTTGATGATAGAGACTATTTTGGGAGCGGCTATCGTAGTGGCGGTCATCGTGTTGCTGGTTTTGCACATCGTTATCGCCGTCACGATATTAAGGGTAGTCAGATCCGTCAAGCGGGCGGCCGATGCCGTCAGAGAGGTCGTTGACGACGCCGAGGCGGCGGTCAAAGCTTTCCGCGCCCTCAAAGCCCCGTTGGCTTTCGGCAGGGCCTTGAAGAAACTGGCCGGCCATTTCAGGGCGGCCGAAGAGGAAGAAAAGCGTTAGTCGGGCAGGGAAGATGGCCAAAAAGAGTCCTGCCAAGACGGCGCCGCTGAAACCGGCCGACTTCGTCCACCTTCACCTCCACAGCCACTACAGCTTGCTGGACGGGCTGAGCAAGATACCCCAGATGCTGGATCGCGTCAAGGAGCTCGGCATGGACGCGGCGGCGTTGACCGATCACGGCACCATGAGCGGGGCGATCGAATTCTACCAGGAATGCAAAGCGCGCGAGCTGAAACCGGTTATCGGGATCGAGGCTTATTTGGCCCGGCGAGGCAGAGCCGATAAGGACGCCGACGCGGACCGGCGCTTCACCCACCTCATCATATTGGCGCAGAACAACCAGGGTTATGAGAACCTGATGAAGCTCTCGACCGTTTCTTACTTGGAGGGCTTCTATTACAAGCCGCGGATCGACAAGGAGTTGCTGGTTGAGTACGGCGAAGGGCTGATTATCTTATCGGGTTGCATGGGCGGGGAGATCGGCGAATTCATCCAAGCCAACAACTACGACAAAGCCAAAGAGGTGGCCGGCTGGTACAAGCAACACTTCGGCGACCGCTTTTACTTGGAAATTCAGGACCACGGCCACGCCAACCCGGTCCAGCAGCGGATCAACGAAGAGGTCTTGAAACTGGCCGAAGAATTAGGGATAGAACCGGTACTGACCGCCGACTCCCACTATTTGACGCACGCCGACCAAGAAGCCCACGAAATCCTCCTTTCCATCCAGACCAAGCGCTTTTTCGATGATGAGCAGCGCATGAGCTTGAAAGATTACGACCTCAGCCTGACCGACCCGGCTGAAATAATCAAACGCTGGCAGGACGTCTGTCCCCAAGCCGTGCTCAACAGCCGCAAGATAGCCGACCGCTGCGAAGTAGAGATCGAGTTCGACCGGTTACTGCTGCCGACTTTCAAAGCCGAAGGCGAGCCGTTCGACTATCTCAACCAGCTGGTTTTCGAAGGCCTAGCCGTCCGCTACGGCGGCTTGGGCGAGGAGGAAGCGGCCAAGCTGACGACCGCCCAGATCAGGCGCAAGCTGGAGAAGGGGATTTTGGAGCGGGCCGATTACGAGCTTGAGACCATCAAGCGGATGGACTTTTCCAGCTACTTCCTGATCGTTTGGGATTTCTGCCGCTGGGGCAAGGAGCAGAAGATTTTCTTCGGTCCAGGGCGGGGATCCGCCGCCGGCTCGATCGTCTCCTACAGCCTCAACATCACCAACATCGATCCGATCAAGTACGACCTCCTCTTCGAACGGTTCCTCAACCCGGCCCGCATCAGCATGCCGGACATCGACATCGACATCGAAGACAGCCGGCGCGATGAAGTTATCCATTACGTGACGGAAAAGTACGGCGAAGACCGGGTGGCCAATATCGTCACTTTCGGCAAAATGGCCGCCCGCAACGCCGTCCGCGACGTCGCCAGGGTACTGCGGATGTCTTTCGCGGAAGCCGACCAGCTGGCCAAGATGCTGCCGCTGCCGATCCAAGGCCGGCACATACCGCTTGAGACCAGCTTGAAAGAAGACGAGGCCCTGCAGGCCAAGTACCGGTCAAACGCGGAAGTCAAGCGGGTTTTCGACCTGGCCGTCCAGTTGGAGGGAACCATCCGCAGTCACGGCGTGCACGCCGCCGGCGTCGTCATCGCGCCCGATCCGATCGTCAAATACACCCCCCTTGAGGTCGCTTCCAAAGGAGCCGTGACCACCCAGTACGCCATGAACCCGATCGAGGATCTGGGCCTTCTGAAAATGGACTTCCTCGGCCTGTCCAACCTGACGACGATCAAGAACGCCATGCGGATCATCCGCAAAATTTACGACGCGGAGATAGATATCGAGAACCTGCCCTTGGACGACGCGCCGACTTACGAGCTGCTGACGAAGGCCGACACGACCGGCGTCTTCCAGCTGGAATCCAGGGGCATGCGCCAACACCTCCAGCGGCTGGAGCCGAACAACTTCGAGGATATTTCGGCCATGGTTGCCCTCTATCGGCCCGGGCCCCTCTCGGCCGGGCTGACGGACCAGTTCATCGAACGGCGGCACGGCCGGCAGAAAGTCGAGGTGGCCCATCCGTCTTTCGAACCGGCGCTGAGCAATACCTACGGCGTTTTGGTTTATCAGGAGCAGGTCATGCAGATCAGCCGCGACATCTGCGGCTTCTCGGGCGCGGAAGCCGACGAGCTGAGAAAGGCGATCGGCAAGAAGAAGCGCGACATGATGGCCAAGATGAAGGACAAGTTCATCGACGGCGGCGTGGAGAGCGGCGGCGTGCCGCGCAATATCATGGAGAGGTTCTGGCAGGACATCGTCGGTTTCGCCGATTACGCCTTCAACCGGGCCCACTCCGTTTCCTACGGCCTGATCGCTTACCAGACAGCTTATCTCAAGACCCATTACCGTTCGGCCTTCATGGCGGCCGTGATGACTTCCGACGCCGGCAACACGGACCGGCTGAAGGGCGAGATTTTGGAGTGCAATTTAGCCGGCATCGACGTCCTCCCGCCCGACGTCAACGAATCCTTCCCCGAGTTCGCCGTCATTTTGGGCGACGACAAGCGGGGGCAGGGCAAGATCCGTTTCGGCCTGGAGGCGGTCAAGAACGTCAGCAACAAAGCTGTCGACACCTTGGTCGAGATCCGCAACGAGGGCGGGCCCTACAAAGACCTGGCCGATTTCGTCAAGCGCCAGAAAGACAACCCGCACCTCAACCGCAAGACGGTCGAGAGCTTGGTCAAGGCCGGCGCCTTCGATTGTTTCCTGGAGCGCGAGACCCTGCTGGCCAACTTGGACAAATTAATGCAGGCTTTAAGCTGGGCCGGCAAACAGGCTTCCAGCAAACAGGCCAGCCTGCTGGATCTGGCCGGGGAAGACGAGACGACCCTGTCTGATTTCGGTTTCTCCGCCTCCGACGTCTTGGCGGTCAGCTTGACCGAGAAACTGGACTGGGAGCGGGAGCTGCTGGGCGTTTACATCTCCCAGCACCCCTTAGACGTTTACGGCGCCGCCCTCAACGGTTCGGAATTCAGTTCGGTGGGGGATTTGGACGAAGATCTGGAAACGGTTGCGGAGGGGCAGAAACGCAAGGTAGGGGGCATTATCACCAGCTTGCGCCAAGTAGTCGCCAAGGTCTCCAGACGGAAGATGGCGATTATTGAGGTTGAAGACAAGAGCGGCGCCATGGAGCTGATCGTCTCGCCCGACCTGTTCGAACGGCACCCCGATTGCTGGGCGGAGGGCAGCGTCCTGAGCCTGATCCTGCAGGCCCATTTCAAGGATTACCGCGGCAACCAGCTGCCCAGACCCAACTGGTCGATCGAGGGGGTCAGGAAACTGAAGGTCGACCAAAACGTCTGACGGCTCGTGCGAACAGTTAAACCTCGGGGCTCGTGATTTGCAATATAGCGGCAATCAGTTTATAATACAGGTTGAGTAAGTTTTAACGGAGGAAAGCTATGGAGACAGTGAGGGGGCTGGCTGAAGATTATAAGCCTCGCCGAGAGTTGCAGGGCTCGATAGGCGCTGACAAGCTGGCTGCAAGCAAGGAGGTCCTGGACGAGTTCAAGGACATATCATGGGCCATGGAAAAATTTGAGGTGAACTTTTTCGATAGCCTAAAGGGTCTGAACCGCGAAGAATCCAAGGATTTGGCAATGCTGCTTGCTTATCATTGCTGCGTACACCGCAGCGTCCTCTATCATTTCTACTTGCATCAAGACGAAGTGGCCGCCGGCAGATTCAGAGGGGGTTGGAATTACTTTCGCAAGACCCTTCACGACGATTTAACCGGCCATTATGGTTGGAGTTCCGACAGGGTGGTCTGGGCTTTCAACGAGTTTGACCTCTATATAGAAGAGGATCTGCGGCAGGCGCTGCTGGAGAGCGTGCCGTTCAGAGAAAAGATGGGCAAGGCTCTGATAGGAAATTTGAATTTATTTGAAAACCCGGAAACGACAAGGCGGTTCGTCAGGAATATCTTAGAGTTATCGGAAGCCAACCAGCACGAGTTGGCAGCCCGGCTGGAGCTCGGTTATTTCAGCGAAGAAACCTCCTTGTTAGCCCAAGATTTTAAGCGTTGGGTTGAGATTCTGGCGTACTCCTACGACACAGCGTCCCGTAGCGCTTCATGACAAGCTTGACCCCGCAAGGTCTGCCACGAAAAACCGCCCTAGCTAAACCGACTGATTTAACGGGTCGGAAAACTAGAGGTCAGCCAGACCGGCCACCCGACAGGCGTTGAAAAAATCCTCGTACTGGCGAGCGAAACCTTGTCGGCCGTCAATCCGGACAAAAAACTCGCCGGCTGCCGGCGCCTCAAAGCCGCATGGGTGGGACGCCGCTTCTTTGCCTCTCCGGGCGGCTGCCGGGCCAGGCGTCTTCATGACTGCCACGACAGTGGCCGCGCCTAATTTAGTGGCCAGGTCCTGGTTGAGATCCCGGTTGTCTTTGCGGGCGTAGCGTTCGGCGTCGATGACCACCGACTTGCCGGCGGCCAGAAGGTGTTCCAGCCATTCTTCGAATATCTGCTCTTCGTAACGTTTGGAGCCGCGCAGGATCTTCTCAGTCGTTTCAATATCCAAACCTTCGGAGAGGGGTTGGTCAGAAAGTCCTAATTCCCGGTACTCCTTCGAGTCGTGTATTTCCCGGCGCAGGATGTCGAAATCCAACCGCCGGGCTCCCAGGGTTTCGGCCAAGTGTTTGGCAAAGGTCGTCCTGCCCGATCCGGCCGCGCCGATTACCATGACCAGCACCTGTTGGCGGATGGCTTTCTCCGAGCCGGCAAGCCGGCTTTCGTGACGGATCGTTTCTGCCATGGTCAGCTTATTATATACTGAAATCAGACGGTAGTCTACCCCCCCCCGTAAT
>VXPC01000049.1:3135-14078 GCA_009839685.1 Candidatus Saccharimonadota bacterium | reverse complement strand
CAAGGGTCAGGCCACCAGCCGTCGATCCAGGGCTCGAACTGCCGCAGGCCGTGAGCAGACAGGTGCAGGCGAGTACCAGTGCGTAGATGGCTGTGCGCACTATCGGTCGTCTCCAAAGGCCGCCGTCGGATCATCTCGGTACAGCACGCCGATCATGGGTTCGTGGCTCTCCCCGAGGAACTCGGGTCGTTGTTGATCTCGTCGACCTGCTGGCCGGCGAGCATGGGCGAGCTTCCGCCCCCGCATGCAGTGAGCGACAGCGAGATCGTCAGGGCGATGACGGGCTTGGCAGTGGGACGCATGGCAGATTGCCGCCGGATGGAGAGCATTGAGCGATGGGCGCTGGGTCGCATCTCGGTCGCAGAACGGCAACCCAGTTATTGCTTATTCTGGAAGGCCTCCCGCGCGTGAAACATCCCTCTACAGGCGTCCGGAGTCAGGGCGGGAGCATTCTTGGCGCAGCTGCAGAGACGAGCTAGCCAAACGACATAACAGGGCTGGACGGCGAACGCGTCGTTTCTTGGGCAAAGCAGGCTTCCCTCGATTTCGTGTCAGGCTCAGTTACACCTGTCGCCCAGTGTCTGTGTGGGATAGACGGTGCCGCCTTGTGGCGCGAAAAGCTGTGATCCTGATTTCACCGGTCGCTGCAACGAAGACCTCTGCGGGCGAGCGGCTGATCTGCACCCCCGAAGCTGGGCTGTTCAAACCAAGAATTTTCTCGCAATGGGTGGTCCAAGTTCCGGGGGGCAGCTCATGGCTGAATCCTCTGCTGTCAGCGAGTAGCATCCTCGGCACCGAACTTTCTCGGGAAGAGGCGTTGAGCTCATCGCCCCAATTTGCTCCCGTGCTGGAGCGAATACGTATTGGCATTTCCGTGCTTGCCCACGGCCATCAGATTGAGATTTGACCATCAACGGAGAAAGTGTTGGGGCTTGGAAGCGGAAAATTCGCGCCGAGTCTCATGACGTGCTCGAAACCCAACAGACGGCAAAAGGGGCGATTCAAGATGGCCAAGAGGCTCCGGTTCGTTCAGCTTCCGCACCCGCAGTGGGAGGCCAAACCCCGTCACGATCAGCCCCGGAAAGTATGCTGGAACAAAACCCAGTACGGTCATAAGCGGAAATTCATGCAGTTCCGTGGCGAATGGATCGAGCAGGACGGAAACACCTGCAGTGGCAAGCTGCGCGCTTGGGGTGAATGGGAACCAGAGTCGGATCTTTTGTGCGACCTCAAAGGGGGGGACCCCAAATGTGGCTATCCCCGCTATCTGTGGCGGCCTCGCTGTTGTGCCCGGAAGAACTATCGCAGATTGCACAACACTGACCCGTTCATCTTCGGCGAGCGTATTTTGTATTCGAATTGTGGGCAGATCGGTCCGAGTCGAGAAGGCCTGAGGCAGTTAGATCAAGGTTCTGTGGTCGTATTCGGGAGCAGCAAGAAGCGGGAAACTGGTAATTGGGAGTGGATGCTTGATACGGTACTGGTGGTCAAAGATTTTCGCGATTACGACTGCGAGAAAGCGCCTGGGGAGCTCCAAGAGCGGGTGCCGCCCGAGTTTATGACGGCGACGGCAGAGCCGCTGGCCAGCAATTCAAAGAAGAGGAACATCAGACTAAGGCTGTACAGGGGAGCCACGCCCTCCGACCGAGTCTGCGGGATGTTCAGCTTCTTTCCCGCGTTGCCGACAGCTCGTGATAAGGGATCCGGATTCCCCCGTCCTTTCGTGTCTCTTCCGGATAGCTTTTTGAATCCTAGGAGTGTTCGGGGACCGAACGGGCACGGACGGGGCCGCGATATGGACATGTCGCAACTGCGGCGCCTGTGGGAATCACTCGTCAGCCAGGTCCGCAGCGCAAAACCTGGCCTCGTCCTTGGCACGTGGGCGGAGTTCCCTCAGCGTGCCCGATCTCGGCCATAACTGAAGAGAAAAAATGCGTAGAGAGAGAAAATTGCTCCACGTGAATCCGCGCATGCCGAGACCTTGTTCGCAGAGCGATGAGGCGCTTCGGGTCGAGGCTTTGAATAAGTGGGGGGATCAGTCGCTTTCGCGAGACGAAATCATGCGATGGTTTGCGGAGGGGGCGCCAAGCAAGAATGGCTTCATGATGAGCGCGGCCTCTAGTAAGGACCCGGTTCCGGGGCAGGGGCGCATTCCGGCCGGAAAGCTGGTGGACAGGTTGATTTCAGCCAAGATTTTCCTGTGGCGAGGCGCACTGTAGCGGTGGCGGGAGATCGAAGAGACTAGTGAATGCTTAGGATTCACCGACCCAAACTGCTTGGTCCAGCTGTTGGTTGTCCCCGACTCCTGTATCGTGAACCCGGTCACCACTTCATGATTCCTTCCATGTACAAGCAGCGGGACGAAGACGTTGAGAAAATGTGTTTGTCGTGTTTGCTTAACAATTTAACGCTCCATTGCTCCTCAATTGCATCTGGCGTACCCGTAGTGCTCTAGGGTATCGCGGACTTCTTTTCCGTCATGTTCGTTTTGGGAGAGTGAAATTAATGTCCACTAATACGGTCAACCTGGACGCTTTGGTGGCCCGCGATGATTTCGCTGGCGATACAAATCACACGGGAATAAGTGAAAGGCAACGGATCCAGGTTACGGATCTAGAAAGCGGTTTTCTTCTTCCAGCACTCCGTAAACCAGATTTTCAGCGTGAGACCTCGTACTGGTCCCCGACGAAAGTAGTCGATTTAGTCAAGTCATTTATTGGTGGCGATCTGATCCCTGCTGTCATTCTCTGGCAGCGAGGTGCCGAGACATTTGTTATTGATGGCGCACATCGACTTAGCGCGTTGATTGCTTGGATTCAGGACGACTACGGCGATAGGGCGGCATCAATTAGATTTTTTGCCGGTCACATTCCTCCAGAACAGGAGAGAGTGGCGGATCGAACCCGCAAGATGATGAACAAAGAGATCGGACCATATGCAAAATTCAAAGGACTGGCATCATCACCTGAGTCCGTGTCTCCTGACGACAGGACTATTCTGTCAGCACTGAACACCAGCGCTTTCCATGTTCAGTGGGTTCCTGCTAACGACGTGGATGCCGCTGAGAATTCATTCTTCAAAATCAATCAAGCAGCTCAACCCATTGATCCTACGGAAAGACGCATTCTAAAGGTGCGGCGCGCACCCAATGCGATTGCTGCCCGCTGTATTGTCCATGCAGGAAAGGGCCACAAGTACTGGTCGCAGTTTTCCGGAGAAGCTCAGAACGAAATAGAGAGCCTTGGTGCTGAGCTGTATCATGCGCTTTTTGAGCCCCCACTTGATGAGCCCATCATGACGTTAGCTCTTCCTGTGGCTGGTCGGGGCTATAACCAACTACCATTCGCATTCGACCTGACAAACTTATGCAATGGTGTGCCATTGCCGGAGCGTGCTGACACCAAGAGGCTCGGAGAACCCCTAAGTGACGATGAAGACGGCTCTCAAACCATCGAATTTCTCAAGTTAGTTCGTAAACGCATTCGACTCATAACCACCAAGGAACCACAGTCTCTTGGCCTTCATCCCGCTGTTTACTTCTATGCGATGTCGGGAAAATTCATGCCAAATGCGTTCCTTGCCACCGCACAATTTGTCAAACGTCTGTCGGATGAGAATAAGCTGAAAGAATTTACTAGTTGCAGACGTGACATTGAGGAATATCTGTTCTCAAATAAAATCTATATGTCGCTGACTGTAACCAGACTAGGCAGTGGAGCAAGAAGCCTAAATCGGATTTCTGATCTGTATTGGAAGGTATTTGAGGGCTTTGTTTCAGGAAATGATGGAGCTACAATCTCTAATATTCTGTACGAAGATCCGGACTTTTTCCATCTTCATCAGGCTAAGGTTCCACCTCCCAGGACCGCCATAGGTAAGACTAGAAGAATGAGCGGTTCGACTAAGTCAGCAGTCGGACTAGCGGAAGGATATGCCAACGTGAATCGATGTGCCATTTGCGGAGCTGCGGTTCATTTTCGTTCTATAACAGTGGATCATATCATTCGAAGATCTGATGGTGGTAGCGCCGATATGGATAATGCTCAGTTGGCGCACCCCTATTGCAATTCTGGTTACAAGAACTAAATTCAACTTTCGAAAGAGGGTGACAGCTTCTTTGCTGCCAAATCAGTTTTTCGGTGGCATATGTGGAATTTAGAGCAACCCTGAGTGATTGGTCTAAGCGTGATGTTGGCGCGTGGCCAGGGTAACACGATCCCGGGGACCTGAACCAAGGAGAACGAGAAAACTCTTGAACGGGCTATCGTAGACCCACCGGGGAAGAGACCACGAAACGTTCGATATTGCCTTCGATGGTTCGTCATCACGGCCCTCAACTTCCGGCTAGCTTGTGAGAGCCATCTATGTTGTTGTCACGCTCAGTATTCAGCACCCAGCTTATTTTTCTCCCAATCGAAGCGAGAATAATATACGGGAATTTGGTACTGCTCCCGCAAATGTACCAAGTACGTTTGTTCTTCTTGGTTTAGTGGTGCGTCTCCAACAACCACGAACCGCACTGCTCGACTGTCGTCGGGGTAGTGTGCATACTCGAGAAGCTGGCCAAGCGCTAATCTGATACAACGTTTTGCCGACGCCTCAATCTTGATTTCGAAATAGACTTCCCCCTCCGGCATTGTAACTGCCAAATCAACGTGGTTTCGTTCGTAGTGGATGTGCTCCGCACCGTACAAGGAGCAAAGATAATCGTACAAACGATTTTGCAGTCGTGTGTGTTGCGGATCAACAATTGATGCTTTTTGGGCAGCACGTATACGTTCCCGTTCCGAACGCCGTGGATCGTTGCGAATGTAAGCCGGAGGCTTTACATCGGTAAGTGGGTCGTTATCAGTCCAATAGTACGGATGGTACCTACGATGTCGCGTGATGGTGTGCTCGCCGACTACTCGAGGATGCGGATCAAAGAGGCTGACATCCTCTGGCCGAAATCTCACGTTTGCTATGGCTTGAGGCGTGGGGTTTTCCAGATCTCCCGGAGAGCCGCCAACTTTCTTTACCTGTTCTCGCATCTGTCCCAACCAGTTGCGTTCTGTGTATGTGTCCAGTACCCGCTTTAGTTCCGGCTCCGTGGGGACGTAGACGTCACTTATTTTCCCAACAAGAAGAACGCTTTTGTCAGGAGTTATGGTGTAGAGCATGATCGCGCAGTGATTGCCGGCGTATCGATTGAGATATTTGCCAATTGGTTGAAGATGACCGTATTGGAAACCATCAATGAGCCATTCATAGTTGAATAACCACTCTTCGTGACCGAAACGATGTTTCGCGACATACGACGAGGCGGCCGTTTCGATGCTTGCCCCAGATGGCTTTCGCCACCCAAGAATGTTCCAACAAATCCTGCAAAATCTGTTATGCATGGCAAGATTCCCCACGGATAGGAATGGAACTAGATTCTTGGAGCAACCATTATGTATCGCTGACTAATGGGACCAATAACCCGTTCGACAAGTCATTCTTGTAGTCGTTCAGCTTGGATGAGTCTGTGTGGTTTGACGCGTTCTTCATACCAGTGATAAGCCCGGTTTTCTACGTGGAAACATTGGCGGACCTCGCAAAGTCCGAAACCGACCCTACAGCAGACTTGGCGGTACGAATCATCGCAGAAAAGACACCCGAATTGTCCGGAAGCCCCTGCATTTTCCATCAAGAACTGGCGGCAAGCGGTCTTCTCGGCCAAGATGTCCCCATGGATGGTCGTATTCCTCGACCGGGAGGGCGCTATGTGAAGGGGGGTGGTCAGTTTGGCAACGTCTATGACGAAAGCCCGGAAATGAAAGTGTACGGTCGCTAGCTGGGCGAAGAATTTCTCGAAGTAGAGCGCTCATTTGCTGCAGGTCGGCAAGAGCTACTGGAAGCCGCAGATTTGAGCAGAATTGCCGATAGTCTCCGTAAGCTCGGAGTGGATGGAAAAAGCTGCAATTCTCTCGACCAGGCCAAGGAAATGGCCCGAGCGGTCGTAGAGGGGTCCAGCAACCCCTGTGAACGGCTCGGGCTGGTGACCTGCCCCGATCGATTGGTCCACTGTTAAGGTGAGTGAACAGAGGACTAACCTACTCAACTTAGCCGTGGACCAATCGATTGGGGCTGATCAGGAAGACGACCGCTTCCCTAAACCCGGCGTCGCTTCGACAAAGCACGCCATAGACGTCCGATCACTGCACCAAATGTCGGGCGGCTCGGTTTGGATCCAAGCATGCGCGCGCGCTCGGCTTCAGCGTAACCGGTATGGCGATGGGGCTCGATCCGATCTAGCCAAACCACACCGTTGTCCCGTACGAGGTAGTGGCTGCCGCAGGCGGCATTCGCCCACACCGACCCGCCGGTGGGGCCGTCCAGGGAGACTGATTTTCCATCGAAGTGCACGTGCCAGCGGCTCGGGTGGAGGGTAAGCACCGTCAGTTCGCCGCAACCGCAGGGACAGCGCAGGTTGATGGTCCGATGCTTGTGACTGATCCAGAGTTCACCGGCCTGGATCTCGTCAAACGCGGGCAGTACCTCCACGAAGATCGGGCGAAGCTTCACGGGCGTCACTCTTGCAAGTCAGCCGGCGGTGACGATGCACGGCTTCTCGAACCGAAACTTGTGGAGGACCGAGGAGGATTCCGAGATGTACTGCCCTGTACGCCGCCGCCATTCCATCACAGCAAGGGCCGCCGCCAGAGCGTTCACCTCCGGCAGCTGGACGTTTCGATAGCCGGGGACACTGCCCTCGACCCTGGCGTTCGGGATGGTTTCCTTCCACGCTAGGGAGCCTGCAGCGTAGCCGCTCGTCGTGACCGCGCCTCTGACCGCGTCGTCATCGAGCGTGATACTGACGCCCGAATCGATGAATGGAATGCGTGCCTCCGACAGGGCGGCGTAGACAGCGTCCTGCCGCGGCGAATCGCCTTCCCTCAGTTGGTCGATGCATACGAAGGCGTAGTCGATCGGGTGAACCGATAGAAACTCGCTGAACGTTGACGGGCCATCCACCCGGACCACGTGCGGGTGGATATCATCCCGGAGCGACGCGTACTTGGGATGGTAGTAGCTTACCTTGAACACACTGCCTTCGTGACGCGTCTCGATTTCCTTGGCAGTGGGTGCACCAGGCGCCCGCATGAAGGTGTGCCAGTCGATATCGTCCGAATCCAGGAGATGAATTTCCTTGACGGGCGTCTTGGCAAGAAGATCGAGGACATAAGCGCCCGTACCGCCCAGGCCGATGATTCCGACCCGTTGGCCGCGGATGCGATCCTGAACCGGGCCCAGTGCCGCACGGGCCTCGAAAGTGTTCGGTATGTTGAACGGGCCCCGCTTCGAGAGAGAGGCGGTTTCGGAGAAGCCGGCCGCCCACACCGCCCCGACAATCTGCTTCGCGTAGCGGTGGACCAGGTCAGCTGTCGATCCGTCCTCCTCCGGTTCGCCCTGACTTCCCTTCTTGATGGAAATGTGAGACCACGTTTTTCCATCTCCGGCGACGAGGTTCCCCAACGGACTGCCGTCCGCGTGGTACACACGCCCGTCAGTTTTCTGGTCTGGCGTGATGCGCACCGCATGAACCGCGTCGCCAATCCGGCCATTGGGCTTCTTCGTCTCCGGATCGAAGGATTTCTCAATCGTGCACGTGCCCACTGCCCCGCCCTGCAGGAGACAAGGAACCTTCGTGGCCTTAACGACGTCGGACTCGACCTGGACGCCAAATCCCGCCTGCTCGCTGAAGGCGGCGAGACGGTCGTTACGAGACATGCTCGGGGTCGACCGAGAAACTCGTCCCGTCCTTGACCCTGACGTCCTTGCCGGGCAGGAGAACGTTGCTCTCGCCCTTGAGGTCGTTCTCGTAGTCGATGCCAGGCGTTCCAATGATGTGCTTGTTTTCCGCCTTGTGCAGTTCGTTCCAGATCTTGACGATCTGCTCATACGTCACGAGGTCGCCAGGCACCTTGTAGGGTCGCCCGCTCACGTAAATTTCCGTGCCGCCATTCATGAGCTTATGTCTCCATTCTTGGGCAGTTGTGGCGAACGCGGACGGTTCCCTCCTGTTGACGGGGAGTCGCGTCAGCGCGAACGCTCGTAGCGTTCAATCGGCTGAGGTCTCGGCTCGCACCCACAACGTGCTACTGCCGTGCGGCAGCCGAGCGCAGGTACCACGAATCCGGATGTTCCCAGAGCATGTGCTTGTCCCGTTGCTAATGTTCTGCGAAAATCGTCTCATCCGTGAAACAAAGCCGACCCTAATGGGCTTTGTCCCTGAAGTCAAACGATATGTGTTTCACATCTGCAACACGGAGACCGCCATGCCCCAGCCTTCGCTCGAGACCTTGGGCCAACTGGTTGCAGACAAGCGGGGACGCCACGGCGTGCGGGTGACCGCCGAGGACATTGGCATATCCCCCGCGACCCTGTCGCGCGTAGAGAACGGCCATCTCCCAGACCTCGAGAATTTTCGGAAGATCTGCCGTTGGCTGAAGGTCGACCCATCGGCCATGCTCGGCTTCGACGAAGACAGCGTCAGACGGCCGATCGCTGCCGTTCACTTCCGGAAAAAGCGGACCATGGAACTTGAGACTGCTCGTGCCCTGGCAGACATGATTCTGGCGGCGCAACGCGCACTCAATGCACGGGACGAATTCTGAGTTAATGCGTCGGGGCTTCAAGACATGGTGCGAATCCACCTCGGAGAGTTATCGGACGGCTTTGGGGCTGCGGCCTCAGGACCCCTTGGATCCGCGAGATCTTGCGGCTCATCTCGGCGTGATGGTCTGGACACCGGAAGAGGTGCCGGGGTTGGCAAGAGACAGCTTGCAGCAACTCGTCGATCGAGATCCAGATAGTTGGTCCGCCGTAACGATCCGGCACGATGACACCGATCTGACTATCGTCAACTCAGCACACGTGCCAAATCGGCGGCGCAGCAGCCTGACCCACGAACTGGCTCATCTGATTCTTGATCACGGACCCGGTCGAATTGACGTCTCTCCAGAAGGGCACTTGCTGCTCAACTCATTTGAGCAAGAGCAGGAAAAGGAAGCTGACTGGCTCACCGGGACGCTCCTCGTGCCACGTGCCGGCCTAATCATCGCCTATCGGTCGAGCCAGGACCCCGAGGTCCTGTCCAACAGGTTCGGGGTCAGTGCAGACATGCTGAACTGGCGGCTTCGCATGACTGGTGTCGCCACCCAGGCTCGAAGGGCGCGCAACTGGTCGCGAAGAACTTCGCCGAGCCGGAGCTAAACGTCTCGCGGTCGTTCAAGTTGCCAGAAGCCCAGAAGCGAAGGCCACCGTTGTCCGATCATGAGCTTACGTTCTGTGATCTCGCCGACGTGGTCGCGGAATTCTGGGTAGTGACTCAGTTTGACTTTGACTGAAACCGGAGTAGATTGGAATGGTTTGGGCGGGTTGCCTTCGACCTGCAGATGCAGCGATTGCGGGTATTCGAGCAGTTGAGCCTTGGCGTACTCCCACGCGATCATGCGCTTGGCGGGGTCAGGATGTGCGTAGGGATCGTCGCCGAGCTGCCATTTGAGCACGTCGACGGCCGCGTTTGCCTGGACATCGAGCATGGTCTCGAGCTCGCCGTTGCGGTGCCAGCGCCGGAGCGTGTCGGGGTCGTTCTCTTCGAGGTGTGTGCGCAGGATGAAGCGCATTTCGGACCGCGAGGGGATATTCACCCGAACAGGCCGCCGGCGAACTCCCACATGCCCCGGGCGATCGTGACGACGAAGCCGAGTGCGACCAGAGCGATGAGTGCAATGCCCATCTCGTTGCCAGGAGCGATCCGCACGCCTGGCGGCTTCAGTGTCCGATCCCGGTTGCCAGCGGCGTTCTTCCGAAGGCTCGTGGCGGGGGACGTACACGCCTTCGGGCGGGAGGTCGCCGTCGCGGGGTTTGATGCGCTTCAGGACAAGCATGGTCGGCGGGCAGGATAGCTCGGATTATGCTACGCTGATGCCTAAATTTGATGATATGGTCACGGATACGGCTACATCTGGCGCTACGTAGTAGGAAGCCACGATGCCAAAAGGACCGCAGGGGCAGAAGCGACCGGCGGACGTGATCGGGAACGCGGTGCATGTTGCACGGATCGCCACCGGCGAGATCAAGGACGACAAGCCGCATCAGTCGCAGAAGGCGAAGGGCGGCCGGGCTGGCGGCGCGGCCCGGGCCCGGACGCTCTCGCCGGAGCGCCGGCGGGAGATTGCGCGTGCAGGCGCCAGCGCACGGTGGGGGCATGGAGGCTGACGCCCCGGATCTTGTCTCGTAGGCGCTTGACTGCGCCTGACTCGCGCCATTAACGTCCCCGAGAACCACTGAACCCGCCGTGCGAGAACACGGCGGGTTCGGGTCCTGCACGCTTTTGGAGGCCACGCAGGAAGACGCTAGCGACGGAAAGGTACCGTTAGCATAGCGTCGCGGTCAAGTGGCCTCCACGTTTATGGAGGCCGATATGGCCGGATTACCCCCACTTCCCGACAAGCCGGCACAACCGCCTTCAGATGGTGGACTTTCCCCCATCGAGGAAGTTTTGCGCAGGTGCGGCCGATGACGGTTAAGTACGAGTACGTCCTCCAACTACGGGAGGACGTCCGCAGGTATGTGGATGGAACGCAGCACGAGGGATGGGCTTGGGAACTCGTACAAACGGCTCGACCGGGAGACAGGCGGCACTACTACTCCATCGTCTCCAGTCCCGGAGTGTTCAATGATGAGGACGAAGCCAAGCAGGATGCGCTTAGGAAGCTGTCAATTCTCCGATGCCCCATTGATCGACCGCTAGACCACGCCATCAAATGGCATTTGGAAAATACTTGATGGGCCCCCCCCCCGCGACCCGGGGGGGGCCGGTCTGGTATTGGCGGCGCCGCGCCCCCGCGCCCCCCGGGCCGGGGGGGGGGGGGACCCCCCCCGCGGCCGGGGGGGGGGGGTTTAAACAGAGCCGC
>VXPC01000049.1:0-3125 GCA_009839685.1 Candidatus Saccharimonadota bacterium | reverse complement strand
TAATATCTGGGCCTGCGAAAGTTTTTAAAAACACACAGCGCTAGACCCCCCCAAAAAATGGCATTTGTAAAACCCTGGGGGGCCCCCCCCCGCGGCCGGGGGGGGGGCCGTGCAGGTTACTGTCGCGCCGCTCCAAGCGCGCCCGCGATCCGGTTGCGGTGGAACACGCCGCCCGCTTCCTCGTGATTGGGACCGTAGAACTGGCCCCGCAGGGTGTCGTCCTGGAATACGCCATTGACCGCCGGCAATGCGGTCCAGGTCATGCTCGATCGACCACCGAGCCTGGTGAACGCGACGTCGACGGTGGACTGGGCGAAGCCCATGGTGATCGCGGCGTCGCCCTCGACCAGCGTTCCTGGCGCCGTGGAAAGGTCGTAGCCGGCGAAGACACCTTGCCACGTCGCGCTCCCGGAGACCGGGTCGGTGCCTGGCGCACAGCCGACCGAATGCGCGAAGATCTCCAGATGGTCGCCCTCTATCGGATCGTCGAAGAAGATCTGCGCCCGCTCGACGATGAAATAGCTGTGATCGAGCCAGCCGCCCAAGGCGAAGTTGTCGGTCCGTTTGCCGGGGAACGGATGCTCCCGCTCGTGCGACTCAGCCATCGCAACGCCGCGGCGGGTTCCTCGGCTACGGAACGAGTCCGGGATGCGGACCTGCTCCGGGGCGACCAGGCTGTACCAGTTGGCTGGCTGTCCCTGGTAGACCTTCTCGACAGTAATCTGGGAGTTGGCGCTGGTAACGACCTGCCCGATCGTTTCCTCGCAGCGGCCAGTATACGGTCATTGGAGCACGGATTGTGCCACGGTGCGTGCTATCCTCCTTTTCTGTCTGCCATGTGGAACCCGACGTGATGCCCGAAGCCGGAGAGAACACGACGGAACTCATCTGGATCGTGAGCCCGCTGGTGTTGGTGGGTATCCTCGTTCTTCGAGAGCTGTTTTCGTTGCGTGAGCGTGTAACTCGAGTGGAAGGAAAAGTCGAAAAAGTGGGAGATGCTGTCGAGAAGTCGGAGGATTACACAACTAAGCTGGCGGAAATTGCCACCGCAGCCGTTCAGCGAAGGGGATCAGAGCAATGACTGAGCTGGCGCCCGGCGATGTCGTGACAGTGAAATCAGGAAGTCAGAAGATGACGATCGTGGAGGTAACGGGAGATCATGCCAAGTGCTTCTGGATTGATGCCCTTGGACGAGCAAGAACCGAAGAATTTCCAATTGTCGTTCTCAAGACGCTGGACGCATCCAAATCAGATCTGGCGATAGGCGGGCGGTAACTCGATACGCCAGTCCGGATCCGAGGGCGTTTGGCTTCCACCCGAAACCAATATGAACTTTCTGCTTGACGATGAGAGAATGCGTCTATGGAGTGGATGGTGGAGATGATCGACGCTCGGGTCCGCCCCCGCAGAAACCCAGCCCGAAGCGCGGATCGACCTACAAACCGCGCCACACAAAGTCAAACTGAGTCATAACCGAATTCTGACCTGCTTTTCGGAACCGGAACCGATCAGATCGAAGAAGTTCCCGACAACGAGCCCGCCCCCGGCGTCGGGGCATCTTCAATGTCCGATAATTTTCTCGCAATGAGTGGCCCAAGTTCCGGGGAGCAGGTCAATCTCGGCACTCACACTCCAACTGGATTGATCGGGGCTGATCATGGCGGCAGTTCAAGTGCGCAGCACATACCCGATGGGGATTTCCTTAAGCACCCTTGCGACCCAGTCGCTTCGACGAGAGCCGAAGTAGCTTAGTACGCTGTGCATTTCTGGCCGATGCATTACGTTCACATGCGCAGTGTCATAGGAAGCTACAATTTGCTCATCGACAACAATATCGTGTTTCCCCAAATTGACTCGAATATTAATGACATTTCTTTTATCAGTAAAATCAAACAATTTTTCGTTATTCCCAGAGATTTGGGCTTCGCAAATGTAGTTTTCTGAGAACAAGAAGATTGATGTAAGGCTTGGTCCATCCTCCCCCATGGCCAGAGACGGAATCATCGCCGATACATCTTCAGGAAAAAATTCCAAAGGTGTGGAAAGTAACTCAGTTAATTCCTTAGCATCCATATATTCGGAGAGCTTTGCGACTTCAGTTTCTAATTTCATGTCATTTGTCCCTAGGACCGTCCGAGTCTCTCAGTTGGACGAGGAGTCCGTCCGCGAGATGGATCATGTGACCAAGCTGGTTCGCTATGAACCGCCGATCGTTTGGTTTCCATTGCCATTCCTCTGGCGCATATTGCCGCGTGCGAGCGTCTTCATAAAGTGGGTGAGAAGCGTCCCAGATTCGCGTAGCGAGCTCCGAAGCTATCTGAATTTCGCAGTTTAAAGTTGCCATCTGCTCGTAACCAGCCATGCGAAGGATGACTCTCTGCTCAAACGTAATGTGTTGGGCAAAATATCCCTCTATTCTCCCCTCGCGACTGAGTTCTATGTTACAATTCGTTTCTTTACCGACCTCTAAGAACTTTTTGGCCAAAAATTCAACTCCGTCAATATATCGGCACGCTACCCGCGTACGAACAATATCATTTAATTTAGGTATCGGTGGCCCGCCCGCCCCAATTACTTTCGACAAATCACTTTCGTGAAGTTTGCAAAGTCTGATCAATTTATCGCGGATACTTGACTCGGCCTTGTGCACAAATTCTGGTAGATCAAGATGCGGCAATAGATCGGATCCTACAAGCGCTCGATATTCCGTTCGCCATTGGGGTAGCCTTTTGTTTGCAGTTTTCCAAAACGGTCCGACTGAGATTTCCTGAGCCCATGTTTCTGCGTTGCTTGCTAAAACACCTAAAAAACTGGGAATTGCAAACTCACTTCTAATTTCAGCCAGTTTGGCGAACCAATCGACTTTTGGCTTGGTCAATGTGGTGATAGAGACCATCAAAGAGCTTCTAGGCTGCAATCGGGACAAACAAGTGATCCCACGATGATACCGATCATTCCCGTGAATCTCTGATGTTGCAATAGGCTGACCTGCTCCCCGGAAGTTGGACCACCGATTGCGAGAGAATTCTCGGATGTGGAGCTGCCCCCGGGCGCTCGCATTCCAGCTGGACCAATCGATCGGGGCGCAGGTCAAACAAGTCTGTCGTTCCGTTGGTGATTGAATG
>VXPC01000064.1 GCA_009839685.1 Candidatus Saccharimonadota bacterium | reverse complement strand
CGACCGACGCCGGCGTCAGGTAGACCGTGCGCGCCTCCGCATCCGTCTTCGAGCGCCCCACGGTCAATCGCCCCGAGCCGTCGTCCCAGCGCACAACGTCATCCCACGTAAGCGCGGCCGCCTCCGAGCGCCGCAGGCCTGCGTCCGACAGCACCCGGCACAGCGCGATGTCGACCAGGCCGCGGCGCCGCGCCTGCGCGGGCAGCTCCAGCTTGCCGCCCCGGCCCACGCGCGGCTGGCACGCGGTCGCAGTAACAACTGCCAGCGCCTCCGCGGTCAGCGCGTACGCCTGCCGCGGCGTTGTAGCCTGCCGCGCCAGCCCGGAGATCGTATCGGTCACGACCTGGTCGTTCGCGGTCGGCTCGACACCGACAAGCGCCTGCACCTTGCGCAGCGCGGCCACCGTCAGCCGCAGCGAGGAGATGCCGGCGCCGTTTTGCGCCCGTTCCCGCAGGTAGGCGCGCAGCGCGAACGGCGACGGCGTCAGCGCATGCACGCCCAGCAAGCCGGCCCACCGCCCCCATGTCGCCAACGCGCTGCCGTAAGCGCGGCGCGTATTGGGCGCGAGCGCCTCGAGCGCGGCTTCGAAGCGCGTCGCCTGTTCGGAGTCGTACGGTCTGTAGAGCCCGAGCGCGGCGTTCTGGATGGCGACCAGGACGCCTTCGCCCGCGCTGGCCGGTGTCTCGCTCATCGTTCTGTCCTTTGCCTGTAAATCCCTGCAAAAAAGCCCATAAAAAGGTCCGCCATCATAAACACGCGATAATTTGACTTAACGTCGTTTTATACAGGACAGTATACACCGGAAAACAGCGCTGTCAACAGCCGCCTCTTTCCCAATCGAAACGTAGCTCAAAAAGGACGAGACGCATCCTCGAGCAGCTGTACAGTACGCCTTCCCAACTCCGTCCCGTGCGCCTTCCACGTCCACCGGGACAATAGGAGGTTACTGCAAAGAGCCCATTCCTGTATCATTATGTGTGACCGGGGGAAGCTCAATCTGTTGGCATCAATCTCCCACTTCGTTCGTTTCAGAAGAAACCGGACTCTCTGGTTGCCGAAGCCCAGGCATTCAAAAGGCAGGGCGCGCCTGGCTATCGTCATTAGAGGACATGTACCTATATCCACAGTTACACCCCAGGAGTGAACTTTGACAGACCGCCTTTTCAGAAACGCTGATTTGAGCGATGTCCTGGCTGGGCAAGAGCAAACAATGGCCAATGAAGTCGGTTCGCTGAGCGAGGCGCGCGTTTTGAACACGTCTCCGGAAATACTCTGCGATTACTTCGTGGAGAAGTACAAAGTCGAACCACTCGTTATTGACGAGTCGGGAATCCAGGCCGACTACGGCGACACGCAGATCGACGTTAGCCGGAGAGTCGAATATGCCGTATTCGGCCGAAGTGGGCCCACCCACGTGACCGGCACCAGGATCACCTTCTTCGTGCCGTTCTCAGGCGACCCGGAGCTATTCAAGTACAGGCCGTCCACTTTCAGCCTCAGTCATCTGCAAGGAGTCGTCCGCGGCAACGAGTTGGAGTTCGTCTACGATCGGACATCCCAAGAGGCTCCCAACATAGGAAGCGATTTCAAACGAGAACTGCAAAGCGTACAGAAGCACCTCTCCCGGATTGCTGATCAGGTAGAACAGTTCAACTCAACTATCCGGCCCAAGGTGAGCCAGCAAATCGGAGCGCGGCGGGAGAAGCTGCTTCAGGACCGCGGGATCATCGAAGGTCTGGGGTTTCCACTCAGACGCCGGTCAGGCGTGCCTATGACCTATGCTTCGCCCGAGGTAAAGCGACGCGTCGTACCCCCACTTCCTCCGGTCTCAACAACGCTCTATCGGCCGGAACCCACTTTGGCTATGGACGAGTACGAACACATCCTATCGGTCATTTCGAATATGGTCATGGTGATGGAGCGCAGTCCGAGCGCATTCAGGACAATGGGGGAGGAAGACCTTCGGCAGCACTTCCTGATGCAACTGAATGGACAGTACGAAGGGCAGGCCACAGGAGAGACTTTCAACTACGAGGGAAAGACCGACATTCTGATACGAGCAGAGGGGAAGAACCTCTTCATTGCCGAGTGTAAATTCTGGACGGGTCCGGCCGGCCTCAGCGAGGCGCTCGACCAGCTGCTGGCCTATACAAGCTGGAGAGACACCAAAGCGGCCCTCCTGGTTTTCAATCGCGAAGCGACTATGTCCACGGTTCTCCGGAGAATTCCGCAGGCAGTTCAGGGGCATGCCAACTACAAGGCCGACCTCGACTATGATTCAGAGTCCGGTTTCCGTTATGTTTTCAGCCATCGGGATGATCCCGACAGAGAACTCACTGTAACTGTCTTGGCCTTCGATGTGCCAGCCTGAGTTTGACCGACAAGCTGCGAGTCACTAAAGAGGTTGTGCAGGTACCCTCATGCGATTTTAGGCGCTCTACGGCCTCCTGTGCGGGAAAGTTTGTTCTAATCGGGCTGAAAATAGACAAAACCGCCGGAATCGGGCATTGAATGCCCCGATCCGGCACCTGTCGTGTCTAGGAGCGTCAGGTGATTTTCATGTGTCTGTTGGTGAGTTGAATGTATTAAATGAGGGATTGTGAGTATGTCTTTAGTTGACTACGCGAAAAAAATCTCCACACCAACTATCCCGATCCCAACTGCTAGAATCCTCTAGGGTACCGCCGATGTCACCGCAATTGCGGTTTGGTCAACAGTCATCTGGCCGTCCTCCTTGCCTCCCAACCGTCGTTGCCGAAAGGATGGGATTCAGTCTGCTGGACGTGCCGGGCGGCCGATTGCAATCGGGGGCGAGGAATTTCTGAAAACGGACGCGAACTTCAACGCGCTTACAGGCCAGGTCGATCTCTCGAGCCCGGGCAAGCCCTCGGCCGCGGTGGCAGGCCTGCGGCTGAGTTCGACGGCGTGGGTAGTGAAACGCGCAGCTTGCCGCGGCTTGCGCCGGTTGATAGACTAGAGTTCGCAGGCCTCTGTCTGATCACTTCTTTTCCCTTGTGCTGTTCTCCGTGCCCCTTCGTGTCCTCCGCGGATTAAAAAAAGCCGTTCTTCACGGCCTTCCCCAAATATCAACGAAACCTGAACTGTACACACAGGAAGGATAACCAAACATAATGATGGACCCCGATCGGTTCGCCGATGCCCTCTATGCAACGCCCCCACTGGAAGTTGTAGAGACGCGCATCCTCGAAATGATGACAGCCGCAGAGAACGAGTTCGTCCCGCTTTCCGTGTTGCACGACGCCAGCGGCCTGTCCCACGGCCACTTCTACAACGCATGGGGCCTGTTGTGGAAAAAATCCTACGACGCCTGCGTATGCAGCCTGTGCCGGAGCAAGAAGAAGGACAAGATCTTCCATTTCCTCGATGGCTTGCGGCTGCCCGCGCCGCTGCGTGAGCTGGTCAACCAGTGGCTCGAAGACGAGGGCGTTCCCGCCTCCGGTCATGCGCCCGTCAATCGGATGCGGTAGCCGCGATGGCCGCCATGTGGTGAACCGGAAATAACGGAGAGGTGACGGTGTAACCCTCTTCGGGCTGAGGCGCCAGTACCAGCGGTATTTTCGCTATCATCACCCGGTTCAGTCCCCTTCGATCAAGTGAAAAGCGCGATCCCGAAACAGGGACGGTGATGATACAGAACTCCCGCGCGACCGTCAAAGCCCACAGTGGGGAGCAGGCTCCTCTGTTTGTCGATGGGTCTGTCACCGCGTGTGCCCAGCGAAACCCCCGTCTGCGAATATCTTCTCGTAGCCCTCGATTACGCGCCAGACCTGGCGTCCATCCCGGTTCACGAGTTTCTCTATACGGTAGCTTGGAGGGTGCTTATGCATATTCCGCCTTTATCTGTTGCAGGACAGCTAGGGCACACTCTTCCGCCGACGAGAAATCCTCCGTTGTGACGATTGGCCCCCGAACGCCGACATAGGGCGAAAACTGCTACTCGTGGAACTCCAGGACCCCGTCCGGGATCCCGAGCGTCCCCGCCGCCCGGATCACGGTATAGCTGTCCTGCAGCCCCAACCGGGAAGGCTCGGTGGGACCGCCGGTGTCGAAGAACAGGACGGACCCCTTCTTGTTGAACTCAGAGAACAGCGCCTGCAGGCGTTCCGTTTCAGCGCTCATAACCTGCTCCTGCGGACTGATAACCCGTTCCTCCATCTACCATCAAGCGATCAAGCGGTTCCCGAGTCAACGCTGAACTCGCATCTGATGCGCCTGTTCGCAAAGCGGTCGGTCTGCCGGCATTATCAGACGAAGACGCAAATGACGAGCCGTTCGCGGCTCGTGGCGATCTCCTTGCCTATCTTCATCGTCTCGATAACGGGAAGCTGAATCGGGGTAGGGGGAAGCCTTCACTTCATGAAGGCTTTTCGGCCAAGTCCTGAGCGGTTCACGATATCATTCAGGGTGCCTGCTGGGATTTCGCCGTGGTCAGGTACGACATGATTTCGGCGCGTGGAGCGTACTGAAGATAGAGTTCCAATGCTTCCTCAAGGTTGCCGAGAGCTCCTTCTGCTGTCTTGCCATGGCTCGAAATCTCTAGGCTGTCACACCGAGCCACATACGCTTCACCCTCTCACCAGATTGAGCATTCTAGCTTCCATTCCATATTCTTGTCTCTTGTTGTTACGCAGCACGTATGTGAGCATATGCGCAGTGAGTTCCCAACTCTGGTCAGTTATACGCGCTTTGTGGAGTTAATTCCATCGGCCCTTCCGGCAATGTGTCTCTATCTGCGTGAGCGCTTCGGCCAAGGGACCGGGGTGGCATTCATTGATTCGACCCCGTTGTCTGTCTGCCACAACCGGCGCATCGGCCGCAACCGGAGTTTTGCCGATGTGGCCATGCGGGGCAAGAGCAGTATGGGATGGTTTTACGGCTTCAAGCTCCATCTGATTGTCAATGACCAGGGTGAGTTGCTGGCTGTTCAACTCACGCCCGGCAACATCGATGACCGCAAACCGGTCCCCAAAATGAGCAAGAAACTATGGGGTAAGCTGGTCGGCGACCGCGGCTATCTTTCCCAGGCTCTCTTTGAGCAACTTTTCGCACGCGGACTGCAATTGATTACGCCCATCCTCAAAAACATGCAGAATCGACTCGTCCTTCTCGAAGACAAGCTGCTCACGCGTAAGCGGTTCGTGATTGAGACCATCGTTGACCAGCTCAAGAATATCTCACAGATTGAACACACCCGCCACCGCAGCACGAGAAACTTCATCGTCAATCTTATCGCCGGCCTGATTGCCTACACTTGGCAAGCCAAGACGCCATCTCTCCATCTCTCTGACAAAGATATGGCCTTTTTGCCGGCCCTAATCTAACTCCGAATTCGGGTTATTTAAGGAGTGAACCTCGTCGAGTGCCGAAATCATAATCTCTAACTCGCTGCCCTCTATGAAGCGTTCCCGCCGGCTGAAGCCCGCCGCATAGCCGCCAAACTGGAAATCCATTACACACCAAAACATGGCAGTTAGCTCAATATGGCCGAAATCGAACTCAGTGTCCTGCATCGACAACGCTTACACGCTCGCATCCCTGACAAAGAGACCTTGATGCAGCAAGTCACAGCTTGGCAAATTCGCCGCAATGCTTCTGCATCGACTGTCAACTGGCGTTTCACCACGACTGATGCTCGCATAAAACTCGGACGCCTTTATCCGTCAATAGAAGATTGTTGAACTACTAGGTGGTATCCATTCGTGGACAAAATATGCCAGATCTTGTGGATACGCACGAGAAGAGTTAGAATCGTAATCCACTTATCGCCCACCCGAGGACTCAGCCAAGATGCGAGTAGACAATATTGCCTGCGGTCCTGCCGCCAACGAAAGCGAACGCAAAGCCTTATCGCATCTGAAACAGCAGCTGATCTCCATCGCCGGCGACGACCAATGGATCTTGCTCACCAACCTCGCTTTCTCTGTTACACATCAACATCAGTCCGACGAAATCGACATCATCGCCATCGGCCCGCCCGGCGTCCGTGTCATCGAAGTCAAGCATTGGGACGCCCAGTGGGTAGCCGCAAACAACTCCATCGTCGAGAGTGAAGCCAACAAGATTACAAACAAAGCGCGCAAAATCGCAACAACGTTGCGCAAAGAGCTCGCGAATCTTGGCTGGGTCGGCGCATCCATCCTGATCACGAAAAGCGCCGCCAAGACCAAAGGCCTCGCCGGCAAACCCGTTCTCGGCGTTGGCCTTCACCCGCTCGCAGACTGGAAAGCCGCCATCAACTTTGATGCCCCGACAATACTTTCTCGCTCCGATGTGCATAGGCTCGCCAACGCCCTCGATCCCAGGAGCGCAGTCGCCCTCGACGGCTCCCTCAGGCGTCTCGCTAGCTTCGCAAATCTTGAACTCAAAACACCCAAAGATGAACGTTTCCACCGCGTGTACCGCGGCATTCACCAACCCAGCCAGGACGCAATCATCCTGCACCTTTACGACCTGTCCGCGGCCGAAGAGTCCAACGCCGAGGCCCGCGCAAGCAGAGAATCCGAAACAATCATCAGAATTCAGCAATATCCCTGGGCGCCCCGCATTCGCGACACCTTCCAGTCCGCGCCCGGCTACGAAGGCGAAATGTACTTCTGCGCCTTCGTCGACCCCTCCGCGCCCCCAATCTCGACAAGGGCCTCCGACACCTCGTGGGATACGATCGCTCGGCTCCATCTCGCCCGCAACGCCCTCCGTGCGCTCGATGAATTCCACCGCATCCAAACACAGGAAGGCAACCTGGTCCACCGCAACATCACCCCCGACACCATCCTCGTCAAACATGACAATACGCCAACCCTGATCGGCTTTGAGCGCACCAAAATCCCCACCGAAATCAGCGTCGCTGCTCCCCCTGTCCCCACGCAAAAGTGGCACTCGATCATGGCTCCCGAAGTCCGTACCAACGGCCTCGCCGCAGCCGACCAGCGTTCCGACATCTATTCCCTGTGCGCCAGCCTCACCCAACTATTCAACGATCGTCAGGACCAGATAAGCACACACGCCGCACAAATTCTGGACCAAGGCAGATCCGATGAACCTGAAACGCGCGCATCCTTGCCTGACCTAGCCTCCTCGCTAGCCCAGCTGCTTGGTGAATCCGTACCCTCTCCAGCCGTTCCACCGGCCCGCTTCTGGGCCGAAGACCAGGAAGTAACTTTCGGCAAACATACCTATCGAATCGTATCTCACCTCGGATCAGGCGGCGTCGGCACAGCATTCAAAGTCGAGAAGATAGACCGGCAAACCAATGAGGATCTTGGCACCTACGTCGCCAAAGTCGGGCACGAGGCTGAAACCGGACAGCGCGTCCTCAAAGCCTACAACATGGCCCACCCGCACCTGGGAGGGCACCCCGCTCTGTCGACCATTTACGAGGTAGCCGACGCCTGGCGCGAAAACGAATTCATCGCGCTTATGTCCTGGATCGAAGGCTCCCCTCTGCGCGACTACATGAGCGTCTTACCTCTCTTGGCCGCAGACTTTGGAGACGACAGCGATGAACTGACCCTACGCTGGCTTCGCGCCATCTGCGAAGCCCTCGGCGTTCTCCATCGCAATGGCCTTGTACATGGCGACGTCAGCCCGGGCAACATGCTCGTCTCAAATCGCGACCTGGTACTGACCGACTTCGACTTTGTCACCAGAATCGACCGCCGGTACACCGCCCCTGGCACCGTCCTCTACTGCTCGCCAAACCGTCAAAATACGGGGCAAGCCTTGCCCGCCGACGACATCTACGCGCTCGCGGCAAGCTTCTTTCACGTCCTCTACGACAGGCAACCGTTCCAATACGGAGGCGTGCGGGACAAAAAAAAGGGGCTGAATTGGCAAGACCTCGACCGTGACGACGACTCCACCCTGACTAAATTTCTGAACCACGCAACGGATCCGGACCCCAACCTGCGATTCAAGACCGTCGACGACGCGCTCGACGCCCTCAAGCTGGACCATCGTGGCGATACCACAGTCGAAGTCATCGACGACAAGCCCGATAACACAGGCGCGACAACCGCCCAAACCCAAGAACGGCAACCGAATGAAATAGACTGGCTACGTTCGCTACTCCAATCCTACCCGGGATCGCGCTGGGGCAACCGCGAAACCAGGGGCCTCGACACCGATTTCGCCTCCCAGACCTACGTCGAAACCAAAGTCGAAGAGGCTCTGCTGCGCGACATCCAGACCCGGAGCGCGCGCCTCGTTATCCTCTGCGGCAATGCCGGTGACGGAAAAACCGCACTGCTCCAGCATCTCGCCCTCAGCTTGGGCCTTGGCCGCCAAGATTCCTCTCAGCGTATCCTCGAAGGCAAAATCAAAGACGGCCCGCTTGTCCGCATGAACCTTGACGGATCCGCGGCCTGGCAGGGCCGCTCCGCCGACGACCTCCTCGATCAATTTCTCCAACCCTTCCTCGACGGTCCCCCCACCAAGGATGTCGTCCATCTCCTCGCCATCAACGACGGCCGTCTTTTGGAGTGGCTCGAAAAGAGCGAAGAAACGACCTTGAGCGCGGAACTGCTCGTCTGTCTCAGCGGCGAACCCGCCAACCCGGCATCGCATATCCGTTTCATCGATCTCAACCGCCGCTCACTTGTCGGCGGCATATCGCCAGAACGCAACCGCATCGAAACCGACTTCCTTGAGCGCCTGCTCGACCAACTCTATGGAGGCGAAAACGCCCGTCAAATCTGGGCCCCCTGCCTAACGTGTTCAGCCCAAGAGAGCTGCGAGGTTTTCCGCGCTAACAAAGTGTTCGGCCCGCCCGAAATCGGTGCTGGCGGGCAGCCCGACATCCGCGCCCACGCACGCCGGCGCCTCTTCAACGCGCTCCAGGCCGTTCACCTGCGCGGCGAAACCCACATCACAGTCCGCGAGCTGCGCGCCGCCCTCGTCTACATTCTCTTTGGCGTCCACTTCTGCCGCGACTACCATGAAGGCCGCCCTTCCCCTCCCTACTGGCAGCGCGCCTTCTCGCCCGAATCGACCGGACGACAGGGTGAAGTCCTGCGTGAACTGGTCCGCCTCGACCCTGCCCTCGACGCCCATCCGCACATAGACCGCCAACTCCTGCGCGCCAACGCCGAAATCGAACTCGAACCGGCCCGGCGCCGCGCCTACTTTGAGCGCACCCAGGAGTCGCTCGGCGAATTTACCGATGCTCTCGACCTCGCCCAGGGCAGATACCTCCGTCTCTTCCAGCGCCTCCCCCTCAGCCTGAACCACAAAGAGGAAACCGACCTTTGCGCCCGCCTCTGCCGCGGCATCTCACGCCTCGAAGACCTGCCGCTCCAGGCGTTCGCAAGAACCGACGTCGTGCCTTTGCGCATCACGCCCCGAACCCCGACCGAAACCGCGTTCTGGGTTGAAAAGCCGATCAGCGCCTTCCGCCTCGAAGTTGACCTGTCCACCGCAACTGAGGGCCTCGAGCAGTTGCACCGCGACGCATTTCTCATCTACCACCGTCGTGACGGCAGCGACGAGCGCCTGCGCATGGGCGTCGACCTCTTCCACCTACTCCTCGAACTGAGTGATGGCTATCAGATGGGCGATGTCTCCTCCGACGACACCTTCGCCCACCTCTCCATATTCGTTCAGCGTCTCGTCCAGGAAGACGATCGCGAAATCTTCGCCTGGAATCCCATGAACGACGAATCAGTCTACCGTATAGCCGCCGAAAAACTGACGACCGACAAAGGCTTACGCCAAAAATTGGTCGCCCGCCCAATCGCAACAGGAACTACCCAATGACCGCCAACAGCGCCCGAGGCATCGTCGAAGATGCTCTCTCCCGCAACATGGTGCGCGAAATATGGACGGGCAACTATGACAAAGCCCTGCCGTTTTCGATTCAGGAGTTCGACCTTTCCGCAGTCTTGCCTGCCGTCTTTTTCATGTTCCGCTACGGTCACAGGAGAGGCAAAGGCGAATTCCTGAACACATTCGGGCCGCGCGAAGGAACTGAACGAACGCGCAAGCGGGAAACAACCATCGAACGCATCGCAGAAATGCTTGTCGACGACGACTCGTTCATCGGCTTTGACAAGACGATCGAGCAGGCTATTCTTGGCGACCTGCTCCTGTGCTACTGTCTGGACAATGTCAAGAATTCGCTCGGCAGGCAAGAGCAAGTGCAGCGCGTCGCCCCGGCCCACTATCTGGCCAACTGGGTCGATCTTCCCGATCGAGTGGCACATCTGCGCTTCGTCCCCGAAATGATCGTCGCCATGTTGTCCGATCAAAAAAGCGACTACGTTCAACAGAATCAATCCGGTGACAAGACATGGTTCGCCGTCGGCCAAGGCTTTGAACAAAACCTCCTGTTGAGCGCCTTCAATCACGGCGTTGTTCGGCGTGGCGAGCTTGGCAGCCGCACTGCCGACAAATTCGACGAAGAATCCGACATTGGTCTCGATCAACTCTTGATGGTGCGCTTGGCGGAGAGTTTGGGTGCAGCGCCCGACAAACTGCGAGGCGGCGACGGCGAGCGAATCTCCAACCAGCGTCCGATCGCAGAGCAGGCCTCCCGCCATTTCTCCGAGGACATTCGCCGCTTCGTGCGCTCGTATGCAGGCATCATCCCCCGTCACGCTTTCGTCAAACAGCTGGAGTCGTGCGTTTCCGTTGGCATGACCGCCATCCTCACCAGCACATTCGAAATCCTGCTTGAGTGGGAAGAGACGGGCACTATACGCAAGCGCAGCCAACAGGAACCTGCCCCTCTGTTCGTGGACTGTTCAAACGGCGTTGACCGCCGCCTCAGGTCACTTGCCGAGCAGTCAATGGACGACTTCATGCGCCGCGCTGACCGTTTTCCCGTCATCCTGATGATGCTTCGACTCTTGGATCGAGGCGCGAGGTACAACCGAAGTATCAAGGGACTTGACATTCCCTTCAAGCCGTATGCCACAGAATGGCTGAACCTTCTCGGAGATCTGTTCTTCAGTCGACACAGAGAGGCGGAGTATACCCTCCAGGTGATGGAAAACATGGCCGAGGAGCTTGCCGAGAAACTGACGGAAGATCACCCGGATTCTGCACAAATCATGCGCGCTGCCGACAGCCAACCTAATCCCGTTTTGCGCCTCGCTGAAGGGCTCGCCTCCCTATTGGGGCCAAACACGAGGCGACGAGACATGGTGAAAATGATCGACTCGATTTTACTCCTTGACCGTCCCAACGGCCTTGCGTCCAAAAGAAGGACGACCCGCAGCGTCGGCGGCGCCCCCAGCACCCGCGATACCCGTTCGCTCGTCTTCACCGACTCCGTCCTCGAGTATCTCGTGCATCTCCACGTCCTACGCAACGGCAACAAGCCCGGTGCCCGGAGTCTTTCGTTCAAAGAGTTCGTCGGCACGCTCCACCGCCGCTACGGCTTTTGCGTGGACCGATCCCCGCCCGGCATGACCGTATCAAACGACCTTCTGCAGATGAATCGCATACTGTTGGAAAAACGGCTACGCGACCTCGGCCTATTCGTAGGCGTCAACGACGCCGAATCGATGAAACGCCTGCAGCCGCGCTTCACGCTCGCTCTGGAGGACTGAATTGACTTTGACTCATCTGCACGCCCGCATCCTGGCACGCGCCTTCGAGGGCCTCCTCGGCCTGCCCGATTCTGGCTCCGTCGCCTACGCACGCTGCCTCTCGCCCGACCTCGCCCACGGCCTTGCCGCCAACAGCGCCTTCGATGTTGCGCATTGGCATCACTTCTGCGTCGCCGCCGAGGACAACATGAAGCGACGCATCATCACTGCCGACCGCGCCGTCGAAATGCGCGAAACCAAGCAAGATGCAACCCTGCTCCTCGTCGACACCGAAGAGTCCGGCGCCGGCATGGACGGCATCTACAGCGCAGCCCGCGAAGTGCAAGAGGCCGACCTGTTTGACCACGCCCTCAAACTTGCCTACGCCGACATGGCGGACCAGCTCTCCCCACCCTTCAGGAATTTTGCCGAACGCGCCGTGCAAAAAGCCCGCGCACGCGGACTCTACAGCGTCTCCAAGTGGACCGAGTTTGACTTCCTCTGCCGCGCAATCGACCAGAAGAAACATCCCGGCGCCTTCCTGCATCTTCTCGGTCTCTGGCCCGTCCTGTCCTCCGACGAAGCTAATGCGCCCGGTGCCCTGGACGCGTCCGGCGCGCTCGACGAGTCGCGCTTCTTTGTCGAACGTCTCCTCGGCGCGCGTTTCTCCGGCGTTTCTCCCCGCCAGCGCATCGAGGCGCTGCGTCTCCTGCAGCCAACCGAGCAGCAGAGCAGAGACCTGGAACAGTTCCTGCGTCACGCCGACGCAAATCACTTTCTCACCGCCCTCTCCGACCTTGCTGCTAAAGAGCATCTCTGGATCAACGCCCTGCGCCGCCAAGCTGCAGCCCATGACATACAAAGCATCGAACTGCTGCCCTGGCGAACCAGGGCCGGCAAGATTGCCAGATGGTCAGGATTGCGCGAAAGCGAGAATCCCAACGATCCCCCCGTCTTTACGCTAGACCCGGAAGCCGAACGAGCCAGCGACTACTCCCAGCTCGAGGTCAGATGGAGGGCGGAACCCGACAATCTTGAGAAAGACGCCGTCGAATACCGGGTTCAAGTCATGACCGAAATGGGCGAAGAGCTTGCTGTACGCGAAGTCGCCCACTCAGCCCGAAGTCAGGAAAAATGCCGCTTCAACAACGATGACTTTTCAGACCTCGGCGACGGCGCGCTCATCTCCGCCAGAGTAACCGTCTCCGTCATCGGGGACAGCCAGATCGAACCCGAGAAGAGCGAGGAATTTGTCATCCGCTTTGGCGAACCGCTTGAACAGGAGCGCATCGGCGGCGGCAAGAGAGTACGCGCATTCAGCGAAGGCGTCATCGACCTCGAAACCAGGGAGACCGTATCCAATCTCGTAGCGGCCATGGCCTCTTCCGAATGTCCTCTGCAACTCGACGCAAAGGGCTCCCTCACTTTGCGCACGCCCCAGCGCGGCAAGGCGTACCAGGTATTTCAGCCGCCTCTGATCCGGATGGTGGAGAAACAATGGCTTGACCACGACGCCGCGATTGGCCGCTGGATCCTGCAAGTGCGCTCCTCCGGCGAAATGGCCGCCGAACCAGAATTTGAGCCTTTCGCTCAGCCCGACGACAACCCGGATTGGACCCGCGCCCGCACAGGCAATCAAAGAATAGCCGAACGTTTAGTCGAAAACGGTGGCAGCGTCGCCCAAATTTACGACGAAAGTTCACCTACATTCAACACAGTGAAGGAGTATTTGCTCGCCTGGGCTGCCCTCCTCGAAAAAGGCGACCCGCTCCTGGCCCTCGCCAACACCATCGAAGTGCAGTCGCTTTCCGGTCGGACCATCGGCCTTATCGTCCTGCCGACCCACGCCTTGCGCCTCGCCTGGCACGCCGCCTACGATAATCTCGCCCTTCACGCCAGATTCGTCCAGGATATCGCCGCCCAGCACATCCGAGACGAATTCCTTCCCCTCGATGGCGCCATGTTCCCTGCCTTCCTGCCAGGGCTGCATGCAGGCCATTCCTTCGTTTTCGCCGATACACTCGGCTTCCACGCCGTCGGCATGGTGCGCGACGATGACCGCGAACCAAAGGCCACCGCCGCCATGCTCGCGCGCGCCTTGGGAGATGGCGACGGCGCCGAATCCGCCCGAACCACAAGCAACATAAGCGCCAAAGCCTTGGCAGACGAGATCATTCGCTATCTCGAATGCCACAAAAAGTCTCGGCTGCTCCACATCCACGCGCTCCGCGCCGGTGACGGCATGACCGTGGCCCGTTCGCTCGGTCACGTACACGACCACTACAGCATCGACGAGGACGAACAAGATCAGGACAAAAATCCGCACGAACTGACCCCGGCCTTCGTCCTCGAATTCTATCCATCGGCCCAACAGCACGAACGTGACATCGCCGGACGCTTTATCAGCCAAGCCCGTGAAAAACGTCGCAGCGGCGCCGGTGTCCTTTCCTCAAAAGACGCCTGGATGCTCGAATCAGTCAACTTGCCCGGCGAAGTCCGTCTCCCCAGACTCAGATGGGCGCGCAAAGACCAAGAACAGCCAGATCGCTCAGCCCATCTCGCCATTGCCTTCGACGCGCTCGACGCCCGCGTCGTCGCCGAAGACGCCGACCCCCCCTCTGACCACGTCCAAGCCTACGTCCAGCACAAGAGCGACAAAACCGACT
>VXPC01000014.1:73233-74191 GCA_009839685.1 Candidatus Saccharimonadota bacterium | reverse complement strand
GTCGACGGGCCCTTCCGCGATCAAGAGGGCCTGGTTTCGGAAATCGACTTGCAGAAAGGCAAGCTGAAGGTTTTAATTAACGCGTTCGGGCGGGAAACGCCGATCGAGCTCGACGCCTTGCAGGTCAACAGCTTGAAGAAAGACTAGGTAAGAAGAGAATGGACGAGAAGAAAATCAGGGCGAGGTTAAAGATGCGACTCAAGGGCGGGCAGGCCTCGGCCGCCCCGCCGGTCGGCAGCACGCTCGGGCAGCACCGGGTCAACATGATGGACTTTATCAACCCCTTTAACGAGGCGACCAAGGACCGCCAAGGGGAGGATTTGACCGTCCATATCTTCATCCACGAAGACAACACCATGGCTTGGCGGATCGTCGGCAAGCCCACGGACGAGCTGATCCGCGAAGCCCTGAAGGTCGAGAAGGGCAGCGGCAAACCCAACATCGACAAGCTGGAAGAGAAACTGACCCAAGCCCAGCTGACCGAGATAGCCGCCAAAAAGCTGGCCGACACCAATACCGACCGCCTGGATTCGATTAAGAAAATGGTAGCCGGCACGGCCCGGAGCATGGGCATAGAAGTCGAGGAGCAGGGATGACCGTCAAGGAAAAACTGATTGCCGAAGCCGAGGCTTTGGGCATAAAGACCGACAAGCTGACCATCGCCCAGCTCAAGGAAGCGATAGCGGCGGCCGAGGCGGCGAAACCCGAAAAAGCGGCGGCCCCGGAAGCTTCGGAGACGCCGGAAGCCGGAGAAAAGCCCGCCGAAGCGGACACGGACGAAGAGACGGCTGAAACTGACGAACCGGAAGAGGAGGAGCAGGAAGCCCAATTCGCCAAAGCCGGCAAACGCAGCCGCAAGAGCGTCACGGAGGCCGAAGCGGAGGCCGAGCGGCAAGCCAAGAAACAACTCCCTGGCGAAGACCAACCGCCGGCGCCTAAAAAGGTGGTTCCGCCGACC
>VXPC01000014.1:0-73223 GCA_009839685.1 Candidatus Saccharimonadota bacterium | reverse complement strand
TTTTTTCACACCCTCCCCCGCCCACCCCCTATGCCTATACGTCGCGGGGGCGCGGTGATGTTTATAAGATAAAGCTACACGACCGAAGAAGCTTTGGAGCTGGTGGTTAAGACCAGCACGACCAAATTCGATAGCAGCGTCGACTTGGTCGTCGCCTTGGGCGTCAACTCCAAGCTGGCCGATCAGAACGTCCGCGATTCCGTCATGCTGCCGGCCGGGTCGGGCCGGGACGTCCGGATCGCCGTCTTCGCCGAAGACGAAGAAGCCAAACAGGCGCTGGCAGCCGGCGCGGACATAGCCGGCAAGGAGGTCTTCCTCCAACAATTGGATAAAGGCGTCCTCGACTTCGACGTCTTGGTCGCCATGCCGCAACTGATGGCCACTCTGAGCAAGTACGCCAAGCTGCTCGGTCCCAAAGGCCTGATGCCCAATCCCAAATCCGGCACGGTCGCCAAGGATGTCGTCAGGGCCGTCAAGGAAGCCAAGGCGGGCCGGGTGGAATACCGCGTCGACGACAACGGTTTGGTGCATCTTTCCATCGGCAAGGTTTCTTTCGGACCCGGCAAGCTGAAAGACAATTTCGAAGCCGTTTTTGAGAGCATTAAGAACAACAAGCCCGCCAGCCTGAAGGGTACTTACATCAAATCCGTCCACCTCAGCACGACCATGGGTCCGGGCCTGCGGATGGCCGTCCCCGCGTAGGTCGCGACGGAACTAGCTCAGATACCCAAGACCGTTTGCCAATCAGCCCGCTTGGCCGGAGTTCGGGGGGGGTGCGATTGCCGTACCCCCGGTTATTGTGAGAATCAATTCCCGCCGGACGTAAAGAGCTTGAGATAGTCGTCCAGAACAAAATACCTGTGCCTTTTCTGGTCGCCCACTTCAGACAGTATTGCTAGCCTAGACAACTCCCTGATCAGTTCGTTAGCAGCCTGTCGGCTGCAACCCAATTCCTGAGCGGCCATAGCAACGTTGACAACCGGCTGGCTGAAGAGATAATCCAATAGCTTATTCGCATTTCTCTGCCTGTGGGGGCTTAACTGTTCGGCGAACGTTTTGCGATACTCCTCCCTGAGTCTTAAGCTATCCGCCAGCGTCTTTGACGCCTTCTTAGCCGTTTCAATAACCCCCGTCAGAAAAAAGCATACCCATTGGTCAAGACCGTTTTCCGAATTTCTGACAAAGTTCAAGGATTCGTAGTAGGCTTGGCGGTTTCTCTCAATATATTCGGATAGATAGAAGGCGGGCTTCTGGAGAATGGATCTGTCAATGAGCTGTAGCGTAATCAGCAGGCGCCCCAAACGCCCATTGCCGTCCAGAAAGGGGTGGATGGTCTCAAACTGATAATGCAGCACGGCGATTTTAAGCAAGGGATGAGTGCCGTATTCACTCTCATGCCAGTATTCATCCAAATCATTCATCAAATCTCCGACTTGATTAGGCGGCGGCGGGACAAAAATAGCCTGGGTCGGGCTGCTGCCTCCAATCCAATTCTGCACGGTTCGCACCCGGCCAGGGCTTTTGCTTTGACCTCTGACTCCCGCCAGCAGAAGCTTGTGGGCTTCGCAAATCAGATTGTAAGCCAGCGGGCGTCGGGACAGGCCGTCGATAGAATGATTAATGGCTTCAATGTAATTATGCACCTCCTCCCAGTCATCTCGTTTTTCTTGATCTTTCAAATCGTCTTTGCTCATCAGGACTTCACGGAGATTGGTTGTCGCGCCTTCAATCTGGTTTGAGCTCGTCGCCTCCCTGAAAACCGACATCCTGATGAAGAAGTCTATATCACTGGCAAATATGGAATAAGCATTTAATTCTCCGAGATACCGTGAAGCCTCAGTCGTCAAATTGAATATTTTCGGGTCGCTGAAACCGACGCCGTCCATCAAGTGAGCCGGCTGAAAAACCGCGTATTCGCCGTTGTGTACGTATTTCCCTGCTTTAAACATAATCACCTCAAGTATAGTTAGTTTTACCGATTAAATCAAGTATTGGGCATATAAACTTGATTAAAGCGTTATGGTTGCACAGCTAAAATCAAGTTTATGCCTATAAAAATTGACTTAGTGACCGAGGATGTCAAGGCACCTTGAATACGCAAGCGGGCTAATCAAGTTTTCAGACCGTTTTCATTTGTTCGCTATGCAGTTAGAAGTCCTGAATACTTTACGTCAACGGGTTTATATGGTATCTTGTCAGTATTATCTTTAGCCTTATGGTTAGACGATAAACTTTATATCCGATGGCAGCCCTCCTAAAAGAGGGCTGTTTTCTTAGGTAATTATGCATGTATTATAGACGCCGCTAACGTCTGGAGCGTTCAGAAGAGCCGAGGCTACCTAGTCGACTACGCCGAACTGGTAAAATACATAAAAAGGCGATTTAACACTTCGGACATAAAAAATCTTCTATTATGAAGCCTACCCGTCTAACGATAGTAGGCCCTACAGTTTAACCGGAAAACACAGGTTCTTTGCCTACCTGACAAAAGGACTCGGCTTCACCGTAAGGAAGAAACAGCTTAAGCAGATTGGCGACGCAAGCAGTGGCCAGATGTCAATCATAGAAAAGGGCAATATGGACGTTGAGATGGCGATTGACATCGTCCACAATATAGACAGATACGAAGAAGCAATATTCATAACAGGAGATTCGGACTTTTACGCTCTGGTAAAACATCTGAAATCTAGGGGCAAGAAAGTCTACGTAATGCCCTCTCGCAACAGCGTATCCAAGGAGCTGAGAGAAGGCAGCGACGCTTATATGGACTTAAAAGATATTCCCGGCATATGGAAGAAGCAGCTAAAAAGGCGGGGTTTTAGCGAATAAAACCAGAAAGCTTAACTCAACAAGACAGCGGATGCTCCGTTTTGGTGAACCGGTCGTTTAATGAAATTGCCTGCGAACTGAGTACTGGAATTCACAAATCCAAAGTCTTATCCAGCAGCCACTCGTCATCGTCCCTGACAAAGACCCTGACGTTTTCCTCAGCCCCCTCCTCCAAGGAGCCGGCGAACTTGCCGAGGATTATAAGGCCGCCACGCAAAGTGACCCCGTGACCCGAACCGGTCTCTCTCCTGGGACCGTATTGCTTGCCGAGCGGGATATTCCGTTCCAAAACCCACTCGCCGTCCCCATAACTAAAAACGTAAAGCAGTTCCGAGTCGGCAAGCGCCAAGGTGCCGCCCACCATCTTGGCAGCGGTCCAAACACCAGTGAAAGTCCGACCCGTCAGGCCCGGGAAATCTTGGGCGAATATTTGCTGTTTCAACGCCCACCCGCCGGCCTCTTCTTCAAGCATGTAAACTATGTCGTCGATCGCCACCGCCAGCCTGCCGTCTGAAAAAGCCAGTTTGGAAAAGACATGGAAAGTGGCCGGCATGTCCGGGAGGGCATCGGGGGAGACGACCTGCCGCAGGCTCCATTCCTCAGCTCCCAAGTCAAAGATATAAACCCCGTCCCGGTCCGAGTCGACCACGCCGACGGCCAAGGCGGCGCCGTCAATTACGGCTTGGGCGACATTGAACTTGGCACTCAACCCCTCGGCGCCGGTCGTGGCAATAGCGTGGGCCAGCGACCACTGGCCGCCGTCCCGTCCGAAAATCAGCAGGTTGTCGCTGTCGCCGCCCGCGGCATGGACGGCCAGAAAATCTGCGGACAAAGCGACAGGCACGGGCGTGACGGACTTGTCGACAAGCTCCGGGAAATTGTCGAACGAAACCTCCTGCTTGACGATCCACTGGCCGGCTTCAAATTCGAAAACGTGCACCGCCCGCGGCCCGCCCGTGACCAAGATATCGCCCGACAGGAAACTTGCATGAAGCGGCCAGCCTTCGTACTCTTCCGCAAGCTCCGGCGCTATTTCTTTGAAAATCTCAGCCGAAAGCGCCAGCTCAAGCTGCAATTGGCGGCCGGTTCTTTCCAGTAAATATATATCGCCGGTTTCGCTGTTTTTAATTGCAAAAATGCTAGGGCGGTCAACGGCAGCGTCCGTAACTCCGCCGTCAACCCCCGTCTGATTACCATCGCCGGGCCAAAAAATAGCCGCTCCCGCACCAGCTAACAATGCCGCCAAGCCGAACGCGGCACCTAATAAAATGCGTCTTCTGCCAATCGTCACGATACAAAACCAGCTATTTATTTCAGACGAGCCATCCGCTTCAATCCCTGTTTGTCACCATCATAACATAAGCGGTCTGGGGGTTAGTTAAATGAGCTGCCGCGAATCCACGCAGAGCCAAGGGTCGGCATATCCTGGCTACAACTTTATGCTTTGTCGCTTTTGCCTCTGGGCCTGTTTTGAATCTTCTTTACGGCCCTGTCGAAGTCGCTTTCGAACCGTTTGTCCTGTAGCGGCCTGAACTTGTCGTATTCGGCTTCGGCCAGTTCCTTGGCGGCGGCTTTGCTGACCTCTCCTGGACTATTCAAGATGTCATAATCATTGAACGCTAAGAATGCGTCCAAACGCTTTACCCAATCAGCCATGGTCATAGGAATACCCCTGCTGGCCTGATTCTCGGCGTAGTCCAGGTACATCGTAACTATCCGGTTGAGTTCGCTAACCTGTCTCTCATCTAGGTAATTCTTGCCGACCGTAACGTCGCTCTTCAGTATTTTGCCTCTGGGGGCGTTCCTCCAGGTCTTAAGCCCCATGTTGGGTTTGGTTGAGTCTGCTCCCTTGACGATAAGCTCGGCCGCAGTTTGTCCGTGTATGGCCCAGTGCAGCTTGTTTTGCACAGTGGCAAAGAATTCAAGCGTGATGGGGGCATTGGGGTCGTAATCACTCGCGGTACTGTAGATGTCCGTAATCTTTTGGTAAAAGCGTCTCTCGCTGGCGCGGATCTCGCGTATGCGCTCGAGCAGTTCGTCAAAATAGTCTTTGCCGAAATGGGCGCCGTGCTTCAGCCGTTCATCGTCAAGCGCAAAGCCTTTGACCATGTAGTTGCGCAATACAGCCGTCGCCCATTTGCGAAAGCCAATCGCCCTAGGCGAATTAACGCGATAACCAACGGAGATTATGACATCTAGGTTGTAATAAGAAACTAATTTGTCTGAATTTGCAACGTGCATTTTTTGCACATTGCTTTTTTCTTCCAGTTCGCCCGAAGCAAAGGTATTCTTCAAATGCCTGCCGATTACGGTTCTGTCAACGCTGAAAAGCTCGGCCATTCTCTTCTGCGACAGCCAAACTGTCTCATTTTGAAAATAAGCCTCAACCTTCAACTCGCCGTCCGGAGTCGTATAGAAGAGAAATTCTCCGCTCTTATCCAAGTCATTGGACATCATCTACGCCTTGGTAAAACAAGACCTCCCCAAGGGAGAGGTAAAAAACCTTTACGTCCGGCATTATACTAGCGCCTGCCTCATAAAATCAATTCTCGTCAAGCACCAACTTAAACTCAGGCTTGCGGCCAGGTTCTTTGTAAGTTACGGCAATCTTCTTGTTGCATTGACTCATGTGATATTGTGTTCATACAAGCATGAGCTTGATGCCTGTATGATTATAAAATCTTGCTTTGCAATACAAGCTCGCATATTTTATAATATAGGCACGTAGACCTGCCCTGCATGAACGGCCGCCCCATGCGGTGAGAGGGTATCCTCTCTAGTGCAACGGTGGGTCTATTCTATTTCTATCCTGTTTGCCTCGGTGAGAAGACGACGCGGGGTGTAGTGGTTTCTCTTACCGGCGAAGTTGTCTTTGTCATACTGGCTCAGGACTCATAAAAGCCAAGGGGTACCCCCTCGATGACTATCCAGCACATAGCCACCCCCCCCCATTCAGAGAACAAACTTGCAATCAACAAAATAAGTGCTAGACTTTAGGGTTGAATCGGAGCTGAAGACAGCGTCGGGGCTCAAACGAAACCCTTAATCATGGCGCCAAGGTTATTTCTCCTCCTTTTTACCAAGTAACAAACCAAACGCTCAGATGGCTATCACGCGCGCCAAGAAAGAGGCGATTATCACCGAGATCAAGGATTTGCTTAGCAAGTCCAAGCTGACCGTCGTGGCCGACTACGAAGGTTTGCCGGTGGATCAGTTCCAAACGCTTAGGGCGAAAATGGAGCGGGCCAACGTCACCGTCAGGGTGGTCAAGAACCGCTTGGTGCTCAAAGCCTTGGAAGACTTGGGTCTTAAGAGCGAGCAGATTAGCCTGTCGGGCATGATGGTCTACGTCTTCAACCCGGAAGACGAAGTCAGGGGCGCTCAAATAATCAAGGCTTTCGTGAAGAAAACCAAGGCCGCCCTGGAATTCGTCGGCGCCATTACCGAGACCGGCCACTTCATGAGCAAAGAGGAAGTCGTCCGTCTCTCGGGCCTGCCCTCCAAGACGGAACTGATCGCCTCGGTTGTCTACAGCCTTAAGGCGCCGGCCGGCAATACCATTGCCGCTCTGTCCGGAGGACTGCCGGCGATGCTGACGAGCGTCAAATCCAGTAAAAGTTAATCAAATTATTCAAAGGAAAGGATTAAATAATAAGCAATGAATAAGGAAGGTTCTAAAGTCGACTTAAAGAAGCTGGCCGAACAGTTGGTTAACCTCAGTGTTTTAGAGGTTAACGACTTGAACCAGATTCTCAAGGAAGAACACGGCATCGAGCCGGCTGCCGCGCCGGTCGCAGCAGCCGCTCCGCAAGCAGGCGCCGGCGGGGAAGAAGCCCAAGCGGGCGAAAAAGACAAATTCGACGTCCTGCTCAAGGATCCCGGAGCGCAAAAAGTCGCCGTTATCAAGGCCGTCAAGGATCTGACTGACATGCCTCTGAGCGAAGCCAAGGCTTTGGTCGACGGCGCCCCGAAAAACGTCAAAGAAGGCGTGGACAAGGAAGAAGCCGGGGAAATGAAGAGCAAGTTGGAAGAAGCCGGCGCCACGGTTGAGCTGGTCTAAGCCTGTTGCTCAGTAACATATCTTTGTTTCATCTGCTGTAGGGTATAAGAACAAGTTATTTGTTCACTAGCTCAAAGTCTTTCGCAAAAGAGTGCACTTTATTTTAACGCCCTGATTTGCCTTTATGAAGGGTGTTGTGCTAAAATTGCCTTGAAGTACCGAAGGGTATTTCAACCTGAATTAGCACATAAACTAAAATCACCTGAGGTGAAACAAAGATGGCTGAAATATCAGATAAACACATAGAGCGGTTCCGAGCTTTGATCAACAAAGCCAATACCGCTTTGGCGGCGGCTGAGGAATTGCTGACCAGTATCGTGGGAGATGATCCAGGTGCAATCGACATCCAGAGAGGGGATATTGCCGGCAAGGTGATAGAAGGCGTTTTCAACGGCCAGAACATGGTCGCGGACGACGGCAAAATCTACCCCATACAAGCTAATTACGCCAGCAAATCCAGGTTGGTCCAGGGGGACCGCATGAAACTGACCATCAGCGACGACGGCTCGTTCCTCTACAAGCAGATCGGCCCCATCCAGCGTACGCAGACTGTCGGCATCCTGTCGCAGAAAGACGGCCGTTACTACGTCCAGATAGGAGATAAGCGCTACCACGTCCTCTCAGCCTCCGTAACGCATCACAAAATCAAGCAGGGAGATCAGATCAGCGTTACTATCCCCGAGACGCAGGACGCCGAGTGGGCCGCCATCGAATCCCCCCTGTAAGAACCCGAACTAGAACTTGAACCTAGGACCCCGCGCTTCAGCGCAGGGTTTTTTAGTGCCGGATTAGTGGTATTTCAGTCTCAAAAACGCCGGTTATATCCTTGAGGCATGACGTCTCATTCATCAAGTGGCTGGACAACTCATATTTCTAATGTTATAATTAGGCAGAGGGTTTCGGTGTTACCAATACCGAATTACCCCTGAAACTTAACAATATTAAGTCTCAACAGTTTGCTTTAAGGCAAACTAACTTCTCCTGCTAACTCCCTGTCTAAGAGATTGCCACCAAATCGTTTTGAACGTAAGCGGTTTGCTAGCAATCATCTTAGGCGAGTTCTGAGAGGATTGCTGTAAATCATGCCTGCGACATATAGGAGGTAAACGGCATGAATCTTGGAAACCAGAAGGAAAACACCCCGGCGGCCGGTGCCTCCAAGGGCGGAAAACCGCGCTGGAGGTCGGTTCTCAGCTGGGTGGCGCTCGTCATCGCGGGCGTTGCGATCGGAGCAGTCATCTATCTGGTGGCATCCCCGGGGGCACAGGCGGAAGAAGAGCCGGTTGTAACGGAAAGCCGGGACTCATTTGAGCCCCCCGACACTGCCGTGCAATCGGAAGAAGAGCGTCAAATCGAACTCCAGGACCCTGAGGTCGAGGAAGTGGTTACGACTCCGACAACGAGTCCGCCGACCACCATCCCCGAACCTAAGGAACCGGAGGACGGTCAGGAAGCCGGCGCCGAGGAGGAATCCGAGGTACCGACCAGTCCGGCCAGTCAGAACGTCTTCGGCAACGGCGAGGATCTGCTCTTGGTAGAAGCTTACAGCTTGGGTTGCCCGGCTTGCGCCGACTACCATCCTATCCTGAAGCAAATCAGGGAGGAATACAAGGATCAGATAACCTTCCAAGTCGTCCACTTTCCGCTAGCTGTCATGTTCGGCAATTCCCGAGCTGCGCATCAAGCGGTGGAGGCGGCTGCCAAACAAGGCAAGTTCTGGCAGATGCACGACATCCTGTTTGAACGACGTGACCTCTGGACGGCTCTGCATACCGAGCAACCTTTCCCTCAGTTCGAGATTTTCGCTGAGGAGATAGGCTTGGATCTGGAGCAGTTCAGGCAAGACTTCCACAGCACGGAGGTCGGTGACGTCATCGATGAGGATGAGAGGTATCTGCGCAGTCTGGATGTCAGTGCGACTCCGACCTTTTTCCTCAACGGCCAACAGATAGCCAGCAGCAAGCTGGCAGGAGTTGAACTGACGAGGCAGACCTTGAACGAGGCTCTGGGTATCGAACCCGAAGAGGGAACCGTCGAAGATCCCGAAGGGGGATCTGAAGACGGTGAACCGGAAGGTGGAACCACTGAAGACCCCGAAGAGGGAACCGAAGACGGTGAACCGGAAGGCGAACCCCAAGAGCCAGAAGAAGGCGAGGAAGTAGATATTCCAGACCCGGTTCGGCCAAATCAGACATGGCTGAATTATCAGGCAGAAATCGACACCTTTTTGGAAGACTGCGGATACTGGGATAGCGACAGAGGCGGATACAGGCAGTGCGACAGCCCTGAAGGCACGCAGACCTTCATTCAAATGAAATCTGACTTCCTTGGTTGCCAGTATGACCATGAGTCATCAAGGTGCGAAGGATACAGCTATTGGGAGTATCAGGAATTGAAAGACAATCTGGCCTGCGGCCAAGGTTTGCATCTTTCCCCAAAGTATTCCAGTGAAGGAGAGTATCAAGGGTTCTGGTGCTTCCACCCCGACCATCCGCACTACGACTCATAGCGCTGACCAGATCACTTGCTCTGATTAAGGACGCTCTCAGGCTAGCCACCCCCTTCCCTCACAGATATACAGGGGAGGGGGTGGCGCCTGTGAACGGTATTAGCAAATTGTTGAGATTTTAGAACCAGCCATAGCCTGTCCCTAAAACTGTACAGTGTAATTTGACATCTGTTGTAATATAAGCCCATTCCGTGGTATTTATGGTCAGACAGTGCTAGAATCATCCGTGATACACAAGTAGACAAATAAGGATAAAAATGGATTTTAGGGTAAGGAAACTACCTGGCTCTTTTATTCCAAAGAGTATCGGCAAGTTGGCCTTAATCGTTGCAACTGTCTTAGTCGCTACCATTACTACTTACGCCTTGTCTTTGGTGTACAATGCAGATTCAGTTGATGCAAATGTAACTCAGGCCAGAGATGGAAGTCATGGCTGGACGCCTGATAATATTAGCAGTGATTGGAATCCTGGATACAGTAGCTCTCAAACGCCATTCCTGCTGATATCCAGAGACAACAAACCGGGTCGTAGTTTTGATGGCTTCGACAGGCCGATACTCTATCTATCGGTGTGGATACCAGTTAAAGACACTGGTGGAAACGACAACGACCTTAGCAACTATGACATCGATACCTATGATCTGTGCAATAGCAGTTCCAATATAGACACGGGTTCACCCAGTACTCCTATAAATGTGTCAGTAAGGGTCATTGGAAAAGATAGTGCAGGTGATACAGCACGTTCTTGGATATTCAGTTCCACAGGCAGTCAGCCCCCGGGTCACGTCACAAGCCCAGCTAGTGTATGTAGTGGCGAATATACCGGCACGCCAATAGATATACATTCCAGTAAAGTAAGTTGGTTGAATCCGATTCATGTCAGAAAATTGTATGCAAAGGGATCTACTAACAGCATTGATTTTAAGCAATATTTACTAGAATTTGAGCTCAAAAACAATTCCTCTAGGTCTTTCTATAATAATTTTAGAATTAAGCTCAAAAAGACTGGGGGTGGTGCAGTCGCCTCTGAGCCTTACGTGGTGGCCGACACTAGCATAGAGCTTGCACCTGAATGGAGCGCTACTCTAGCTTCGTTTGGAAACAGAGGTGGGCCCGATAATAACTTCGGGGTTGGCGCGGGGAACTGGCCTACCGGCTACTCAAATGCTTGGGATACCACCAAGAGACCAGCCTCAGACGTCAGTTTTGTCATTGCGCCTGATGCCGAAAGATATGGTTGCGAGGCAGGCGTCATTAATGAACCCAGCAGAAACTTCCAAATAGGCTTGTACGACAGCGACCGCAGTACGTACGACCACGGCAACAACCTGACAGGATACCCTTTTTGGCAAGCTAACGCCGGTACGTATCCGGAAGTAGAGGTGTATGAAACAGACAGACCTGCGCCTGGAAGCACCCCCAGCTTCCCGGCATCTCCGGAGATGACATTACGGTTCGACGGCATCTTGAATGACAATGACAATGATGCCGGCAACCCTCCTTCGGGTGTGAATGTGGTAGAGGTTTCTGCACCCCGCGTAACTGGATCTGAAGTTGTGGCGAATAATCGGGGAGGTAGTATAAAAAGAGTCGCAGCTCATAATGGAGACCTAGCAACCCGAAATGCGGATGGCTCTAACTCTAATCCGGGCAACAATAATGAGGACCTGTTGCAGTGGTATTTCAGATACGAGAACAACAGGACGAAAATATACAGTGATAAAAATCCGAATGGCAAGGATGTATCCAAGGCATTTATGGTTTATAACACTGGCCCGGGCAAACTTATTAATGCCTTGCATAAACCAAGTAGTGCTGGTGATTTTAGACCGTTTTTGTACCACGGCGGTATAGTCAATAATAATTTTTACTTCTATGTCCCCGACGGCGTAGGTGGCAGCAGCTTGTCAAGCTCTGGAGTACAACATGCTATTAAAAACGAAAATGGGGAATGGGGTTATACGAGAAACATATATTCAACCTACAACGACGCCCTAGGGGTTGACCCCATAGTCTATACCAATAATGAAATCAACACCCACATAGCCAATCAATATAACGAAAACGATGTGCGCAGAATTTATCACAGGGCGGACAGACTGGTTAACAAGGATGACTGGGATAATCTGGTGTCAGGGAACTCTAGTAGCCAGAATCCTTATTACATCGCTGTTTCCTCTAATGAGTGGGAAAATAAAATCATAGAAAACTTCTTCAAGAAAGACAAAGTTTACAAGATAACCTTTAAGAATATTGACCCCCGCAACTTTGTCCAGTACAGGGTGCCCTTTGATTACATAAATACGGTAGCAACCTGTGATCAGAAGGTTGAAATAGGCATTACCGAGCGCACCTGCGAGATTTACATCAAGCAGTTGCTGTTCGAGGAATACGAGGATCCAAGCATCAGGGATAAAATCAAATTTGAACTGAAAGTTCATAATCAGTCATCAAGAACCCCTCCTGGCGGGTCCATTAATAACTTTACCTACACGAATAGCGGGCTCACAAGCCCTGTCACACCAAGAGCGGTCAACTACGGCGCGGGTCACGACGCAGATGCCCTGCCGACCCCGGGCAATGCCCTGCCGGGTCAGCCCAACGGATTCTACAGCCAGATACCGGACCCCGATAACCCCCCTCCTCAAGATGACAGATTGATGGTGAGATTGATGCTCTACAATCAGATGATCTATAACAATAATTTACTCACGAGCAACAGATTAGATAACGGGATTATCTTAACCGGTCGGGCCTGGCTGGAAACCGAAGACCTCAACAACAACGGAGTACTGGATCTCAATGAGGACTTCAATAACAACGGTTCCTTGGATACAAGCCCTATCACCTGGCAGGTACCCGGTTTATCGAAAAAGGTTTACGATATTATCCCCGATGATCCGATCAGAGGTTTGCCCAGGAGTTATATGGACTGCCTTGATTTCACTACCCCCACCGTCATTTCCGGCCCGGATACAGACGGAATGCCGAATTGCGCAGTCTGGATTGAAGATGTGAGCATGCCCATAAGCTCCACCGGGGAGGCAAATCTGCACTTGGAGATTACACAGTCCGGTTCAGACGCCGGTCCCGTAACTTACACTAACGGCGACCCGGACGTGGATATTCATGATTTAATCCTTAAGAAAGACCAGGATCCCAACAATTATGATTACGGCAGTTACACTAATGCTGTCAGAGTTAGTTCCTATGATCGAGTTCTGGACACGGACCCTTCCAGCACTCTCAGTTCTTCACCCCCAAACAGAAGGTATCATCTGTTTGATATAACCGATGCTAGTACTGCCTGGTTTACCACTCCCCGCCATTTAACTTATGAAATTGCCGGTTACTACGACAGTAGCGGCGAACTAAGAGAGTTTGACACCCCTCTTCCTAGAGCTGCAGTAAATCTAAGCGGTCTGGCAGTCAATCAAGCAGCTTGCGAAGACGCGCCGCCAGGAGAGTGTTGGAGTTGGAATTGGCCCGAAGGTTTGGATTGGGATGATAACGATATCGATATAACCAGCAGGTCGGGTACTTATAACCGGACAGCTACCGATTCCTTTACATCCAGCAAGGAAGGCGCGTCGCAGACCTTTTCCCATACCCATCGTGATTACAATATATACAACGAAAGCGGCAGCCATTATCACGGCACCGGCTCCGGTAATAAGGTGTACGATTCTGTTTATGGCCATACGGGACCCGCTAATACCACCCACAGCCATAGCTGGTCGGAAGACCTCCCCGATACCGTACAAACGGATAGTGGTACTTACAATCAAGTCAGCACGGTTACCGACAATATCAAGATCCATTTCAGCACATTCGATAACAGTGCCTTTGACGACGACTTCGTTCAAGATTATTTGGTGGAGAAAATCTTTCTTAACAATGATTACAGCGACACGTCGACATCCGAAATCGGCTCCAATCACACAGTGAGAATACAGCTTAAATTTGATAATGGCCCCTCGTCTCATTTGGATACTTTGTTTGCCGCGCCACCAGATTATGCAGAGTTGACGACCAGTAACGGTGATAATTTGTCTATAAATAGCACCAGCAGTATTGATAAAAGGTTCAGTATTACCGCGCAACGAGTAAGAAGGGCGGGTTCAACCAGTTGGGCCAGAACCGGAAGTAGTGCCAGCAACAACTCCGTTCTGTCGCTGATAGACGGGGGGAGTATCACAACGCCGGATATTCACACGTATGAATGGCGGATAAGCTGGCGGTTGGAAATTGAGGAAACCATCACCTACACCTACGCCTACGACAACACTACGCGGCACAGTTGGTCCGACTCAGCATACTGGGATAGCACTTCCCCCAACGGAAACCACTACTACAATAGCACCTCTAATCTGTCAACAACGGAAACGATAAAAAATCTCCTGACCTTCAACGGCACCTGGGAAGCCTGTTCCCGCGTCTTGGTAGTAAGACCGCCGGACTGCAGTATTAGACGGAAAGACCCTCTTTTTAATCATCCTGAATCAGGCAGGGATGAAGAAAGAATACCCCCGAGCAACAATCCGACCAAGGTGTATCCGGTTGGCGAACCGGATCAGAGAACCGTTTTCACCATGATTAACCGACAAAACTACTTTGACCTAGTAACGACCAGCAGCACGCACCCGACATACAATGTTAACAGCCAAACGGGTAGATTCCACAGTCCTGGAGTATCAATTAGCCAAAGCACTGCCAACACGGTTGCAACTATACCCAGTGGGCAGAGCCTAGATTTCGAAGAGTCGTTTACGAGTATTGTTTACCCCGGCGAATTCTTAGTCACTTGGAACCCCGCCTGGGAAAGTGATGCCCAAGGCGTCGCCACTCCAGGCACTCATCCGTCATGGCAGGGCCTTGAACATACCGGAAACAGTTGCACCACTGGGCCGACATCCATTAATATCTTTGTTTGGGCTGATCCGCCCGAATGCATTGTCAGGCGGGATGTCTTTGAGAAAGACGACCCGAACACCCGCATCACAGTAGAGCTGGTCAACCCTAACGCGGCATCGATGGATATAGACTCTATTAGATACGAAGTCACGAACCAGCACGACCCCAGCTTTACTCCCCCCGTTAGCGGCTTTATTCCGACGAGCCATCCTAACGACAGCATAGACCCTAACGGCAGGCGGGTTATTAGTACCAGAACCGGCCCTCCCAACGACTTACAGAGAGTCTTGCAAAGAGATGGCGAGTACAATTTTGAATGGTCGATTGTGACCAGCATGGGCGGGGAAAGCTGGACGACCCTTGATTATGCTTTAACATCGACTCAGCAAAACTCGTGGTTTGAAAGTATCAACGAACGCATAACATCGGAGGGAAGCGACCCGAATGAACGTCGGACGGGCTACCCGTTCCCCGGCAATTCATCCCATGGCACTATACCATGCACGGAGCAAGTCAGAGTAGCTGTTAAGCCTTACTTCAAGGTCTTCCACGGTGATGTCGGCGCCGGGGGTTATTTCGGGCTGGCTAACAAATACGATTCCTGCGGCGTGAACAACGAGACCGTTATCAGAAATTCGAGCGGGACTATCGACGGCTTTATCTTCGGCCACAGTTCCGGCAACGACTACAGCACCGCCAAGGGATCGTCGGTCCAATACGGCGTCCAGGCACATAACGCGATCGCTTATTTCTACTCGGCCTCGCAGCGGCCGGCATCGCCCACGCCGCTCAAAGGCCTGAGTTTCAGCAACACGGCCGGCAATCCCGACTGGGGCGGCGACTTCGGGGAAACCAGCTGCATCAGCAACTACTGGCGCGAAGTTGAAAACATACACGAAGAGCCGAACCCCGGCGGCCACACTCCGATTGATATCGACCTCAGCACTATCAGGAATAACGACCGCAAGCGCTACGTCCTCAACTACGGCCAAAATTTGAACATTGACGGCTTCGGCGTCAACTTGTCCGACCTCAAAGCCACGCTGTTCGTGGAGGGCGAGGGCAACGTTTACATCAACAGCGACATCGTCAACGAGAACACGGCGGGCTGGAATGACCGCTCGGAAGTCGGCTACCTGCTGATAGTCGTCAGGGGCAACATCTACATCGACCCCTCCGTAAACCGGATAGACGCCGTGCTGGTCGCCTACCCCGATCATATTAACACTGGTATCAACCGCGCTTTGGCCGGCGAGATCTGGACCTGTTACTATCCAGGTATAGACGCCAGCAGTCATTACACCAGCTGCAATTCCGATTTGATAGTCAACGGCGCCCTGATCGCCCAAAGGGTGCGTTTGGGCCGCATCAACAACTCGGTTATCAGAGCCACGACCCCTGAAACCCCGACCTTGATTCTGCCGACCAACGCATTTGACATCGCCAACCGCTTGGGGGGGTCTTACAACAGGGGTTCGGAAGAAATTAACCTCCGTCCGGAATTCTTGATCGGCGTCCCCGAACTGCCGCTCTTCCCGGACCAGCTGTACAAATCGGACAGCATTACCGTCACCCCCGTCAACTACTAGGCCTGAAGCGAGGTTTAGGTGGCAGGGATTAAGCTAGCTCCTGTGGACAAACCGGCTCTAAGGCGGCGGAAGACCTGCGGACAAACTGTGTAGATTGCCGCCCAGGCTTTGGCCGATGGTTATAATGAGGGGTGTTAAATCTTGAAACAACCGCTATGAGCCTGGTCCTGTACCGCAAATACCGGCCTAAGAAATTGGAAGAGATCGTCGCCCAGGCGCCGATAGTCAAAACCTTGTCGGCGGCGCTTGAGAAGGGTCTGCCGGGGCACGCCCTGCTGTTGACCGGACCGAGGGGGGTGGGGAAGACCAGCTTGGCCCGCATCCTGGCCCACCGGATCAACGGTGTCGAGTACAAATTGGATGAGACCCCTTTGGATATCATCGAGATCGACGCCGCTTCCAGCGGGCGGATCGACGAGGTCAGGGACTTGCGCGAGAAGGTCAAGCTGGCGCCCCTGCAGCTCAAATACAAGGTCTACATAATTGATGAGGTCCACATGCTGACCAAGGAGGCCTTCAACGCCTTGCTCAAAACTCTGGAGGAGCCCCCCGAGCACGCCGTCTTTATCTTGGCGACGACCGAGGCCCACAAAGTGCCGGCCACCATCGCTTCGAGATGTCAGCATTTCGCCTTCAAAGCCGTGCCCGTCGAGGAGCTCCGAAGGCATTTGGAGAATATCGCCAAACAGGAAAAGGTCGACATCGACGAGGCGGCCTTGCAGCTGCTGGCCCAACACGCCGGCGGCAGCCTGCGCGACGCCTTGAGCCTGCTGGATCAGCTGACCAGCCTGGATAAAAAGATTGACGGGGGTTTGGTCGAGGAAATTTTGGGGTTGCCGCCGACCGAAATGGTTGCCGGCCTGCTGGAATCGCTGGCAGTTGGTAATTTGAAGGGGGTCGTCGAGCGCTACCGGAAAATCGAAGCTCTGGGCGTCGACCCGGTGGTTCTGGCCGAAAGGCTGACGAGCGGGCTGAGAGATGGCCTGCAGGCCAACCCGCATGATGAATACTACGGGCGCAAGCTGGATCTGCTGGAAGATTTGCTGGACGTCTTCGGAGCCCGGCAACCGCACGCGGCCCTGGAGATCGCCTTACTGAAGCACAGCCGGCCGGCCAAGGAGCGTGGAAATGCCGACTGAGAGTGCGACCAAGGCGGCCGCCAAGCCTCAGGATCTGGAGGCCGAAGCCTGCCTGCTGGGCGCCATCCTGCTCGACCCGCTGGTTATCGCCGAAGTCGAGGATCTGATCAAGACCTACGATTTTTTCGACAAGAAGCACGAACACGTCTACAAAGCGGCCTTGGAAGTTTACCGCCAAGGCAAGGACATCGACATCATTACCGTCGGCAGCGCTCTTAAGGATGCCAAGGTTTTCAAGGAGGTGGGCGGCAACGAATACCTCAGCCAGCTGATCAACACCGTCCCAACGGCCAGCCACGCCAAAAGCTACGCGGAGATAATCGTCGAAAAAGCCCGCCGCAGGGGCTTGATCGAGACGGCCGCCGCCTTCAACCAACTGGCTTACGACAACAAGAAGGATCTGAACCAGATAATTGAGACGGCCGAGGTCAAGCTCTTCAATATCTCCGAGCAGCACGTCCAACAGAACGTGATGCACCTCAGCGAGGTGCTTAAGGAAAGCTTTGAAAACCTCAAGCGCCTGCAAGAGAACCGGGGCGAGCTGCGGGGCATTTCCTCCGGCTTCAAGGATCTGGACAACTTTCTGGCCGGCTTCCAGAACAGCGACCTCTTCATCATCGCCGCCCGGCCCGGCATGGGCAAGACCGGCTTCGCCCTCAACCTGGCTTATAACATCGCCTGCAACCACGATTTGGAGGCGCAGAAGACGGTTCTGTACTTTTCCTTGGAGATGAGCCAGGACCAGCTGGTCGACCGCCTCCTCTCGATGCACACCGGCATCAGCGCCTGGGGGCTGAGGACCGGGCACCTGAGGAACGAAGACTTTGAGAAGATCGCCGGCGCCCAGGAAGGGCTGAGCAAAGCCAGTTTGTATATCGACGACACGCCGGGACTGAACATTTCCGAGGTGCGGACCAAGACCAGGCGGCTGAACTACAAGCAGAAGGTCGACCTGATCGTCGTCGACTATTTGCAGCTGATGCGCGGCATCCAGGGCAATTACGGCGACAACCGGGTGCAGGAGATTTCCGAGATCTCCCGCGGGCTTAAGCTGCTGGCCAAAGAGCTCAACATACCCGTCATCGCTCTCTCGCAGCTCAGCCGGCAAACCGAGACCAGGGAGAACAAGCACCCCGCGCTGGCCGATCTGCGCGACTCGGGTTCGATCGAGCAGGACGCCGACGTCGTCGCTTTCCTGTACCGGGAGGAATACTATAACCCCGATAACGAAGAGAAACAGGGCATCCTGGAAGTTCAGATCAAAAAGCACCGTAACGGGCCGGTCGGCAAGGTCGAGCTTTACTTCAACAAGGAGATCCAACGTTATCTGACGCTGGAGAAGAATCTGGACATTCCGGCCGAAGAGCTGGAAATGGGTTAAAATAAGCTTAAGTGAAAGCTAACCGGACGTGTTGAACAAGCTTGCCGGGCGGTTGTTAGCCCGCACCAACCTTAATTCGGAGACCTTCAGCGGCTGGCTGCCGGTCGTCTACACCGCTTTTATCTTCCTTCTGGCGCTGGCGCTGAGCTACGGCATCGCCCCGGGCCAGCTGCTGCCCGGCCACAGCCCGGCCGAGGCCGCCGTTTTGGAAGCCACCTCGACTTTCCCGGATCCGTTTGAAAACTTCCTCTACTGGCCCTATCACTTAGGGGTCTACCTGCTGCGCTTCGTCGTCAGCGACGGCGTCCTGGCCGCCCGGATTTTCAGCAGCGCGTCGGCGCTGCTCGTCGCCGGCACGTTTTTGCTGCTGCTAAGAAGGCGGTTCGGCGTCCTGATCAGCTTGGCCGGCACCAGCCTGCTGGTTCTTAACAGCTGGATGCTGCAGCTGGCCAGAGCCGGCACGCCGGAGATGACCTCGCTGGCCTTCTTGCTCGTTTTGGCCGCCTGCCTTACCTTGATGAAAGACTATGGCCACAGTCTCCAGTTGAAGCTGGCCGCCTTGACGGCGGCCGTCCTCAACTGGTTCACCCCCTTGGCGCCTTGGCTGATTACGGCTCTTTTCCTGCATATTTTCTATCGCCACCGGGTGCTGCGCCGGCTGCTCAGCTCTCGGCTCAAGTTGAGCCTGGTCATAACCTACATCGTCCTAGCGGCCGTCATGTTCCTCAGCTTCAGCTACGACCAGCAAGCGGTTTTCGTCGCCTGGGGCATACCCGAGGCGGTCGAGAGCGTCCGGCAAGTCGGGGACAACTTCCTGCAAACCCTCAAGAGCCTGGTCTGGCAGGCGCCCTACAACGCCTCGCGCTGGCTCGGCCGGCTGCCGCTGCTCGACGTCTTCATAGCGGCCATGATTCCGTTCGGGCTTTATTTCGCCCGCCAGCAGCCGCTGCTAAGGGTCGGCAAGGCCTACTTGGGTTTCGGGGCGCTCGGACTGCTGGTTATCGCCGGGCTGAACGCGGGCATCAAGACCCAAGGTGTCGAGATGCTGCTGCCGCTGATTATCATCGTTGCCGTCGTCGGCTTGCACGAATTCGCCGATCATTGGAAAAAGGTTTTTCCCTTCAACCCCTTAGCCAGGGCCATCGGCATCATGATTATCGTCATCTTGGTCAACATGAGCCTTTTCTATCAGGTCAGGCGCTACTTCGCCGCCTGGATCCAGCACCCCCAGACGCAGGAGATCTACAGCCTGCAGCAACCGGAAGGCTGAGGCCGGTTATTGCCCCCCCCCCTCTTTTTTTATGTATAATTTGAGGTGATATGAGAGATTTGGAGCATGGCTTTGCCGAAGACTAACAACAAGCTTGATTCCAGAAACGCAAAAGCCGTTAAAAAGCTGCCTGACAAGATGGCTCGGTTGGTAGCTATCACCGCAGCCAGCCTGCTCGCGATGATCGGTTTCGGCTTGGTGGCTTACGGCAGCAGTCACGAGGATCCGGAACTGACCTTCACGGAAAACCTGTTCGAGCTTATTACGCGGCAGAGAGATTTAACTATTGTCGCCGACACGTTGGAGAGAAACACTTTCCCGTGGACGCACAACCGCATCTACTGGAAGCATAAGATTGTCGACGTGGGTGAAAACTGCGATGAGAATACCTTCAAAGGCTACGCGCCGAATCATCCGGAAATAAGGAAATCCAGAGTGCGGGAGCTGCCCCAGTCGCCAGACGCGCAGGCAGCCTATCGCAACAAGTGGATTTGTTTCGAGGCCAGATCCGGCGACAGGGTCAGGCACATACTGCACGATATTGACACGGGTAATCCGGTTGTTTCGGTTAAAAGAGTAGCCGCTTTCAAGAGTCCGTACCTGCAAGCGTCCGCAAGCGAAAGCGTTAGCTACCGCGTGGGGCGCGTCAGAGCTGCAATGACTAGGACGTCCGTCTTCGCGGAGCCGTCGTACCCGTGGTTGCAAGCCGGCACCGCCTGCGAACAGATGTTCAAGGGCAATTACATAGCCAGCTACTACGAAGGCGATGAGTATGTAACTGAACCATTGCAATTTGAAGAGATAACGACGGGTGGCCGGGTGCCTATCATAATCGTGCGTGAAAACGATAATCCGAACAGCTCGGACCAGTTTGTTGATTTCATCTACTGCTTTGAAGCCACCGATGCCGACGGCAATCAGACCTACGTGCAGGTCAGACCCAATCGCGGACCGATAGTTTACGTCAAATCGCAGCATATTTTTTCAGATCGCGGGACCGACGGCACCACAACGGCTCACTTTCGACTGCTGAACGTTTCCGGTTACGTTGACTGGACTATCGCTGTTCTGCCTGAAGCAGAGCCGGGAGATTCCGCGGATTGCTCGGTCGCAGAATACTATGATATCGGCAAGGCGCCCCCCAGCAGTCGCAATTACAGGGCCAGGGCGGGGGACTTCGACGATAACCCCTTCTGGGTTCAAGGATATCTGTGGGCAGGAGGGATACCGCCCGCTATTTACATGCCCGGATATCGTGTGCAGGAAGACTACTTAGCCGGACGTGATTACTGCGTTCGTGCCATTGACCAGTTGGGCAATTATTACTACAAACTGGTTGAAAAAACCGGCACGCCTAAGTCGCCCGAACTGTTGCCGCCGGTGGTTAGCATCAGCACCGTAGAAGGTTTTACGGTCGACACTGAACACGTGCAGATCAGGGCTGATTCGGAGATAACCTACTTTGAGTACCTCTACCTGACGCCACATATGTCTCAGCGCTACGGTTGCAACAGTTTGGCGTTTGTAGAGCTTTCAGCTAAAACAGTAGCCGGACAAAGTTACTTCTGGACCATTGGGGAGTCCTACGATACCATCTGCGTGCGAGCCTTGGGGCTGGACGGCCAGTGGGGCTATGCTTCTTGGCAATTCTGACCCTAGGGTACGCTGGTTGAGTTTATTTCACTCAAACGAAAATAAAGGCCTGGATTCGCAGTTCGCCTTGAACAAGCAGGGTCGCAAAAAGACTCCAAGCCTGTTAAGATGGTAGCCATGAACAGATTCGATCAAGCCAAACTGCTTTTGCAGGTCCGCAAAGCCCAAAAACAGCTTAAGAAAGAAACCTTGGAGGTTGAGGGCGGCGGAGGCGCCGTCGTCATTGAGATCACCGGCGAGCAGAAAGTGAAGAAAGTCCATATCGACCCCGACCGGGTCGATTTGGAGAATGTCGGCGAGCTGGAGGAGTGGCTGGCGGAAGCCATGAAGGAGGCCATCGCCCAGAGCCAGAAACTGGCGGCCGAGACGATGAAGCCCTTCATGGGCCAGTTGGGCAACTTGGGCCTCTGATTCCTTCGAGAAAGGAAGAACTTTGAACGATTCGGAACACTCGGGGTTGACAGCGCTGTTTGACCAGTTGGGGTCGCTGCTGGATCAAGCCGGCAAGGTTACCGTTATCGTCGCCAACAACCCGGATGCTGACAGCCTCGGCTCGGCCCTAGCCTTGGAGGAAATCTGGTCGAATATGGGCAAAGAGGTGTTTTTGTATTGCCGGACCGAGATTCCGACCTATCTGCGCTTCCTGACCGGCTGGGAAAGATTCAACACCGACCTAAACGGCGGTTTCGAGCTGGCCGTCATGGTTGATAACAGCGTCAGCAACCTGTTAGGCGCCGAAGAGGACCGGCCGGCGATCATGGAGAGACTCAAACTCAAGCCGTTCGTTATTTTAGATCATCACGCTTCGGACACCGACATTGATTTCGCGACACTGAGGTTGAACCGGCCGGAGATGGCCGCTACCGGGCAGTTAATCCTTGCCGCCGCCAAACACTTGGGTTGGCCGCTTAATGAAACCGCCGCTACTTTCCTGACAGCCAGTATTCTGAGCGACAGCTTGGGATTTACCAGCCAGGTCATGGTCGGCAACTCTGAACCCCTAAGGGCGGTCGCCGACCTGGTCGATTTGGGCGTAAACCTGAGCAGTTTAGCCCAAAGAAGGCTCAAGTGGCAGGAACTGCCCGTCAAATTGCTGGCTTACCGGGGCGAATTGCTGCAGAGAATCAGGTTTCATGGGAGCGAGCAGATAGCGGTTTTGGCGATTGAGTACGAGGAAATCAAGCAGACCGGCACCCTGTTCAATCCGACCATCGTCTTGGATGAGATGAAGGCGGTCGAAAACGTCAGGTTGAGCCTGGGCTTTAAGAAATACGAGGATCAACTCGGCCGGCTCTTCCGCGTCACCCTGCGCATCAGGTGCTACCGCGGCTGCCAAGTAGCCAAAAATCTGGCCGAAACCTTCGGCGGCGGCGGCCACCCCTACGCGGCCGGCGCTAAGTGGGAAGCCGAGGGTTTGGATTTCGCCCAGATAGAAGCCGACGTCTTAAGGACGGCCGAAGAGTTGCTGGCCGAGGAGGCGGGAAGTGAAGCTGCGTGATACCTTGAGCCGGCAGTTGCAGCCCGTCACGGCCGACGATAGCGGGGTTGTGAGCGTTTATTCTTGCGGGCCGACCGTCTACGATTACCCCCACTTAGGCAATTGGTACGCTTTCCTGCGCTGGGATTTGCTGATCCGAACCTTGCGGGCCGATGGCTTCAAACCGGTTTGGGTCATGAATATCACGGACGTCGGGCATTTGGTCAGCGACGGCGACGAAGGGGAAGACAAGCTGGCCAAGAAAGCTAGGAGCGAGCGCAAAACGGCTTACGAAGTAGCGGATTTTTACACCTCCTACTTTCTCGAGGCCCTGAAGAGGCTGAATTTCACCGCGCCTGACCATCTGCCCAAAGCCAGTCAGCACATAGAGCAGCAGATCTCCTTGATAGAGGAGTTGGAAAAGAAGGGTTTCACCTACCTGATTGACGACGGCGTTTACTACGATACGGCCAAATTGGCCGATTACGGCAAATTGGCCAAGCTGGACAAAGAAGGTGTTCAAGCGGGCGCCAGAGTCGAGTTTAACCCGCAAAAGCGGAACGCGACGGACTTTGCCTTGTGGAAACTGACTCCCGCCAACCAGGTGCGCGACATGGAATGGGATTCGCCGTGGGGCAAGGGTTTCCCGGGTTGGCATCTGGAATGCTCGGCCATGTGCCGGCACTATTTGGGCCAGCCGATCAATATTCATGCCGGCGGCATCGACCATATACCCGTTCACCACACCAATGAGCTGGCGCAGAGCGAAGCCGCTTACGACCGGCCGCTAGCCAAGATTTGGCTGCACAGCGACTTCATTACGGTCAATGGCGAGAAGATGTCCAAGAGCCTGAATAATTTTTATACCCTTGAAGATATTGAGGCCAAGGGTTACGACCTGCGGGTGTTGCGCTTGGCGGTCTTCAGCGTGCGCTATCGCAGTTTAGCCGATTTCAACTGGGATATGATGGAAGCCGCCGACCGGCGGTTAAGCCGGTTGCAGGCATTGTCGGCCAGGCGTTACCAGCTACAAGGCGCCGGCGAGGCGGACGTACTGGCTTCCAGGCTGCAAACAACCTTGGAAGAGGTCGGGCGCGAGCTGGCCGACGATCTGAACAGCCCCAAAGCCTTGGAAAAACTGGACGAAGTTGCTCAAGGTTTGGCTGCTGAAAAAATGCCGGATGCCGTTAAGCCTCACTTGGAGGCATTCATAAGGGAGGTGGATGAAATATTCGGCCTGAAGCTTAGCGAACTGGCGGATCTGCGGCCTGAGCAAAGAGAGTTGCTTGACAAGCGTGCCGCGGCTAGAGAGGTCGGGGACTTCAACCTCGGCGACCGACTAAGGGAAGAGCTTTCAGCTGGTGGCATTAAAGTCTTGGACACCGACTACGGACAAATCTGGCGGCCAAGTTAGGATCTCACTTGGCCGCGTCGCGTTTCTTGGAAGCTGACACGGACAGGTATTTCTTCTCTATGTAGTCTTTATGGGTCTTCAAGTAGTCGACAATGACGATCTTCAGGCAAGCTGCCAGCGGCACGGACAGTAACACGCCGAACACGCCCGCTACCTGGACGCCGACCAGGGCGGCCAAGAAAACCTGCAGGGTGCTCAAATTGGTCTGCTGGCCTTGAATCCAGGGCTGGATGGTAGCGTTCTCGACTTGCTGATAGATAAAGAAGTAGGCCACCAGCAGCAGCGCCAAATTGACATTGACCAACAGGGTCAGGATGACAACGATTGCCGAGCCGACCAGAGCGCCGAACAAGGGGACTAGGGCAAAGAAGGTTACGATGCCGGCCATCGCCAAGGCGTTGGGTACCCCGAAAATAGTCATGAACAACATGGCGAACAGCCCGGCGATTACGGCAATGATAAGCTGGCCGTTGATGTATCCTGTGATCACCCGGCTCATTTCCTTGCCTAATCGGTGCCACTTGCGGGCTCTCTCCTTCGGCAGCAGCACTCTGATCTGCTTGATAAAAGCCGGACCCTCAACCAGAATCAGGAAAGCCATAATCATGACGGCTATGAAGCTGCCCACGGCCGACAGCGATTTGACAAAAATATCGACTATGCTGTCGGTATTTTCACCCAGTCGGGTGGACACCTCGTTTGCCAGCTCAGACAGCCGTTCGTCAATTTCATAACGGTCAGCCAATCTGGAAACGAAATTGTCCTGTTCCTGGAAGGTCTCGACTCTGGAGATAAGGCTCCCTTCGTCGTCTACGCTGCCGCCGGCAAAATCTCTGACGTGATTAACTAACGGCACGATGGTAACGGTCAGAAAACTGGTCAAAATAGCCATGACTAGGGCGAAAGCGATGCCCGTCGCCAACCCCCGCCGCTTGATCTTCAAAGCCTCGCTGATGCGGCCGACGGCCGGGTTGAGGGCCACGGCCAAGAACAGGGCTGCCAAGAACAGCAAGATGATCGTGAAGATGCTGCCTCCGAATTCCATGCTTAGAATCATCAGCAAGACGACGCCGGTCACCTTGAAAGCCGTGCCGGCGGAGACCTCCAGATTTACTTTGGGTTTATCCGAAGGGTCGTGGTTAAGCATTCGATATCTAAGCCCTTAAAACTGCCTCTACTTAGGAGCGATTATATCACAACAACCCGTCCGGAAGACGGCGTTAGACCAGTTTGCCGGCAACCATCTTGAAACACTCTTCGTACTGGTCGACGATCAGGGGGTAGTCGTAGCGGCCGATCTCCCCGCCGGCCCAGTTGATCCAGTCGGCCCTCAGCTCATCGTCGTTGCAGAACTTGTCCATGGCGGCGGCGAAACCCTCCGGCTCTCTGGGATTGATCAAGGAATCGGCTCCCGCGCCGGTTAAAACGGTTTTGTAACCTTCGTTGTTACCAGCTAGGATCGGCAGGCCGGCCGCCATCGACTCCAACAGGACGATACCGAAACTCTCGCCGAAGGGGGCCGGGGAAACGTAGAGGTGGGCATTGGCAAAAAGCTCCATCTTGCGTTGGTCGCTGACGAAGCCTTCGAAGCTGACAAGGCTGTCGAGACCATACCGAACAACATAGTTATACAAGCTGTCGGCCTGCGGGCCGGCGCCGGCCATCACCAGCGGCAAGGGCCGTTGCTTGGTCCGGCTGACGTATTCGCGGTAAGCCTTGAGCAGCAATAGGGGGCCCTTGCGTCTTTCCAGGCGGTTTAAATAGAGGATATAGGGTTCGTGTTCCGGCTGGCGCAGCCCGTCAATCCGCTGGCCGAATACCTCTCTGTCAATGGCGTTGGGAATGATCTGCACCTCCAGGCTCTTGTCGACGAAGTTGACGTTCTTGGCCGCCACGCTGGAGACGGCCGTAATCTTGTCGAGCTTGTTTAGGACAAGCCGGAAATAAGGCGTGCGGACTTTTTCCAGCGACTTGTTGAACCATGACCGGGGCCAGCGGGCGTGGGTGGTGCCGACGATCGGGCAGGTCGCCTCCTGAAGGATCTGGTAGGGCAGAAGCGGCATCCAAGGTTCGTGGATATTGAGGACGTCGAATTCGTAGTCCTTGAGGAAGTCGGCCACCAGCCGGCGGCTGGATGCGGCCAGCGGAAAGGTCGTATGGAAAGGATTCTTGAAATTGACCTCGGCACTGACGCCGAGCAGGACGACGCCGTCGGGCGTTTTTTCCATCGAGGTCTCCAACCGCGGCTTGGGCGCGATAATCAGCACCTCATGGCCGCGCTCCGCCAACAGGCGCTGGAGGTGCTTGATCAAGGTCTGCACGCCGCCGAAGGCATGCATATAGTAAGGGGAGACGATACCGATCTTCATGAGGTCTGCCTGTCAGCCTTTGAAACTCCGCCGGACGACATCCGCCATGTCGTCGGGCATGATGGCTTCGATTTCTTCGGCCGAGGCTATCACGCTCGGCGCGTGCGCCGACGATTCAACGTTCAAGACTTCGACCTTATTATATATCCTTTTCAGATTGGCTAAATTGGTGGCCGCGTCAAGGAACTGGTCGCCGGCCACGTCCAGATGGAAAAGGGGCAGTTTCAACCGCTTGCCAGTCAAATCGCAGGTCAGCATCTCCTTGGCCGTGAAGGCCCAGGTCCTGGAATCGTTCAGATGCCACAAGCCGACTTCCATTTTCAGGAACCGCTCCCGGTCAGCTGGAGATCGGCCGGCGAATTTGTGCCGGGCCGAGTAAGTCCGGGCGTAAAACCGCCGCAGCACCCACCTGTTCAGCAGCAGGCGGCGGAAAACGGCCGCTCCCAGCTTGGTTCTGACTGTGTTGGCTACCGTCAAGTAGAAACACCGCCGGCCGGGATCGAACTTCAAGCAGTCGTGCTTGACGAAACCGGCAACCGAAACCGCCGATGAAACCCGCTCGCGGTAAGCGGGGTGCCGCTGCAGGAAGCGGGTCGCGATCAGGAAGCCGAGGCTGAAACCGACCAGGACGACGGGCTTGTCCTTATCCAGCTCGGCATCCAAAAAAGCCTTCAAGTAGTCGGCGTAATTGTCCAGCGTCGGCAACCGGCCGGTCTCATAAAAGCTGTCCATGCCGCCGAAGCCGGGCAGGTCGGGGATGAGAACCCGGCCGAAACGGCGCAGGTATTGGGCCAGGCCGAGATTGCGCTCCAGAGAGGAGTGGTGGCCGTAGACGGCTACCAGAGTACGCGCTGACGCCCGCTTGCTCAGAGCCGGCGCTTGCCAATAGCGGCCGCGCAAACCGTCTATCTTCAGGTCTGAAACGTAGTCTTTGAAGTCATCTGGGGCGAGCCTGTTCATTAGTTGCCTGCGCGATATTGCGAACTAGGCCAATTATATCAATCGGAACCGCTCTCGAGCCCGGCAAACTTCACTTCAATCCTCAAACGTCTTAAGAAAGCCGTAGGTTATGAGCTTGCAGTAGAGATCAAAAGCCAAGCCTTGCGGCCGCTTCATCTCCGTAAAAGGGAACTCCTTCTCCAGCAACATGCCGACCAGCTCCTCATTGGCGCTGAAAAGGGGCGGGCAGTCTTGCTGCGGATAATGAACAAAACATCTAAAAGCCGGTTCTTTGACGATGCACACCTCGGTATCGGCATGGGTCAGATCCACGGACGGACGGTCCTCGGAGATAACCAGACGCAGACCGAGGTCGGTAAACGGTTCGGGCGAATGTTCGTAAAAGAGCGGCACCTCGATATCCATCACTCTGATATCTTCCGCTTCAATTTCCAGCAGTTCAAAATCTGCCGACTGTCCGTTGAGTTGTTCCATGTCTTTATTACAACATAATCGCCAAGTTATTGCCAGCAAGAGGATCGGAAGCTGCCGGTACAGTCTGTGTTATCATTACGGGTACGTGTATACCCAAACCTCTTAAGATCACCCAGACGACATGCCCCGCCGCAATTCAATCCCCATCCTGCTGCTGACCGGCTTTTTGGGCGCCGGCAAAACCAGCCTGCTTAATCACTTGCTGGGCAACGACGAAGGTTTGAAAGTAGGCGTGATTATCAACGATTTCGGCGAAGTCAACATCGACTCGATGCTGGTGGCGGCCCAAACGGACACGGCTTTGGAGCTGAGCAACGGCTGCATCTGCTGCACTCTGGAGGGCGAGAATCTGGACGACGCCATCGGCCAGCTGGCCCATCAGGGCAGCCGGCTGGACTATATCGTCGTCGAAGCTTCCGGATTGGCCGAGCCCAGGGAGCTGGCCACGATGCTGCGCCTGCTGAAGAACAATTACGCCCATTTCGACGCCTTGGTCAGCGTCGTTGACGCCGACAACTTCGAGAAGAACAACCAGACCAATGAAAACGCCGTCAGCGACCTGGCCGTCACCGACATCGTCATCGTCAACAAAGTGGATTTGGTGGACGCGCCGAAGCTGGCCGATATCCGCAAGGCGATCCGGCTGGCCAACCCCAAGGCGCGTCTGTTGGAAGCCAGCCACGGCCGGGTTGATTTCCACCTGCTGCTGGACTTGGAGGAGAAACCGTCGGCCCAGCTAAACCTCAAAGCCGGCCATCATCACGACCACGACCACGACCATGAGCACAATCACGAACACCTGCACGACAGGTTCCAGACCGTCTCCTTAAGCACCCAGGAGCCACTTGATCCTCGCAAGTTCGAGGCTTGGGCGGCCGATCTGGATCCGGCCGTCTTCAGAGCTAAAGGCATCATCTTCTTCGGCATGAAGGGAATCGGTCAGAAGTTCATCTTCCAGGCGGTTGGCAAACGCTGCAGCTTGAAACTGGACGAATGGGAGATGGGGCAGACGCCGCAAACCGATTTGGTCGTCATCGGCACCGGCTTGGACGAAGAAGCGGTCAGGAAGGAGCTGGAGCAACTAGTCGACAGCTCGCCCGACGACGTCTCCGCCGACACCTTGATGGATATCCTCAAATACAAGTGACGCGCCGGGTTCGGTGTATAATACGGCTTAATAATGGAACCGCTGCACGCTCCGGCTCCAGTCCAGCCGGAAACTATCAGAAAAAGCAAGGGCGACGCCGTTTTGCTCGGACTGGCGATGGGGCCTATCGCCTGGCTTCACACCTACGACCGGGACAAGGTCAAGATGTGGGTGGGCTTGGTCTTGGAATTCCTGGCTTGGCTGACCATAATCGTCATGCTAATTATCGCCATAGCATCGGGCAACTACGACGATTACAACGCGGAAGAGGCGACAGTCCGGGATATCATAGATATCGTTCGTACCACCGCTTGGCAGAAATGGGCCCTGCTCGGAACATTCGCGTTGCCGCTTCTGACCAGGCTGGTCGTCGCGATCAATTATTTAGCCAAACCGGCGGCGTGGTATGCCAGATACCCCCGCCGGCCACGCAGCCAGGTCGTGGCCATCCTGCTGGCGATTTTCCTGACCTATATCGCCTGGCTCTACACTTACGACAAGGACAAAGCTAAGTTCTGGCTCGCTTTCGGCGTTTCAGCAGTGGGCGGCGTCTTAAGCATCCTGTCCGAATTAGCCGCGGAAGCATCAGCTGGGACCACCTTGGTCGGGCTGGACCTGCTGTTTGGCCTGGCTCTCTTCGGTATTTATATCTGGGTAATAATCGATGTCGCGATCAGGGGTTCCGAGTGGTACCGCGACTACCCCTACCGTTATTGAGGTAGCCATGGCTAAGAAAACGAGAGACCCGGCCAAGGCGCCGGCCGGCGGCAAGAACAAGAGGGAAGCCATCTTGCTGGGTCTGGCGGCCGGCCCTGTCTCTTGGCTGTACACCTATGACAAGGATAAAGCCAGACTATGGACGGGACTGGCGCTTGAAGTGGTTGCCTGGGTGGCCATCTTTACCTTTTTGCTCGGTGACCTCAAATTGCTGGCGTTTGTTAATTACGGGGAAAGCTTGTCCCTAGGCGAATTAGCGGACACCATCAGGTACTTGGCCTGGGACCGCGGGCCAAGCTTATCCCTGTACGCCGCTTACGCCGGCGCCTCAACGGTGCTGTTGGTCAGGGCCTGGCTGCTGTTCGACCGAAGTCTCAAGCCGGCCAAACAATACAAGCTTTACCGACACCGGCCCTTGAACCGGACTGTGGCCGTCTTGGCGGCCGTGATGTTCGCCTACAATACCTGGTTGTACACTTACGAAAAAGACAGGCGCAAATTCTGGTTAGGCTTTGTCGTCGCGGTCGCGGCAATAACCGTCCCCGTGTCGACAATTTTTGTTGAATCAAAGGCGGTCGACCTGATCTTGATTTGGATCGGCATCCCGGCTGTCTTGGCGGCTGCGGGTATCCATGTCTGGGCGATAATCAACGTTGCCACGAGGGACGACGACTGGTATCGCGCTTACCCCGCAAATCCTTCGGCCGAACCGAAGCGACACATGGCCAAATGATATAATCCGTAACGAGGCCGGCTTTGATCGGGGTTCGTCTAATGGTAGGACTCTGGGTTTTGGTCCCAGCAATCCAGGTTCGAGTCCTGGGCCCCGAGCCAAATATTGATTTCAAGGTAATACCTAGTATATAATTAAGTATTATGAACAAGGTAATTACCATTAAAACAGACGCCGCCACCAAAAAGGCAGCTCAGGAGCTGGCTCAGGAGCTGGGATTGACCCTTAATAGCTTAATCAACAGTTATCTGAAGCAGGTAATTGTCACTCGCCATGTCGAGCTTTATGCCCCCGAACCAGTGACGCCCAAACTTGAAAAGTTGCTTGAAGAGGCTGAGGAATCAATTAAAAAAGGCGAGGTTGGCCCGGAATTTGACGATGTTGACGATTTCATCAATGACCTGCGGTCATGACAATTCGTTCAAACCGGGAGTTCAAAAAGAAGTATAAGCTGCTGGCTCCCAAGCTCCAAGATCAGGTTGACGGCAGATTGCGCATATTTAAGGCTGACCCTAAAGACCCGCGCTTGCGGCTACATCCCCTCAAAGGGAAGTTTCAGGGCTACTTCAGTATCAATATCTCGGGCGACGTGCGGGCAATTTTCAGGCGGGACAAGGACATCATTACCTTCGTTTTGATTGGGACTCATTCCCAGCTTTACGAATAGCGTTTATCCGTTCCGATCTTTCCCGGAAAAAGATTACAGGGAACCTTTGCATAGCTTACAATAATGTTGAAGCTTCTAGGCTAATTTCAATCTGCAGCACAAACGACCTCAGTGTTCGATCTGACTCAGAGTCCGCGAGCCAGGTCGATATTGAATTTATAATAACTGGATTATGAGCCGAGATTACGAAACGTTCACCCCGCTCTGGCATACTCAGCCGGAGAACCCGGCCGACGGTCCGCACCGGCCGGTAGTCATACTGCCGGACGATTTGGAACGGTTTGAAGAGCAGGCGGCGGCGCTGGACTTGGCTGCCGTGGAGGCGGTTGAGCTGGCGGACGGCAGCGTCGCTCACGTAGGCATTACGCCCGAATACCAAAAGCACCGCCGGCAAGCGGTAAGGAAGGAAATTGCTATTCTGGAGCTGCGGCTGACCATGACGGAACGGCTGCTGGCGCAGACGGAGGCGTCTCTGAGCGGGGAGGCAGCCGAACTGGACAAATTGCTGGCCGCTGCCAAGGCGGCCGGGGAAACGGGCGACCGGGCAATTATACGGCAAGTGGCCGCCAAACGGCAGTGGCTGGTTAATGAACTGGCAACCCGCCGGGACAGCCTGACGGAAGATTGCGAACTTATCGGCCGGCGGCTGGAGTCAGCCAGAACCAAGCAGCAGCGGTATAGCTGACCGGCGGCCGGCCGGGTTTCAGCCGACCAAGAAGTTCATCTTGTTCTTGTCCAGCAAGTTGAGCCGGCGCTGGAGGTAAAGCATTGAGACATGGGCCGATATGGGCAGGAGGGCGAAGGGCAGGGCGAGCACGAAGCCCATCCACCTCGATGAGCCGATCAACCGGCCGACGCACTGGAAGAAGCGGCCGAGCAGCAGCAGCCACATGGCGCCGCCGGTTCCCCAGAGAACGATGGAGAAAATCCTGACGCCGGCCTCGACGTTGCCGTTGAAAGCGAGGTCGACTATGCTGCCGGCCAAGATAACGGCCAGAGCCAGAATGAAGCTCTTCGGGTCCGGAATATTCAGCTTGATCGCTTTATTCTGCTTGATTTCGTAGCTGAGATCCAGCAGCCAGCCGAACGCGCGGAAAACGGTTGCCAAGTAAACCATCCAGCCCAGCCAGTAGAGGACGGCAATCGTCGGCGTGACGCCGGCCGTATCGACCAAACCCGTATCGCTGACCGCCACGACGATCAGCTGGCCGCCCAAAGCGGCAATCGGCAGCCAGATAAAGAACTTGATCCTCTCCAGCGACCGGTTCTTAAACAGCGGCTTGGCCGGCGGGGTAGGGGAACTGAGGTCGTGAAACTCGACCTTCAGAATCGCCTTGGCTTTGGCGGCGTACTTCAAGCTCCTCTCGGTCGGCCGTTTGCCCCTGTCCTTGGCCTCCCGGATGGCCCGCTTGACGTCTTGCTCGTCCATGACCTGGAGGCGGTGGGAGGGAGTCAGGTCGTTGTTCAGGACCTCGCTGTAGATGGCGACTATCTTGCTGACGGTCCGGTTCTTCCTGGCTGCCAAGCCCTTGTCGGCGTCGTGGCGGCCGACAACGCCGCGGGCGTCGACTTCGTAGACCTCGCCTCTGTAGACGGAATGCTGTTTGCCGACATTGATTACCTTGGGGACTTGGGCCATAATTTGAAACTCTCAGCCTTTGACCTGAATTATACCACCAACGGGCCGGCCGGCAACTGCTGGCGGTTAGGTATTTGGCGGAGCCATGTTATATAATGCGTATGAATTTATGATTGAGATGCATCCCTGAGGGGTCAAGCTGGATTATGCGCCTGTTTTTCATCCGCCACGGCCAAGCCGAACACAACCGGTTCCTGATTATCAACGAGACCGACCAACGCGTCTCCAACCTGACCAGCCAAGGCCGGGAAGAAGCTCTGGACAGCGCCAAGGAGATAAAAAAAGAGGTGGACCTGGACATCATCTACTGCTCGCCGCTGACGCGCTGCCGCCAGACGGCCGAAATCGTCAAGAACGAGCAGGCCGACCCCAAGCTGAAAGTCAAGATCGACAAGCGTCTAGCCGAGTTTAAAACCGGCTTCAACAACCAGTTCGCCCTCATCTGGCTGGTCCGGCTGTTTCTGAGCAAGAACAAGCTGACCAAGAAGTTCAAGGGCGGGCAAAGCATCGCCGAATCCTTGAAGCTGGTCGAGGATTTTTGGCAGGAAATCCACGCCGAGCACCTGGAGCAAAACGTCTTGATCGTCGCCCATCTCAACACCTTCCAGATGTTCTGCCATTTCCTCTATGACAAACAGCTTAAACCCCCTTGGCGGCAACAGTTTTTCCTCAATACCGGCGAATTCCACGAGTTCAAGCCCAAAAGCCGCAAGTAGCCGAAACGGCCTGGCTGCCAAAGCATGGAACCGCTTGCCAGCGGGCAAGGGGAGTGGCTAGGAACGGCGGCGCGACCTACTTTTACCCATCGGCCAAGAAACGCACCTCTCCCAGCGGCGGCAGGCCGATCTCGACCGGCCGGTAATAATAATTGGTAACTATGGCCCCCGAGGCAGGATCGGCCGGATTGAGGGTCACGATGTGGTCTATCTTGCGGGTCTGCTTGTTGACATAGATGACGACTTCTTCGGCGCCGGCAAAGCTTCTGGCCGTCCAGACAGCGCACAGCGCCGCGGTATCCTGGCTGCAGCCGGCCGATTTGTCCTCGACCGCCAGCCGGCTGAAAGCGTCCAGCTGGCTGGCCGACAAGATGATGTCATCGATATCCGTCAGCTGGCGGATTTCATCGTGCAACAGGTTTGGGTCGACCTCGTCCCAAACGGTTTCCGCGACGTTGTAGTAGAGGAAGATGCCGGCCTCGGCGATATAGCGCAGGCTCTGGCTGCCCTGCTGGAAGAAATCAAGCTGCCAGTTGCCGCTCTCTATGTCGTAACTCAAGACAAAGATCCGGCCGTCGAATTGCTGCTGCTCGACGACCAGATCCTCCCAAGCGGGCGCAGGCAGGGGGGAGCCGCTGCCGGCCAGACGGGCGTTGGGATTGACCGTCGCGGTAGCCGGCGGGCGCCCTTCCTCCGAGTCGGATGCGAAATGGAAGACGGCCCAGACCGCCAAAGCGGCCAAGAGGACCCAAATCAGGATTTCCCAGCGCTTCATGCCTGAAAGGTCAGAGAGTGAAGGCGTCCTTGACCTGCTGGAAGAAAGATTCGCGCTCGCCGTCGCCGGCGCAAGCGGCCGGATCCTGCAGCTCGTTGGCTTCCGCCGCCCCCCTCGGAATCGCCGCGTAGCGACGGTGCAACTCGTCGATCCCGTCATTGCTGAAATCTATCAGCAAGACGTCTTGGTCGCCGATTGTCCGGTTGGCGACATCGTAAGCTTCTTCGCCGTTGAGGATGAAGCGCAACTGGCCGCCCTGACCGTCGACGTAAACCTCCTGCCTGGTCTGCAGGACGCTGCCGGAAAGGCTGAAGCCTAAATTGGCCATCAGATGTCCGTAAGTCGAGGCCCGGTCATGGACGTGGATGACGTGGTTGACGTTGTCGTGCAGGTGCACCCGGGAAACCGGATCGTCGCGGTACTGGCTGCCGCAGGCCGAGGTCTCCTCGTAAAAGGAGAAATTGTCCAATGTCTGGGGCTGGCCGTGTATGTGGATCATAAAGTCGGCGTGGTAGTGGACGCCCGTCTGGGAACCGAAGACCAGCAATCGGAAGAAGACCAGCCAGCAGAAGAAGACGAAAAGCAACGAGTTCCACCAGAAAGTCTTTGTCGCCAGCAGTCCTTTGAAGTCGATTTTCATAAAACCTATATCTCCTCATGATTATACACGACCGCCGGGCTCTCGGGCGGATCGCGTGCTATAATGTCGCGAGTAACGATTTGGAAGAGCCGCTATGAAGTATGAAGTCAAGGAAGTCGAGTTGGCCAACGGGGCCAAGGGCCTGCTGGTCGACGTCAAAGGCGCCAAAGTGATGCGTTTTTCGCTAGGCTTTATGGGCGGCACCTTGCTGTGCCCGCCCGATAAGCCGGAAATCGCCCACGCGCTGGAGCATATGGTTTTAAAAGCCAATGAGGTTTACCGCGAAGAAAAAGACTTTGTGATGGAGGTGTGCAAGAACGGCGCCGACCTGAATGCCGCCACCGGCGGGCACGACATCCAATACATCGCCAGCTGCGCCGATTTCGAATGGGAAAGGGTACTCAAGCTGCTGACGCTGGCAATCAGCAAACCGCTCCTTTCAGCCGAGCATTTCAAGACCGAAATGAAAGTCATCAGCGAAGAGCTGACCGGCCACTTGGACAATTACGCCCGCATAATCGGCATGGAAATCATCAAGGCTTGCCGCGGCATCGACTTGGTGCCTGAGAAACGCGTCAAATTGCTGGATAATCTGGACTTGGAGGATTTGAAGCGGTTTTATGCCCGGACGCACTTCGCGGCCAACATGCGTTTCGTAATCGTCGGCGATCTGACCGGCAAGGAAAAGGCTTTGAAAGCCCTTTTGACCGATTGGGAGCTGGGGGAGGGCGCCGGAAAAAGGTTCAGCCGCGTCCATCCGCCTTTTCAGTCGGTAGAAGCACCGGTCGTCGTCGATAACCGGGCAGCCGGTAAAATGTACTTCGAGTTGAATGTTTCCAAAGGCGATGGTCGGCCGCTGTCCTTTGAGGAAAGGGTCAGTTTGTCAGTCATCCACGAACTGCTGATCGGCTCCGGCGGCTACAGCTTGGCCTCCCGGATTAACGGCCAGGCCAGAGAGAGGGGGCTGACGTACGGCATCGGCAGCAGCTGGGATTCCTTAGATTCCGAATTGGATTTCGGCGGCAGCGTGGAGAGGACTAACGCGCCGGCATTGCTTGAGCTGGTAGCAAGAGAAGTGCGCCGGGTTCTGGACGGAGGGCTGAGCGATAAGGAGTTGCGAGACATCAAGCGGAGATTGGCGGGCGGTTACAGCCGGAAAGAGTTGAGCACCGCTAGGCTCATCAACCATTATGAAGAGTACATCATCCACCACGAAGACGAAACCTATGAGGATTATGACATGTACGAGAAAATGCTGCCCGCCATAACCAGAGAGCAAGTTCTTGACACCTACCGACGGTTTTTTTCCAGTGGCAAGTGGTGTTTCGGCTTGCTGGGCGCTGATCCCGCAGCGATTGCCGGCGAACTGTACGGCCAGGTCGGCAGCATTTTCAAAGCCTGAGCCGCTCGGCCGCCGAAGGCTTCGTGTTAATATATAGACCGATGATGTCATTTTTACCAACCGTGGCCGGGCACGCCGGAGTCGAACACCAAAGCGGCGGCATGTCTTTGTCCCATCACCTGGAAACCGACGCGGCAATCTTAATCGGCGCGCTGGTCGCTTGGGCGGTTTTTTTCCTCGTCCAAGCTTATGTCCTGAAAAATGGGAAGACGAAAATTCCGGCACAAGCCGGTTTCGCACTCGCCAACATAGTCGCGTCGGTGCCGCTGAGCGCCGGCCGGCCGCTGGCCGCCGTCACCCTGCTCAACGCCGGTTTCTTGATGCTGGCGCATATCCTGCTGGTCAAAATTAAGTCCGGTAAGGCGAAGGGTGGCGAGAATGGCTGAAGGGCGGATAACCGTCAAGGTCTTCACCACGCCGGACTGCGGCTTTTGCCGGGTGGTCAAGGCCTACTTGGAAGCTTTGGGCGTCGCTTTTGAGGAAGTCGATGTCAGTGCCGACCGGGAAGCCGCCGAGTGGCTGGTCAAGAGCACCGGCACGACCGGCGTGCCGCTGACGCTGTTCGGCGAGTCGGAATTCGTTCTCGGCTGGCAAAAAGGCCAGCTGGACGACTGCTTGAGAAAGTTCAAACTGATCAAATAACCATGTTCAAATGGCTGCGGCGGCTGAGCAATCTGATTAGCTTGCTGGTCGGCTTGGCCGTGACGGCGGCCATCGTTTTCGGCCTGATTTGGGGCATCGGCGCCTGGTACGGCTATCGGCAAGGCGACCAACCGACCGCCTGGGGGGTCGTTTGGTCGACCGACCAAGCCCGGCGGATGGAACTCGACCCGGTCGAGGACCTGGACGAGCTGCTCGGCCAAATACCTTTCAAGCGCGTCCAGCTGAGCAGCGAATGGACGGCTGTCGAACCCTCGGCCGGGCTGTATGATTTCGAAACCTTGGAGCGGCAAATCGCGGCCGCCAGAAGCCGCAACGTGGCCGTCGAGCTGCAAATCGGCTTGCACCAAGCCCGACCGGGCCGCTGTTACGCGCCGCCGTGGACAGCCGAGCTGGAGGCAGCCGAATTCAAGCTCCGCCTCAAAGAATACGTCCGCCGGGTCGTTGAGAAAGTCGACGATGCCGTCAATCTCGTCGGCTACCATTTGGAGCCCGAGATCTTCGCCGCCAAGGCGGCGGCTTGCGCCCGGCAGCTGGACAGGGAGGACTTGGCCGAACTCTACCGCCATCTGGACGAGCTGACGGACAAAGAAATCGCCGTCAGCCGGCCGAACAATTGGGCCGCCTTCCGCCGGCTCCGACCCGCCCCCGACGCCTTCGGCCTCAAGCTCGACCTCTACCCCGACAATCGCGGTTTCTTCGAAGGCTTGTTCAAACCGACGCCGCTGGCCAGCTATTACAGTTTCTCGGCCGGCAACTTGAAACTGCTGCATTCTGAGAGCCGGATCTTCATCAGAAGCCTCAACGCCGAGCCGGCCGGGGGAGGGGATTTGACAACCGACACGCTCGAGAGCCGGCTGGCTTACGCCAAGCGGACGGGGATCAGAACAATTTACCTGAGCGGAGCGGAGTGGTGGCTGAAGGAGAAGAAGGGCGGCAACGGCGCGATCTTTGAGACGGTCGAAGCGGCCGTCTCGGCCGACTTCTAAAAGATGTAAACTAGAAGACGGAAGGATGCGGATTATGGCGGACAAGAAAACAATCAGCAACCGGCGGGCGGGCTACGACTACGACCTTGGCCAGAAGGTCGTGGCCGGCATTGCCCTCAAGGGTTTCGAAGTCGCGGCCGTCCGCCGCCAACGCGTCTCGCTCAAGGGTGCTTTCGTCGACGTCAAGGACGGCCAGGTCTGGTTGCGCAACCTGGAGGTATTCAACCCCGGCAATCAGGCGAACGCGACAGCGACCGCCCACCGCCTGTTACTGACCAAGCCCCAGATCAGAAAACTCAAGGCCAGCTTGGAAGCCAAGAACAACACGATTGTGCCGACCAGACTGATCCTTGATAAGCACATCAAGGTCGAACTGGCGCCGGCCAAAGGCCGGAGGCGCCACGACAAACGCGAAGCGATTAAGAAAAGGGAAAGCGACCGTCGCATCAGACGGACGCTGCAAAGCAGCAAAGGAGGAACTTGAGAAATGCTGAAACTCGTATCTTGGAATATCAACGGGCTGAGGGCCTGCCTGAACAAGGGCGGTTTGGAAGAGGTGATGACCGCGCTCGACCCGGATATCGTCTGCCTGCAAGAAATCAAAGCCCAGCCCGACCAGGTCGACCCGGCAGTCTTCGGCGCCTACGAGCCCATCTGGAATCCGGCCGAACGGAAAGGCTACAGCGGCACGATGATCCTCAGCCGGACCGCCCCGCAAAGCTATGATCTGAATTTCCCGGCCGACACTTGCCGACGGTTCGAACTGGCCGACCAGTTCGGCGATGCCAACGCTGAGGGCCGGTTGATTACGGCCGAATTCGACAATTTTTATCTGGTGACCGTCTACACGCCCAACAGCAAGGGCGACCTGAGCCGGCTCGGCCTGCGGTTCGACGGCTGGGATCCGGCTTTCGCCAGACACTGCCGGAAACTGGCGGAGAGCAAGCCGGTGCTGATGTGCGGCGACCTTAACGTAGCCCACCAAGAAATAGATCTGGCCCGGCCGAAAGAAAACGTCGGCAAGCACGGGTTCACGAATGAGGAAAGGCGGGGGTTTGACAACCTGCTAGAAGCCGGTTTCGTCGATACCTTCCGCCATCTCCACCCCGACCGGGCCGAAGCTTACAGCTGGTGGACGCACTGGGGCAGCGCCCGGGCCAAGAACGTCGGCTGGCGGATCGACTACTGGTTGGCCAGCGGCTCGCTGGCAGGAAAGGTCAAACGGGCCGCCATCCACGCCGATATCATGGGCTCGGACCATTGTCCGGTTAGCTTGGAGGTCGAGCTCTGAAGCCATGGCGATCCATAAGCAGCAGACGGAACCGCTTTTTGCCGACGTCATCTGGGCGCAGCCCGAGCGGGCCGACGGACGCAACCGGGTGCTGATCGTCGGTGGGCACAGCCACGCCCTGCAGGCGCCCCTGGACGCCTTCCGGCTGCTAAGAGAGCGCAAGCTGGGCGCCGGCGTCGTTTTGCCCGACGCTTTGAGAAGCCTGCTGAAGTTCGGCCGGCCGGCCGAACTGGATCTGACCTTCGCCCCCAGCACGCCCGCCGGCAGCCTGGCCAGGACTGGCAAGGAGGAGATTCTGGCAGCGGCCGCGGCCTATGACTGCCTGTTCATCGTCGGCGACTTGAGTTCCAACCAGGAAACGAAACAACTGGCCGCCGAGATCGTAGGCGACTTCAAGGGCTTGAAGCTGATTACCGGCCGGGTAGCCGAAGATTTCCTTGACACTGGTCCGGCGGATAAGGATTTGAACCTGATTCTGAGCGCGTCCCAGCTGGCGCACCGCCTAAGGGGGGCCGGGCACAAAGGCCAAGGCCTGCCCGCGCCCGAGAACTTGGGTCAAACGCTGGCCGAACTGGAGGTCGGCTGCAACTTGACGGCCTGCTGCGACAACATCCTGTGGACCAAAGCGGACGGGCAGGTCTGCGCCACCTACGTAGCCGGCTTCAAAGACTCGGACGACAACCGGCTCGGCGTGGCCGTCGAGAGCGCCTTTTATCTTATCAACAATCCCGGCCGGCCTTGGCCGGCCCTAGTCAGCGCCGCCTGGCAAAGCCGGCTCAATAGAGAGTGACCAGAATCGGGAAGTGGTCGGAGATGCCCTGCTCCTTGAGGATTTTGGCTTCGACCACGTCTCGTATGTCGTGGGTGGCGAAAACATAGTCCAGTTGCAGCTTGACGGGTATGCGCCTGAGGGTGTTTTTCAGGTGCCAGCACCAGGTTTTACCCTTGACCTTGTTCTGGTAGCCCAGCTGCTCGACGTCCCATTTGGCGAAAGGAATAACAATTGTGTTCAGGTCGCCGCCGAACACCGTCCGGTTGCGCGGCAGGATCCTGACCAGTTCCTTGCGCTCCTGCCGGCGGCGCCTGATTTCCTTGAAGCGCAGGTAGGTGAGGTGGGTGGTGGCGATCGTGACCGGCTTGTTGCGCCAGTAGGCCTCGACCATCAGCAGGTGGTTCTTGTCTTGGCGGCCCTGGCGGCTGACGGAAGAGAGCAGGTAGCTGCGTTTCTGGCGCAAGGGATGCCTGGAGGCGATTGCCACGCCCTTGACGTCCGTGTTGTCGACGTGGAAAATTCGCCAGCCGGCCCCCCTCATCAACTCGACCAACTGCGGCGTCGCCTCGTTGAGGCAGAAGTAGTCGATGCCGCCGTACAGCTGATGGAAGAGCGACAGCCTGTCGAACAAAGCTTGCGGATCGGTCGTTATGCAGGTATTCCAATAAAGAATTCTCATCCGTCCCCAATTTTAATAAAAAGCCCGGGTCTTTGAAACCCGCCCCGAACTCGTTTGCCGTCTCGGGCAGGGGAGCGTATTAGTCGAAGAAGCCGCGCGGCCGGCCCGGGACCACCGTTTCCCGGTTGCCGGAATCGGCGTTCTGCTCGACGCTCCTGTTGATCAGCGGATCGGGGTTGATCTGCTCGGCCAAAAGGACCAGGCGGTTGGTGCTGTTGCCGGGCGGGTGACAAGTGATCAGGGTCAGGGTGTTGTTCCGGCTGCCGGGCTGCAGCACCTCGACCTGGGTCGGTTTGACCACCTGCTTGCCGTATATCTTGTAAATGTATTGCTGGCGCTGGTAGTTGACCAGAATGAAATCGCCCAGTTCCATTTCCTGCAAACGGGAGAAGATGCTCTTATAGTTGCCGGGCGCGAAGATATTGCTGGCCGAATGGCCCAAAACGACGACGTTGCTGTTGAAGTTGACGCCGCTCTGGCCCGGGAACTGCGTGCCGGGATAGTGGACGGTGCCTTTCTCCAGAGCCGCCTGGACCCGGTTCTCAAAGGCGCTTTCCGGTTCCGAACCGTCAATCGTCCTGAATCCTTTGACGCCGTCGACTACCGGCGCGTCGACGCCGATTTTGGGAATAATGACCCTGAACCCGTCCTCCACGGCCTTGACTTCGCCGGGCGCGATGATAATCTGGGCGTCGGTCGAACTGGAAGCCGGCTGGATGAACGGCTGCAGGTAGCGTTCGTTGAAGAAAGTGAACTGCCAGAAGGCCAAGCAGATAACGCCGACCGTCAGGCCGAAAATAATCGATTTGAAGTTCTGCCGCCAAATCGACTGGGTTTCCTCCTTGTCAAACAGGGCTGTCGGCGAATTCCAGGTGAACATGTTGCGCGCTTTGTAGCCGACGGACCGGTCGGGCATGATTTCGCCGATGCTGCGGTTTTCCTGATCCGCCGTGTCAGCCTCCTCGCCGGCCGGCGCGGCCGGGCCGGCTTGCTGAGCAGGGGTGGGCGGGGGTGTGTTTTGACCGGCTCCCTGTCCGGACCGATTGCCATAGCCTTTAATCGCCAACGGCGCGCCGAGCATGTCGTCGACGGACCTGGTCTTGGGCGCCGGCAATACGGACGGCGGCGGCGCGGCGGCAGACGGCGGCACAGTAGCGGCTTGTGGCGAAGACGGCGGTTTGGGAGCCGGTTCCGGCTGGGCTTGGGCGGAGGTGCTTTGCCAGATCATCTGTTTCTCGGCGTCATTCAGCCGTTCGTAGTACTGCTGCCACTGTGCCTGGACGACCGCGGGGTCCTGGCCGGCCTTGAGCTGGCGGGCGAGCTGGTCCAGCGTGTTTTTGTGCCTCGCAAGGACGGCCGAGGCGGCCAGGGCGCGGGGGTCGGACGGATCCGCCTGGACAGGATTCACGTACTGGGCAGGCGAGTAAGCCTGGGAGCCGGTCGGCTGGGAGGGGTTGCGCGAACCCTTGAACCGGTCGAAAGGAACGATTTTCTTAAGACGCTCGAGGGGAAGTTTGAGTTTAAGCATTTACTCTTTGGAATCTGGTGCAAATTATACTACAGGCGCCGCTTAATAAAAATATAAGCTTAAGGGGGTTGCATGCTGGTTAATGTCGGCTGCTGCCCAAATCTCGCCATATTTAATTTGCAAAATAACTATTACTAGTATATAATATACGGTACTTATCAATTGCACCGAGGAGGATTCTCAATGGAACAAGTATTAAAACGGGAACAAAGCAGGCCGCATGAGCCTGAATTGACGGTAGAGGGCATAAGAGTAATCGAGAGTAACCTTAAAGAAAGCTTGGATTGGTATGTCCCCTTAGAAGATATCTTGGGAATGCCTGTTATAGGGGAGGACAAGGACAAATTTATAGGCAGCATAGACGGTCACACTAAGGATGACCTGCATTTTAAGGTACGCGTCCCCGCCGATCGAGACTTCTTCATACTCCATGTCTACCCCGAGACCGCCGAGGGTCAGGACCTGACTGACCTTAAGCAGGAAGATGGGCTTGCCACGATTTATATTTCCATATTGCCTGACAACACCCTGCGGCCATGGGAAATTTACGACTACAGCAAAATGTTTCGGGATGATTCAAAATCCAGCCCGCGGGCGAATATTGCCCATATGGAGCTGGCTGGTAGACAAGAACCAGCGGTTCGAGTCCCGATGACTGAAGGCGTGTATCTGGACAACGTTAGTCACCTTAATGTCGTAGGGTACGGAGAATACGGAAGCACAAGTATCAAAAGCTACGATAACTACGGTGAGTTAGTTTGGCAAAACGGGGTTGACTGAGCCCCTTTTACCAAGTAACCAGACGGGCGGCGCAAACGACCGCCTCAGTTGACAATAGCGTCTTCGCGGCGCAATAAGGACGCCGAAACCGGCCCCCTTCGAGGGGGGGGGTGCCTTTGCGGTTTTAACCTTATTTCGTGACGCCACTTGGTATATAACCTCCGGCTTAAGCGGCTGCCTGGCAGTTTGGGAAACCTAGGAACTGTAGTTGGCAAGAGTGAAGTGCTTTTCGTTGTGAACCTGGTTCCAGAGCCGGCAAGTCGGGCCGTATTTCTCAATCAGCTCTTTTTCAAGCTGGTTCAATTCCGCTAGCTTGACCTTTCTGGTCCAAATCGAAAGTGAGCCGTTGCGGTAGGCATTGATCAGATTGCGCTTGATGGCGTAGTTGTAGCCGATTTTGCCCTGCCGCTGGCGCTTGGTCATCCGCCAACTCAAGGAATTCTCCCTGGTTTGGCCGACGTAGCGGGGCCGGCCGTCGACCAAGTAGCAGTAAACCAAGCCCCAGCCTTTCTCGGCCCTGATCGCGCACCGGCCGGCTACCTTGGCCAGGTTGCCGTCGCTGTAGAAAACCCGGCTCCACAGCAGGTTGATCAACTTTTTGTTGCCGGCGGTTTTGACTTCCGGAAGGCGCTCGTCGGCGTAAGCCCAAATCAGGTTCTTCTGGCCGTCGTCCAGCCTGTCATAGTAGCGTTGCCAGTCGGCCTTGATTTCGCCGGGCGAGCGAGCGCTGGCCAGCAAATCGTCCAAGTAGCGCTTATGGGCGTCAATCGGTATCAGGGCCGCCTTGGAATCGGGAGCCGGCGCGGGCCCGACGGCTGATCGCCGCCGCGACGATGAACCGAGTAAACGCTTCAGGTAGTCAACTATTGCCGGCATGGTTTTGGCCTCTCTTTTTGTTTTGCCTCTTGTCGCGGAGTATAGTATACCTTGGAAACAAGGTTTAGTCTGTTGCCTTAATGGCAAAGGTTGCTCCCGTCCCGTTCGAGCGCAAGGTTATGAGTGAAATAAAGACCAGATACGCCCCCAGTCCGACCGGCCACCTCCATCTGGGAGGCCTGCGGACAGCTCTCTTCAACTGGCTGTGGGCCAGGAGGGAGGGAGGGCAGTTTATCTTGCGGCTGGAAGACACCGACCAAGAGCGCCTCGTCCCGGGCGCGGCCAAGCAACTGATGTCGGATTTGCAATCCCTCGGCTTGGATTGGGATTACGGACCCGACAAGCCCAGCCCCGACTTCGGCAGCTGCGTCCAGAGCCACCGCCTGGAAATCTACCGCGACTACGCCGACCAGTTGATCCAGAAAGGCATTGCCTACTACGATTACAGCTCGGCTGAAGAGCTCAGGGCCATGCGGGAGCAAGCCCAAAAAGAGAAGCGGCCCTTCGTTTTCAGAAAAGACATGGCCGTAACCGAGGAGCGCGACGGGCAGCGGCCGGTCGTCCGCATCGCCATCCCTGACGAGCTGACGATTGCCTGGGAGGACGCGGTCAAGGGCGGGCAGAGCTGGCAAGGCAAGGATATCGGCGACTTTGTCGCTGTCAAGAGCGACGGCTGGCCGACCTACCACTTGGCCAACGTCATCGACGACCACCTGATGGAAATCAGCCACGTTATCAGGGCCGACGAGTGGTTGAGCAGCACACCCAAGCACCTGTACCTCTTCGACTGCTTGGACTGGAGCAGGCCGCAGTACGTCCACGTTCCGCCCGTGCTGGCGGCCGAAGGCGGCCAGAAACTGAGCAAGCGCGACAAAGGGGGCAGGGTGGTCGACTTGCTGGAAGAAGGTTACCTGAAAGAGGCCGTTCTCAATTACCTCAGCCTGCTGGGCTGGAATCCGAAAACGCCCGAAGAAATCTTTACTATCGAGGAGCTGGTCAAAACTTTCGACATCGCCGGCATCCAGGTCAGCGGCGCCCGCTTTGACGGCGTCCGGCTGGACTGGTTCAACGGCCAGCACCTCAGAGCCCTGCCGGAGGCGGAACTCCGCCGGCTGGCCGAACCCTGGTGGCCGAAAAGCGCCGAAGGAGCGGGGGAGGAGTACAAACACAAAGTCTTGGAGCTGGTCTACCAGCGCCTGAAGAAGTGGTCCGAGTTGGCCGAGCTGACCGAATTTTTCTTCAGCAGACCCGAATCACCCAGCTTGGCAACCCTGGTTAAAGAATCCAGAATCCCGGAAGAGGATATCCAACCTCTGCTTGAGGCCACCTTGGAGACTGTTGGGTCAATTGACTTCACAGCCGGCAACTTGGAGTTGCGGATTTACCAACTGGCTCAAGAAAAGAAGACCAGCCCGTCCAAGTATTTCACTCTCCTGCGGCTGAAATTGACCGGGCGCAAAGTTGCGCCGGGTCTATTTGCCACCATGGACGCACTAGGCCTGGAAGAGTGCCAGGCTAGGCTATCTGCCAGTAATTAGCTTGCAGTTATAATATACTTGTCTACGTTGCGGCTCCATCGTCTAACGGTTAGGACACCAGGTTCTCAGTCTGGAAATAGGGGTTCGATTCCCCTTGGAGTCACCAAGTGCTAGATTTTGGTGAGATTACAAGGGAGACAAAATGGATAACAAGCCACAGAAAGACAGGTTTAGGATGAGGCAGCAACACTGGGCGCGAGTCAATTTTGACAGCCGGCCGGCAAATTCACTCGGGACTTTATTTCGGGGGTCTGGTCGATGAGCCGGCTAATTAGCAAAAAAGTTGATGCCAGCTACTACCGCCAGCTGGTTAGTGGCCAGAAGACATTCGAGTTGCGCCTAGCTGATTGGGATTGCCAGCCGGGTGACCGGCTCCGCCTGATCGAGGTTGACGACCAGACCCACGAACCGACTGGCCGCTGGCTGGAATGCACTGCCGGATCTGTCCTCAAGACCAACGAACTCGACTTCTTTCCCCAGTCGCAAGTCAACCAGTTCGGCTATCAGATAATCTCGCTGATCGACATCAAACAGGTCCAGCCGGACAACCAGACAGATTGACCGGCCGGTCATGAAAATGTCAGGTAGCTTCCTAGTTTCTTCAGGGCGGGTGATAGCACGCCCTCAGGTCGCAACCTGAGGGGCCCTATTTGTCCTGCAGTCACAAATGGCTGTTCAAATACACCAGCTCTTCCAGGATTATTTGGTTTCGCTGTCGTCTCCTTAGATTCACCAGAGCTGTCAATTTGAGATTTTGAAGCGACGAGCTGAATTTTTCCTGCGCCCCAACAGGGGAAATTCAGCTCAAACGTTAGGTTTTTGTCCTTTAATTTGAGGCTAGAAAGCAAAGTCTGTAGTATTACAGTAATGGACCATGAGAAACTAGTTGTTATACCTGATACCCACGGTCACTACGACCAGGCTCGCCAGTTGGTCGACAAACTTGACGCCGAGGGCTACCTTGAGGAACGAAAGCTGGTTTTTCTGGGCGATTACTACGACCGCGGTCCGGCGATCCGCCAATTGGTCGATTTTGCGATTGAACTACAGGAACTGGGGCACGTCATGCTGGCTGGCAACCACGAGTACGCCCTGTTGAAGGCGCTTGAAGACGGCCCCGACCGTAATCGCTGGGTCGGCCGCTGGGTTTTGGCCTATCAAAAGCAAACTCTGGCTAGTTATGGAGTGGTGCCGAAATCCGAATGGTCACGCATGGATCAAGTCAACGCGCTTAGGGAGCGTATGCCCCCAACCCATCTTGAATTCCTCCGGAGTCTGCCCTGGGTTTATCAAGCCGGTAGCCTGATTGTGGTTCATGCAGGGTTGGACCCCGGCCGAAGCGCCGACGAGCAAGTCCGAAACCTCGAGAATCGGGTTGAGGAGGACAGATGGGAGCCGCCCCAGCTCCGTTCCCGAAAACTCGCTTTGCCGACGGCCAGGATTGCAGGCAAGTGCATTGTCAGCGGTCACACAACCTACCCCGAGCCCTATGTCAGTTCTGAGCGGGTGCTACTGGATTGCGGCGTTGATATCGGCGGGCCGCTGGTAGCCTGGGTTGCCGACAGCGGAGAAATCATTAGTCATGGCGATGCGCGCGACGGTTAATCTGGGTGTTTCACTTTCGCGCCCTTGAGCGTACCAACTGATGTAATTTTCCGGCTTAAAAACAAGTCATCGGAAGCGCCTGGTTCTCTTTATCTTAGGTTCACTGGAGCTGTCAATTTGAGACTTTGCGGCGTTAAATTGGTGCCGAAATATTCAAATTTCTTGGCAGTAAACAGGTTACGCTTGTTGCTCAAGACCGCTTGCCTTAATATTGGGGCTATGAGCGAACTTGGATCGGTGAAGGAGGGCGCTGGGCCTCAAGCCGAATATTTTGAAAACGGCAATAAGAAAATAGAGCGCTGGTCCGAGTCTGGCGAATTGCACCGCGTCGGCGGCCCGGCCCTAATTGAATATTTTGAAAATGGTCAGGTCAAGACAGAGCAGTGGTATCGTCACGGCAAACTACACCATGACCACGGCCCGGCCGTGATCGAGTATCAAGAAGACAGAAGCGAGTATCACATGGAGCGCAAGAAGTATTATAAGGACGGGTTGCTGCACCGCAATGACGGTCCGGCCGACATCGCCTACACCCGCATCGGTCTGATACGTTATGCCGTCTGGTATAACCGCGGCGTGATGGGGCACTTTGAGCCCGAACCCGACCGGGATTACATACCGGACAAGTAATTCCCGCCGGGTCCATCGTGCCGAGCTATCAAATTTCATATATACTAGGGGTGTTATTATGAATTTCACTAAATTGAAATCAAAGCCCGTTTTGATATTTTTTATCCTGATTGTCACCCTTCTGGTAGCGATTTTGGTGTTTTCTATCCTTCAGCCGGAGCCTGATCGTAATGAACCTGTATCGGGCGGCGTAGAGATTGAATTACCTGAGGGCGCCGATTCCTTGTTGCCAGACGGCTGGTCTGAACTGACTGCGGAAGAAAAAATTGAACTTAACCCCTTCGTTTGCTTGCATGAGAGTGACATCAGCGAGGTTGACGGCCGCTGTTCAACTGCAGGAGGGATAGAGTATATTCAGCTTTTGAACAATAACGGTTTCGGCACTTGGTTCGCCGGACAGGTGGTCATGGCTGTGCCACCAGAAACCTCCCGTTCCCAATTCGATGACTTGTCTGCCTACATGAAAGAACGCATTGCAGAAGCGCACTTCGCTTTTTTGCTAGACATTTATAGCTATGAAGATGTTACCTATAACGGCACGAGATGGGAGCTTGCTGCCGACAATCCGCGCATGGCTTACGAGTTGGAGGAAGGGCGGCAGATTCTGGACGCCTATTTGCAAAGCTCAGAATACACGGCCGAACAGAAAGTAGCGGCTATGAGCTCCTATTGTCATGTATACGGGTTTGAGCCTGGGATCGGGCGGGCGGCGGAAGAAGATGCGGGCTGCGTGAGTTGGAAGTTCATTGCGTCAAGCTATTACGGAGGTTGTCAAAACGAGGAACACAGCGTCAATGATCATGTTTGCGGCGATCTCCTGGCCTATGAGCGCTGGTCAGCCATGGAGGCGGAGATTAAAGGCGATACCGAACTTCGTAGCGCTCACGAAGAAAGATTGGCCTCATTGTCGGAGGCCAATGAAGCTCGCACCGACCGTTCGGCTGAGAAACGCGAGGCGGATGCCTTAAACGCGGAGATGCAAGCCATTATCTTTACAGCTGACAACGAGCTGCGGGCCCGGCACGGCTTCGCCACGGCCGTCTTCGGCGGTCCGAACATAACGGCCGTTTTCATCAAATAATCTTGCCCGTCAGCGATCATAAGCCTTGTCAGGAAGGCGATCGCGACGGAAGGGGAGGGCGCATGCCCCGGCCAACGGCTTAATGATATCCGGCAGCGGCTCGGAATTGAGGACGTCGCCGCTTCATAACGGCAATGTCGTCCGCGCCCTGACAAGCGTAGCAATTGCCCACTGACACGCTGAAGATCAGATTTTAAAAGAGGCCGGGATTCGCGCAGCCGTTGAGGGCAACCTGCGGCAGGCCTTCGAAGAGATCCGCTTCGCTGTAATCGTTAAGATTGGCGGCAGGATCGTCGCCCTTGTAAAGACTGATGAGAACGTCGTAGTTATACCTCGGGGTTGCTTCGTCCTGAGCCGCGTCATCAATAATCGTATATTTGTCAATGGTAGCCCTAAGAGCAGGGCCTTGGTTGATATAGTAGTTGACTACTTCTTGCGCGGTAACATCCGAAAGGATGGCGAACGAAATATCCACGGCAATACAATCCTCGGGCAACTCCGTGCCATCCCGATTGGTCTCTCGGTGGATAAAGAAAGTCAAAGCTTTGTAGCGTATGTTGTTCAGGACGAATTCGTGGGTCTCGCGAGGTTCGCTGACAGCCACCCAGCTCGGGGTCACCACCCCTGGATTTCTCTCCTCATCAATGCCGTAAAAGACGTCAGCGTAGTTATAAATGCGAAAAGTGTAAAAGACATCAGGTTCGGCAACCGAAGCTTTGTAGCTTGCAAGCACTTCGGCCACTTGCTCAGCAGTTGAATTCGTGGGCACCGCGACAAAGACCTCCAGAGGCCTTTGGGCGAACGGCAGAGAGGCTTGGGCATGACTGCCTTGCGTCGCGTACATCAGGAAATACCCGGCGCTAGAGCCGCCGCCGACACTGCACTGACCGTTGTCGGCGCGAATGACGGTGCCTTGCCAACAGCCGTACGGGTTCAGGTCGGTTTTCTCAGAAGAGCTGAGCGCTGCCCAGTTGGCCGGCAGCGGATCTGGTTCGTCCGACTCGGCAATGTCAGCATCGTTCGAAACGGTGTCGTCATCTTCCGGCGGCGTTGCCGCCTCGCCCGAATCCGGAGCCGCTTCTCCGCCTTCCTGCGTCTGGCCGTCTGAACCGTTTTCGCCAGCCTCTTCCGTATCGGCCTGCTCAGCGGTTTCATCGGTTGTTTCGTCAGTCATTTCCGAACCGTCACCACCGAATGCGAAGATTGCCACAACTATCAAGACGACAATCGCGACAGCGGCCAAGACAACCGGCATCGGGAGCGCACTCTTGTCATCATTGCTGTCGCTCATATTACCGGTATCCTATCACGATGTTGTCATATCGGCAATCATCGGCAGGCAGGCGACGTTGTCAATTACACTCTTTCAAGGGGCGGTTGGCGCGACCGGCCGGCGTTGTGATAATCTCATACTGAGAAGGTTTGCATTATGAAAAAGAACCGCAAGAAGGCCATTATCATCGAGATCCTGTTGGTTCTGGCCGTCGCGGCCGTCGTTGTAGCTGTCGTCATAGGAGTGGGTTCGACCGAAGAAACGCCCGAGACAGCCGGCAGCGAAACACCGGCGAACACCGGGGAATCTGCTGCGGCCGGGATTGGCGAAACGGAGCAGACGGCAACCTACATGATTAAATACGACGCCACCTGGAGCGCCGAGACGCACCCCGAAACTTTGCCGGAAGGGGCGCACGTCTCGCCTATATTTGTCGTTGCGCACGCGAATGAGGGCGATCTGTTTGCCGCCGGTACCGCCGCCACGGAAGGCATAGAAATAATGGCGGAGACGGGCGCGACGGCGGTGTTGGCCGATGAGGTCGGCGCCAACCCGTCGATCTTGGACTCAACCGTCGGTTCGCTGATCAACGTGCCCGGCTCGATTGAGTTGGAAATAGAACTGGACCAAGACCACCCGCTACTGAGCGCCGTCTCAATGCTGGCTCCCAGCCCGGATTGGTTCGTCGCGGTCAGCAACGTGGAATTGTTCAGGGACGGACAATGGCTGGAAGAAGTGAGTCTGGCGGTCAGGCCGTACGATTCCGGCACGGATTCGGGCGCGACGTTCACTGCCGACGATCTGGAGACCGACCCGGCCGGAGTCATCGGCTCGCCGGCAGACGATTCGTTCACAGATGCCGCGGCCGAGAATAGGTTCGCGACAATAACGCTCACCAAGAAAAAACCCGGCTAGACCCGGGCGGCCTGCCGGCAGACGATGAACGAAATTGAGCCGCAAGAAGAGCAGGGCGGGGGATTGAAGCAACGGCTACCGGCAATTGCCGGCATCCAAGCCCCGGAATCCAAAGCCAGGCTGCTGCTTTCCTCCCTAGGCATAGTCGCCTTGGTTATCGGCCTGTATTTCATGCTGATAGACATCGCCTACTGGCTGCCGGAAAAGTACGGCGACACCTTTCTGGACCTTGCCGGGCCGCTGGAAGGTTTGCCGGCGGAGGGCATCTGGACGGTACAGGCCATCTTGCTCCGCATTCTCGCCTGCGGGCTGTGCCTGCTGCTGATCTACGGCTTTTTCAAACTCTTCCATAACCGGCGGCTGAGGCTGCCTTTCAGGCGGATTACGGCTGAGCAGAAGTCGGTGATGTACAAGCACATCGTTTTCTACTTCCTCGTCCTGGCAGGTATAAACCTGCTGTTCAGTTTCACGGCCTTGGGGGAATTGGTGGCGGAAGGCAGCGAACCCGAATCGATTGAGGTGGGCTGGCTGGGCCAGCTAGTTTTCTTTTCATTTATCGTCATCGTCGGGCCCCTCTTCGAGGAAATCCTCTTCAGGGGATTTTTGCACAAGCGGCTCAGGCTGGCTTTCAGCTTCTGGCCGGCCTTCTTGGTATCGGGCCTGGTTTTCAGCGCGCTCCACTTCGTGCCCGGCGAGCCGCTGAGCTACAACCTTTACGGCATCGGCAGCACCCTGGTCTTTTCCTACTTCGTCACCAAGACGTTTGAGGCGACCGACAACATCTGGACGGCTTTTATCTTCCACGGCCTGTATAACGGCTGGGTGATGTTATGGATGTTCGTCGAGAACGCCTTCACGTCTTTCGCCTGAGGAAAGAAGGGCGGCGGCGATGAGGAGCGGCGGCCCGCCCGGCTAGTTGGTTTCCGGCAAGGAAAAGACGGCTTCGGCTTCGGCAATCAGCTCCCGCAACTGCTCGGCGCCGCCGTCCGGCAACCGGATGTCCTGCAGCTCGGCCGCAGCTTCAGGGCTCAAAACGTAACCGAGAGGCGAGCATTCAATCTTTTCTTGCTCGTTCAGCTGGTTCAGGGATTCGTGCAGCCTGGAGCACCAATTCTGGCAATCGAAGTTGATGAACAGGTCCAGATCGCCGCATGCGCGCATATCGGCTTTGCAGTTGTAAATGACAAACTCCAAGACTTCCGGACGCAAAGGGGATTCGCTGACGCCGATGGCGACCAGCATGGCCTCCGACCGGCTTAGAAACTTATTATTACGGCTGAACTTGGGCTTTCCGAACGATTCCGGCGTAGAAATTAATTCGTGGCTTCTCATTGAGGTTCCTTTCACGGTTCAGTCGCTTATTATAACATTAAATTTTAAATTAGCCAGCATGAGCGGTTTGCAAGGCAACACAAGACCGATCGGCCGCCCGGAGAAAGGCAGGGATAGGCCGTCATGGCACCCGAGGGGTTCCGTCAAGGATAAAAGGTTGTCAAATAGTCATGAGATTGACACTTGCTTGACCGCAAACTTATACTTGCCTTGTAGAAAGCTTTATTAAAAACTCCATGCAATGACCGCCGAACGCTGGGGACGCCCCGGAAGATTACTGTTTCTGTTGCCGTACGCAATCGCCCTGATTGCCGCGGCCGGCGCGATGGGCTGGCCCAGATTGGCCAGCGCCCAAACGACGGATCTGCCGGCTCCAACCCCCGCCGAGGTCACCTACGGCTATCACGAACAGATGACAGAGGCGGAGGTCGCTGCCGAATGCGGCCGCATAGACAGTCTGATTGATACCGAGGCCGACAGGCTGACGGACATCATCAGGCCTTATGAGAACAGCCACCCCGATTATTACGCAACCGAAGCCGGGAAGATAACGGCTTGGCAAGAGGCAGCCGAAACGGCCGCCGACACCGAGTGCCAGCAGCAGAAAGAAGCGGCGGCAAGCCGTCAGCCGCCGGCTCAAACTCCTGGCCAAATCGTTTACGGCTACCACGACGAGATGACGGAAGCCGAGGTCGAGGCGGAATGCGAGCGGATCGAGGGACTGATTGATGCCGAAGCCGACAGATTGCGGGCCAATATAGCGCCCTACGAGAGCAGTCATCCAGATTACCACGCTACCGAAACCGGGAAGATAACGGCTTGGCATGACACGGCCGATCTGGATAACGCCGCCGAGTGCCAGCGGCAGCTCCAAGCCGCCGAGGAGCGCCGGCTGTCAGGGAGTATCGACGACCTCTACCCGGAAATTTCACCGGAAATCAAGCGGCTGGCCAACCGGATCGGGCTGACTGACAGAGCCAAGCGGATTCTCTACAATAACAACCCCTTGATCCTAGACGACCCCAACCATCCGGACTTCACTTGCGGCGGCGAGACCTTCGCCGACACCTACATCCACGGCTGCTGGGACCACAGCGGGCCGATCAAGCTGCTCCGTGACAATTCGATCGAGACGACTCTGGCCCATGAATTGCTGCACGTCATCTATTACCGCGAATACTACCTGACAAACGCCAACAAGGGCATCGATGAGCAGATAGACATCGTCGTCGCCCGCAATCCGCGCCAGACGTCCATCATCCTTGACGCCTACGCCGATCAAATCAACAGCTTGCCGGACAGAACCGGCCGCTACATCAGGTACACCGAGCTTTACGCTTTCATCGGCACCCAGTTCACCGACTCGACCCCCGACTTGGAGGATCACTACGCCAAGTACTTCAACGACCGCCAAGTGCTGGTCGACATCTTCCACGATTGGGTTATCGGCACGCGGGCCAAGATAGTGGAGCAGGAAACCTACAACACTCAGCTTGTCAACCAGGCCAACGAGTATCTGGCCTGCTTGAACGACGTCAACCGGACGACGGGCGATTGTTTGGCCTACTATCCGGACAAATCCCGGTACGCCGCTTACGACGACTGCCTGGCCTCTAGAAAAACTTTCGTAGACGACTGCCAGCACCTCAGACCGGCGGCTTTCATCGCCTACGTGCCGGCGCCCGTGCCGGCCGCTCCGCCAGCCCCGGCTGATAACGGGGAATTGCAGGCCTTGATAGAAGAAACCGAGGAACTGGTTGCCGAGGTGCAGGAAGAGCAGGAGGAGATAGAGGACAGCTTTATCCACCAGCTCGTCTTCTACGACCACGAGCTGGATGACGAAGAAGACACGGCCGGCCAGACCGCCGTTGCAAACCGGCCGGCGGATACCGATGAAGCGGAAGACGAGAATGAGGACGAAGAAGAGGTCGCAGCGGAAGAGGCGGAAGAGGCCGGGGGCAGCGCGGAAGAACAGCCCGATGGCAGCCCGTCCGCTCAGAACCCAAGCCGCCGGGCGGCGTCAAATACCCCCTGGGAGTGGCTCATAGCAGCTCTGGTTCTGAGCGGCGCGTTAATCGGCGGCGCCTTGTTCTTCAATTTGCGCCGGCAAGTTGACAAACCGAAACCAAGCGACGGAGAAGGTAAGGGCAACGACACCGGAAAAGCTGACGGCCATAAAAAACGCTAGGGAGCCCTGACGGATAACGGCTTCCACGAGCGGGCCAAGCCTCAGATACTGCTGAAGATGTAATAAGTGGCTGCCAGCATGGTGATAACAACTGCGGCAATCAAAGCGACCCTGGCCGTGTGTTGCTGCTTGGGTTGGGTCTTAGCTGGCGGTGATGCCGGCTCGGCTGCTTGACCGGGTCGGCGTTCGCCCGGTTGTGGCTCGGGCGGCAGCTCTGACATCCGTTCTTGTTCCGATAGTCGCGCCGCTTCCGAATCCGGCACGTCCCGCCAGCTCTTAGCATCTAAATCTCGCTTTTCCGGGTCACCGGCAGCAGCGTCTATTTCCGGTCCGCGAGCTCGGCTAATTTCGGCTGCTGTCTTCGGAGTCTGAGAAGACTTCTCAAGCGGAGTCTCAACCTTGTTGGCGGGCATCTCCACTGCCGCCGGCCGCTCCGGAGCAGGGGCTGGTGACGAAGTTGGCGTATCGGCTGCCTCCCGCGCAGCCGGCTTGTCCCGGGCAGCCGCTTCAAAATAAGCGGGCGGCGTAGGTGGCGGGCGATTGTCCTCAATGCTCTTAGCATAGATGAACCCGGCCAGCAGAGCGGCAGGGGAGACGGCCGGGTCCGGAGCAGTTGGCTTTTCGGCCGCCGTTTCGGCTTTGGGAATCGACATCGGCGTGACCTGGGCAAGGATGGGCTCGGACGGACGGCCGGACGGCGGAGGGGCGGCATCTTCCACGTCCGTCAAGTCTTCAACTTCATGTGAGACTTCGCACTCGGCTTCATATCTGGTGCTCAGGCGTTTGATCAGCCGGCCGTTGCCGGGGCTGAAAACCTCAACTACTTCCAACACTTTCGAACCGTTTTCATAAAATTCCGTGGCGGCCTTCAGCAGGCGCCCGCTTTCGGGATCCAGTTCCTCCAGCCGGCGCAGGGCCAGCTCGCCGTCCTGATCGTACTCCAATCGCTCCAACTCCTCCGGCCGCCGGCTTCCGGATCCGTATTTCTCAGTCTGCTCGACCGTCTTGACCCCGGCCAGACGCCTGACATACCGGAAGAACGCCAGGCCGGCCGAGCGCTCGCGGTACCTGTACTCCTCCTTGTCTTCGGCCGGCTTGCCGTCGGTGTAATCCACGCGGGTTACTTCCGTCAGTAGGCCGAGTTCCGGGTCGAAGGCTTCCCGTTGCAGAAAAACTTTGTTCGAGCCGTCAGTCGTGTAAAGCTCGTTGACTCTCTCCAGCAGATTCCCGCGGGCATCGACCCGGCTGCTCTCCCGGCTGCGATACCTGACGCCGTTTAATTCCACGTACCTGACCCGAGTCCGCCGCTCACTGTCTTCCGGCGGTTGGCTAGAGGGTTGCTTTTCTGAACTCATGCTAAGAATATGCCCGCTCGCGTCAATTATACCCCGACAGCCAGGTTGGGGAGGGCGGAGTGCCAAAATCGTCCGCTTGTGCTATTATGACGATGGACACCTGAAGATAAAACTTAGAAAATGAAGCGAGTTTCGCCGGTCGGCTGGCCGGCAGCCCTGATTGCAGCCGGGATTATTGCCTTAAGCCTGGTTGCGGCCTCGCTGCTGACGGGCCAAACGGCCAACGCTCAGAGCTGGAAATATTCCTTCAAACAGAGCCAGACCCAGTTGACCTTGTTGATTGAATCCAGCGGCAATATCAACACCAAGAACTGGCAATACGCCGGTCCGCTCAACAACACCGACAAGTGCGGTACCAGCAGTAAGTTCGATGAAATAGACGCGGACCTGGTGCGCCCGCTAACGGCTGAGAAAACGGGCAACAAAACCGCCCGGGCCAGCCTGAAAATCCAAAAATCCGACAACAATAAGTATTACTGCCTGAAAGTGGGCGGTTTGTACCTGCCGCGGTTGATCGATTACAACCCGCCGATCATTACTTTGGAAAAAACTAACCTGCTGTCAGCCAAAGACGTTTACAAGGGCTGGTACGGGCCTAGCGGCACCGTCAACCCTAAGAGCTGGCAGGCCGCCGTCTTCTACGTCTCTAAGCAGAGCGCCGGTTACGGCTGCGACGCCCAAAACGGGGAACTGGTTTTCAAACCGGTCGTCGACAAGATCGACCGCGTCGCCAACTACAGCCATGGCAACACCAACTATCTGGCTTACTACGAACCCGAAACGTATGCCGAATACATCAGCGAGTTCTTCGAAGACCTTCAGTCGGCTATTTACCCGGCCGAAGAAACTGATACAACCCTGATTCCCGTCATCGATAACCTGATTAACGAAGACTTCACCGACAACATCCACCTCTGCCACCGCGTTTCCGACCCTCAAGGCAATACGACTTACAAGCTGATGCGCCTGGATCTGACCGGTCCGGCTATCAGGCTGGAGCTTGACGGGCGGACCCTGCGGGCCTCATCGCCGTCTTTGGATGTCGACAACGGCTCCTGGCAGTACCTGGCCACCACCAACCGCTGGAACCGCTACGCCTGCCTTTACGTCGACCGCCTGTCCGAACCCACCGGCACCTCGGCCGTCATCGATAACATCAAGAACGACCACTGGTACTGCGTCTCGGTCCTAGATAAATCGGGCAAACATAACGGGCGCGTATTCAAGATCAACGCCAAGGATATAGAGCTGCGGCCGCCGCCGCTGGTGACCACGACCAACACCCGGCCGTCGAACAATCAAAACCAGCAGGAGGAAGCCGAAGAAACACCCGCTGAACAGCCGGCAGTCGAAACCGGGCAGCGAGCCGACACGAGGCAGGTAGTGCCGCCCGCGGCCGAACCCCAGCCTCAACCCCGGCCGCAGCCCGAACCGCAACAGACGACAACCGACACAGTAGCGATGGATGCTAACGAACAACTGGCTCCCCAAACGGCCGTCATCAAGGCTTCCGAGCCTGACAAGCCCATCTTGGTCGACTCCGGCATCAGAGAGGCGGCCGACATTGACGTTTCGGATACCGACCTGTCTTGGCTGGTTACTGTCGGATTGGTCGCCGCGACCGTCTTAGTGGTCGGCATCGTCTCCGTATTGTTTTCCGGCCGTCGCGGCAGTAAGAAATTCTGAGCTGCTGGTGCGAAAAGATAGGCCGCGCAATCAGTAATCGATGCCCTTGTTGGCCAGAAAGCGGTCGTCGAAATGGTGTTTGACCTTTTTCATTTCGGTCGCGATATCGACATACTTGAGCAAGCGCTTGGGAAAATCGCGCCCGCTCAGACACAAACTGGTTGAGCCGTGGCGGCGTTTGAACAGGTTCTCCAGCTGCTCCTCCGTCAGCAACCCGTCGGCGACGGCGTTGTTAATTTCGTCGCAGACAACCAGGCCGTAATCCCCGGAGGCGGCCGCCCGCAGGGCAAAGTCGTAAGTCTCCGCGGCCGCCTGGCGATGCTCCTCGTCGCTGACGCCGGCCGCAGACAATTCTCCGGCCTGGAAGAAGCCCCGGCCGCCCCTGTGAAAAACCAACTCCTGCCCGTAAAGCGACTGGATGCGTTCAATGAAGCGGTGTTCGCCGACCGTCCAGTATTTGATGAACTGGGCGAAGGCGACTTTGAAACCGGATCCCAAGGCTCTGACCGTTAAGCCCAGGCAGGCGCTGGTCTTGCCCTTGCCGTCGCCGTCGTAAACGATAACCACGGCCGGCTTGTTCTTGTAATCCTCAAATGCCATTGACGGTATTGTATAACAAAAGGGCGATACCGGCCGGCCGGTATCGCCAATTACAGCGTTTCCTGATTGATTTGCCGGCAAATCTTGCCATAATGGGAGAGACAGATGCTCGTTTTAGATAAAACCAATTACATAAACTACCGCATTTGTCCTCGCTACGGCTGGCACAGGCTGAACAGGGGCACGCAGTTCAATGAGGACATCAAGGAGCAGCTTTACCGGCAAGGCATGGAAGTCGAAATCTTGTCCAGGAAGCTCTTCCCGGGAGGCTGGGAGATCTCCGGCGAGAGGCAGGCGGCAGCGGATCGAACCGAGGAGCTGATTGACAGCGGAGAAGTGAAAGTCTTGTATCAGGCAACAGCCCTTACGCGAGACGGCTTGCTGGCCAAAGCCGACATAACCCTCATCAAGAAGGACCGGGAGCTCCACATCTACGAGGTTAAGATGACCAACGACGTCGGCCTGAGTCCGGACAGCAGAGACGCCGAAAGCCGGAAGGAAAAATACCTCTACGACATCGCCTTTCAGAAACTGGCCTTTGAAAACGCCGGCTACCGCGTCGGCAAAGTCTTCTTGATTCACATGAACGGAGGGTACCGCCTCAAAACGGCGACCGTCGACCCGAACAAATTTTTTAAACAAGTTGATGTCGGCCAGGAGGTGGAAGCCTTGCTGCCGGCAGTTAAAGCGGAGGCTGAGCAGGCCAAGGCATGCTACGGCGGAGAAGAACCGCCTTGCGAATGCCACCTTAAAGCCAAGGGCAAGCGCTGTCCGGGTTTCGAGCAATTCCATCCCGAACTGGCAAACGATGATTCTGTCTACAACCTCAACGGCATCCGCGTGCAAAGAATCAAAACGCTTTATGAACGTAGTATCCTTAAGATAGGGGAGATTACGGAAGAAGTGGGTGTCGAAACCGGACTCAGCCGGAAACAACTGAACCAGATCGCCGTCCACCGAACCGGCCGGCCGATTATTGACAAACCGGAGATCGCTTCAATGCTCAACCGCCTGAAACCGCCGTTGAGTTTTCTGGATTACGAGGCGATTAATTACCCCATACCCCTCTTCGCCGACTCTAGGCCTTTCCAGCAGATAGCCTTTCAGTTTTCTCTCTGCGTCTTGGAGAACGGGGAAGAGGAAGAACCGGCCAAGTACGAGTACCTGCTGCCGGTCGCCTCAGACGAAGAACTGAAACGGCTGGTCGACGAATTGAGGCGCGTGATGCCGGCCGGGGGGTCGGTCGTCGTCTGGCACCAAGGAGCGGAAGTCAGTTTCCAGAACAACCTAGCCGAATTGCTGCCGGAGGAGAAAACCTTCTTCGAAGATCTCAACCGGCGCATTTTCGATCTGGAGAAAATCTTCAGCGGCCAGCACTATGTCCATCCCGGCTTTAAAGGCAAGACTTCGCTGAAAAACGTCGCCCCCGTCTTAGCTCCCGAGCTCAGTTACAGCGACCTCAACATCAGCGAAGGCAGCCAAGCCAGCCGGATGTGGGATCAGGCTTTGGGAGAGGCGGACGAAGTTCGGCAGAAGATTTTCGACGACCTGTTGCGCTACTGCCACTACGACACCTTGGTCATGGTCAGGATTTACCAGCACTTGAAGCGGCTACTCGCCAGATTAAGACCGCCAATCTGCTAAAATCTTAAAAGAGTTATGTTACGGAAAAGCAAACGGGCAGCCGACCTGTCGGCTCTTGAGACCGACCTTAAGAATACCGACCCGATTGCCAATATCATCCTGCGGAACATCGAAGACGGCATTATCTTAATCAACGCTGAGCAGAAAGTGGCGGTTTTCAATCCGGGCGCCTCCCGGATTATCGGCCTGACGGCCGAGCAGGCGATGGGGAAGGACTGGACGGAAGCGTTACGGTTCATCGACCGCCACGGCATCACCGTCAAGGACGCCGACAACCCTGTCAGGCAAGCCTTTAGGACGACGCGGCCAGTCCGCGACGACGACGCTTTCGTCCTGACCGCCGGCCAGCGCCGCCTGCCGCTTCACCTCATCGCCACGCCGTTGATTAACGCGGGCGGGCAGGTAGCGGCGACGGTCGTTGTCATGCGCGACATGAGCGAGGAGAGGGAGCGGGAAGAAGCGAAGACAGATTTCGTCAGCACGGCCAGCCACGAAATGCGCACGCCCCTGGCCGCCCTTGAAGGCTACCTGACCCTGATTATGGCGGACGACAGTTTAAGCCAAGAGGCGGCGAGTCACGCCCGCAAAGCCCATCAAAACGTCATGCATCTGGGCAAACTGTTCAAGAATCTGCTGACCACCAGCCAGAGCGAGGACGGCCGGCTCAGCCACCATCCGCAAATCTTCGTCCTCAACGATTTGCTGGACAACGTAGTCGCTGAAAACTCCCGGCAGGCGGCAACCAAAGAAATCAGCCTCCAGCTGGCAATCGAGCGAAGTCCGGACGCAGCAGCACCGACGGCATTCCACCTCGACGCCGATCCGCAGAGAATCCAAGAACTGTTGAACAATATTTTGGATAACGCCATCAAATACACCGACCCCGGCGGCAGGATAGACATCGGCGTCAAGCCCGCCGGCGGTTTCGTGCAGATAAAGATCGAAGATAGCGGTTACGGCGTTTCGCCCAAAGATCTGCCGCATCTTTTCCAGAAATTTTACCGGGTCGACAACAGCCAGCCCGGCACCGGCCTGGGCCTGTTCATCTGCAAAAAGATCGTCGAACTCTACGGCGGGGATCTCTGGGCGGAAAGCGAAGTTGGCCGCGGCAGTATTTTTTACGTCACCCTGCCGCGCCACCAAACGTCCGGCGGTTGAACGGGCCGCAAAGGCCTTGTGCTATAATCGGGGTGCAGTTTAAAAATAAAAACTGATTCCGATGAATAAGCGCCTAATGGTCGTAGAAGACAACCCCGACCTGTTGGATATCTACCAGGTCTGTCTGCAAAAGGACGGTTTCGACGTCGTCTGCGCCCGCGACGGAGAAGAAGCCTTGAAGCAATTCGTGGACTGCAAGCCGCAGGTCGTAGTCTGCGACATCAAAATGCCGAAACTGACCGGTTTCGATGTCATCGAGACCATCGCCTCCCACCCCAAACTGAATCAAGACGTAGCCTTTATCGTCATGTCGGCTTACGGTGACAAGGACATGGTGGACCGGGCCGAAAAGCTGGGTATCGGCCGGGACAGGTACTTGGTCAAATCCCAGGCTACCCTTAAGGATGTCTTAAGAACGGTCAGAAGCGCTTTCGCCGCCTGACAAGGAGAGCCCTGAAGTGGCCAATTCCAAAATCCCGATTATCGCCTTAATCGGCCAAGCCAACGTCGGCAAGAGCTCGCTTTTCAACGTCTTGTTGCGCGAACGGCGCAACATCGTCGCCAGAGAGGCCGGCACGACCCGGGATTCCATTGCCGCCATCGTCGATCTGGACGGCAAGCCGGCCTGGCTGGTTGATACGGCCGGCATGAAAGATCCGGAAGATGACTTTGAAGCCAGCATCCAGGAGCAGATAGATTTAGCGGTCGAATCAGCCGACATTATCTGTTTGTTAGTCGAAGCGGCCGGCCGGCTCAGCCAGACTGACCGCTCGCTGGCCAAAAAAGCCATGAGGAGCAAGAAGGCGGTCGTCGCGATCGCCAACAAGGTCGATCTTAACCTGAAAGCAACCGAGGCCGACTTCTTGGGTCTCGGTATCAAGGATATCTTCCTGACCAGCACGACCACGAGGCAAGGAGTGGACGCATTGATCGGCCATCTGGCCTCCAGTTTGCCGAACAAAAAATTGAAACAAGACGGCGACGTCTTGAAAATAGCCCTCCTGGGCAGGCCCAACGTCGGCAAAAGCGCCCTGTTCAACAGCCTGATCAAGAAGCAGTTGGCCGTCGTGGCCGAAAGAGCCGGAACGACTCGCGACGTCAACCGCCAACTGGTCAGGTTCGACAAGCAGGCCGTCGAACTGCTGGACACGGCCGGTATCAGAAGAAGCGGCAAAATCGAGCGCGGCGTGGAGAAGTTCAGCGTTCTCAGAACCTTGTCGGCCATTGAAGAAAGCGATGTCTGCCTATTATTGCTCGACGTCAACGAGCTGGCGACGGCCGTCGAACAAAAAATTGCCGGGCTGGTAAAAGAAGCCGGCAAGGGCTTGATTATCGTGATCACCAAATGGGACACGCTGACGGACAAAGACGGCTTCGAGGCGCCGGCGATCAGCAAACGGCTTAGGCAGGAATTCGACTTCGTCCCCTGGGCCGGCCTGATCTTCACCAGCGCGGTCACCGGCCGCAACGTCGCCAAAATCTTGGAACTGGCGTTGCAGATCAGGGACAGGCGGCAGCAGAAAATAACGACCTCGCGGCTCAACCGCTGCCTCCAAGACGCCGTTCGCCGGCATCCTCCGGCCGGGCTCAAGAACCGCCACCCGTCTCTCAACTACGCCGTCCAGGTCAGTTGCGACCCGCCGACTTTTCAATTCTTCGGCAGTCTGGTTAAATATCTTCACTGGAGCTATAAGAGATTTCTGGAGCGCAAACTGCGCGAAGAATTCGATTATCAGGGTACGGCTCTGACACTGATTTTCAAGGAAAAGCACTAAATGGCCATTATCAGAAAAAGTCCGGTCCTGTCCGAGGACACCTCCGCCCTCTACACATCGGGAATGGAAGTGGCCAAGCTCTTCGTCGGCCTAGGCAACCCGGGGCAGAAGTACGCCTCTAACCGCCATAACGCCGGTTTTATGTGCCTTGACCGGATGGTCGAGATGTATGAGACGCCGTGGCAGGACAAACGGGACTTCAAGAGCCATTTCGCCCAGATTGAGATCGGCGGCATCCGGCTGATCATGCTCAAACCCCAGACGTACGTCAACCTGAGCGGGGAGGCGGTCCTCAAAGTCGCCCAGTTCTACAAACTGATACCTGAAAATATCCACGTAATCTACGATGAGGTCCGGCTGCCTTTCGGCACGATCGAGGTTCTCGCCGGCCAGCAGACGTTCGGCCATAACGGCTTGAAATCAATCGCCGGGCTTATAGAAGGGGAAATGAAGCTGATCAGGTTCGGCATCGGCCCCAAACGGCCGGAACAGATTGCATTGACGGATTTCGTCTTGGCCGATTTTACGGCCGAGGAAGCTGTCAAGCTGCCCGGTTTAACCAGGGAGGTCTGCAGCATCATAGGCGAGGCTTCGGGCGGGGACTTGCCGAACGGGCGGCGTTCGGTCGCCTGATTGAACAAAAAACCGGCCGCCTCATAAAAGAAACGGCCGGTTGTCTGCTGAAGACGAGTGAGTGACCACTGAAAAGGGGTGGGCACCGCTCAGTGGTCAATCACCCGTCTCCAAAAAATTCATCGAAAACCCCCTTAACCCACCTTGGGGCCGCGGACAGGGCAAGATTGCCGCAACCCCCAAAGGGTTTTTTATACCACCATTAAATAATTAAACTCCAAACAATGCGAGCGGGGCAAGGAGTTAAGAGGGTTAGTTTGAGCCGGAATGGGATCATTCTGACTCAAACCAAAGTAATGAATTTTTATAAATTTAGGGGATTGGAAGGTGCTTAAATCGCCTGTGTGTCCGGTGATTTATGCTGATAATATTATCATAAACATTACTTTATGTCAACTTTTATTATGCTTCCTTGTGTTTATGTCAATGACACCACCTTAGATTTTGACTATATCTAGTTTAGATTATATAATAAAGATGTCGGCACATGCATGCCGGCCGTACTTTTGAAAATATGGCGATTTGCTCCGGCGAGCGGCGTCAAGCCGCTGCCGATCAAGTCACAGTCAGGCTGGCTGGTCCTCGCGACGACAGCCCGCATCCCCATGAACCCAACCCACGAAGGAGACCGTCATGAGGGTAAACAAAGGGAAGGCTGGGCGACCTGCGGCCGGGCAGAAGCTGCCGTGTCTGGCGGGCATCTACCTCCACGCAGGCACCGCGCTGTTCGGTATCGGTTCAACCGGCATAGGCCTTAGGGCTCTCGCCGGCAACACGAGCATCGCTTCCAACGCCCTGTCGCTCGCCCTGCTGGGTCTCGGATTCTTGCTAATCCTGGGCTCCAGCCGGGCTGTCAGAAACCGCTGGCTGCAGCTGCGGGCAATCCGCGGCTACTCGCCGGTCTGACCTTCCGCCCCCGGCACCTGCCAAGTGCCGGGGGCAGCCCAGATATTTGCATGAGAGCCAACCGCCGTATTTTCAAACCCGAGAAGGCTAAAAGGGACGATTCGCTTTGGCAATCGGCCGCCGATGGCTTAAGATACCAAAAGCGGCGCAAGGAGCCGAAGCTGCGTCTCAGCCGCCATTTGGTACCATTTTATTAAGCAACCATGAGTTATAAGTTAGTTATCGTCGAGTCGCCCACCAAGGTCACTTCCGTTGGCAGGTATTTGCGCGACGGCTACAAGATCGCCAGCTCCATGGGGCATGTCCGCGACCTGCCGGCCAAAGGCGGCATGCATATCGACATCGAGAACGATTTCCAGCCCCATTACGAGATTAGCCCCGACAAGAAGAAACTGATTGCCGAACTTAAAAAGCTGGCCAAGGACGCCTCCGAGGTCATCATGGCTTCAGATGAAGACAGGGAAGGGGAAGCCATTGCTTGGCACCTCTGCCATATCCTAGGCTTGAAGCCGGCGGAGACTAAGCGGATCGTTTTCCACGAAATCACCGAAGACGCCTTGAAGGCGGCGATTGAGTCTCCGCGTTTCATCGACCAGAACCTGGTCAACGCCCAGCAGGCCAGGAGGGTTTTAGACCGCATCGTCGGCTTCGAACTCAGCCCGATCCTGTGGAGAAAGGTTCAGAAGGGATTGAGCGCCGGCCGGGTGCAATCGGTTGCCGTCCGCTTGATCTGCGAGAGGGAAGAGGCGATCAAGGATTTCGAGGCGGCGGCGGAATGCCACGGCCAAGCCATTTTCCGAATCGACGATCAGGAAATCAAAGCGGAGCTGAAAAACAAGTTCGCCGACCTGAAGGCGGGCCGGCAATTCCTCCAGACCTGCCGGCTGGCCAAGTTCAGCGTCGCCGACATCAAGGTCAAGCCGAGTCTGAGAAACCCGAGCGCGCCGTTCAGGACCAGCACCTTGCAGCAGGAAGCGGCCCGCAAGTTCGGTTTCAGCGTCCGCCAGACGATGGTCGCCGCCCAGAAGCTGTATGAAGCCGGGTTTATAACCTACATGAGGACCGACAGCTTGAACCTGAGTAACCAGGCTCTGGAGTCGGCCAAGCGCTACGTCAGCGAAGAATTCGGCGCCAAATACCACCGGCTCAAAAGATACCAGACTAAGGGGCAGGGCGCGCAGGAAGCGCATGAAGCTATCAGGCCGACCGATTTCAAGACCCGCCGGCCGGCCAAGCTGGACGCCCAGGCTGGCAAGCTTTACGACCTGATCTGGCGCCGAACCCTGGCCAGCCAGATGGCACCGGCCGAAACTGATAAGACGGACGTGGTCGTGGCGGTCAGTGGCAGCGACGAGGTCTTCCTTATCAGCGGGCAAATTCTCAAGTTCGACGGTTTCCTGAAAGCGACTGAAGAGACACCGAGCGATGTCGTGCTGCCGGAGCTGCAACTGGGTCAGGAGCTGGAACTGCTGGAAGCAAGGGTTTTTGAGAAATTCTCGTCGCCGCCGGCCCGCTACGACGAGGCCGGTTTGGTCAGGCAGCTGGAAGAGCTGGGCATCGGCCGGCCGAGCACGTACGCGCCGACCATCGGCACCATCCTGGACCGCGGCTACGTCGTCAAGGGCGACGTGGAGGCCAAGACCCGGCGCTACCGGGGCGTCGTGCTGCAAAAATCACAAATCGAGGACTACGACAGCGACGAAAAATGGGGCGGGGCGACCAATAAGCTCCTGCCGACGTCGCTGGCCGAACTGGTCACGCCTTTCTTGACCAAGTACTTCGGCGAAATAATGGACTACGGTTTCACGTCCAAAATCGAGACCGATTTCGACAAGATAGCCCAAGGAGAGCTGGGCTGGGTTCAGCACCTCAAGGACTTCTACGACCGTTTCCACCCCCTAGTCGAGTCCACTCAAACCGTTTCCAGAAGCGAAATCGGCGGCATGAAAGAACTGGGCAGGGATCCGGCTGATCAGAAAGTCATCTACGCCCGCCTGGGTCGCTTCGGCCCTATGCTGCAGAAGGGCTTGGCGGAGGATTCGGAAGAGAAGCCCGTCTTCGCCTCGCTGCCGGCCGGCAAGACGCTGGACAGCGTCACCTTGGAAGACGCCTTAAAGATGTTTCAGCTGCCCAGATTGGTCGGCCAGACACCCGAAGGGGAGGATATTTTGGCTAAAATCGGCCGCTTCGGCCCCTACCTGCAAGCCGGCAAGCTCTTCGTTCCCTTGAAAGACAACGACCCTTTTTCCGTCGACCTTGCAACTGCCCAGGAGTTGATCAAGGCCAAGCAAGAAGAGGAGAGCAACCGTGTCTTGGCCGATTTCGGCAAAATCAAGATTCTCAACGGCCGTTTCGGCCCCTATATCACCGACGGCAGCAAAAACTGCCGGCTGCCGAAAACCGACGACGACGGCCGGGAGGTCGACGCGACGGCCGTCAGCCAGAAACAAGCGGCGAAATGGCTGGCAGAAAATGGCAAGCCGGCGAAAAAATCCCGGCGGACCAGCCGACGATAAGCATAGCTTTTTTCAGGTGATTTACGGCCTTTTTTTCTATATTAAAATATAGAAATGCAATTTATGCCGAAGTGTGTTAAAATATCCCGTAGGTACGTTTTTTGGCCGGTCGCAAAGCCGGCGAGAGTGTAGAAATGATTACTTCGGGAGACTAAAAGAGAGGATTAAACAATGGAGGGCAAGGCGAATGTTTCATCTCAGACACAACTGAGCTTTAATATTGAGACTATCGTTAATGACATTCTGGACACTATTGAGCGACCCCGTGAAAGGGAAATCATTGCTAAGCGTTTCGGTCTGTTCGCCCGCCGTGAGACCTTGGAACAGATAGGGGAGTCCCTCAGCATTACCCGCGAACGTGTCCGACAGCTGGAGAAATCTATCATCGCCAGCCTGAAGTACAGCCCGCACAGCAACCTGCCGCACATGGACAGGATAGAGGAAACTTTCACCCGGCTGCTCAAAAACTTGGGCAACGCCGCCAGAATCAAGGATTTGGGCGCCAAGTTGAGTGAGGTCAATGATCATATCCACCAGTCGCGCATCGCTTTCTTGGGCGGGCTGAGTTCCAAGTTCATCGTTTTAAAACCCGACGAACACCATCATCACGGCATTTGCCTGGCTGACGTCCACGACCACCAAGACCTAAGAGACGAGGTTTCGGCCGTTGTCAAGCATATCACGGAGTTGGGGGAGCCAATTTCGGCGCACAACATCCACGCCAATCTGCGGAAACACACGCCCCAGCACATCCACGCTCTGGCCTCGCTGTCAAAGAAACTGTCATGCCTGAACAAACACTGGGGTCTCAGCCACTGGCCGGTCGTCAACCCGAAGAACATCCGGGACAAGATTTTCATCGTCCTCAAAGACAACGACAAGCCGATGCATTTCTCCAAAATCGCCCAATCTATCAGGGAAAGTTCGTTTGAACGCAACAAGGTGACCACGCAGGCCATCCATAACGAGCTAATCAAGGACCACCGCTTCATCCTAATCGGGCGCGGCATTTACGCCTTGAAGGCCTGGGGTTACAAAAAGGGGACTGTCGCGGAAGTTATTCAGGAAATCCTGGAGGACGCCGGCGAACCCATCCACCGGGACGAAATCGTCAAGCGCGTCCTAGAAAAACGCCAGGTTAAGCAGACGACCATCCTGCTCAACCTGCAATGCAAGCCGATGTTCAAGCGTCTGGACAATTCCATGTACATCTTGGATGAGAAATAGCCGCAGCCGGCCGGTATAAGCAAAAGCCTAAAATGCGTATTCTTGTTATAGAATAGGTTCTAGGATGTTTCAGGACACAAAAAGCAGACAGGCAGAGGTGGACAACCCGGGCAAGAATTACGTCTTGCTCCTGATCAAGGTGCCCCGAACCAACGACAAGAAAGAATTGTCGGCCGAACAGATGTTCGCCGCCCTGCATGGCATCCTGAAGCCCAAACAGGGCATGTTTGATAAACCCCAGCAGGATCACGTCAGTTTTGAAATCGTTTCCATCAAAAACAACATCTATTTTTACGCCTGGATGCCCAAGCATCTGCAGAATTTCGTCGAAGGGCAGATATACGCCCAATATTCGGCCGCCCAGATTATCAAGCAAGAACACGACTACGCCCTCAGAAACCTGAAGCAAAAAGTTGTCCACACAATCGAACTGGGCTTGGAGAACTATGACAGCATTCCGATCAAAACCTTTCCCAATTTCGAGGTTGACCCCCTGTCGGGTATTACGGCGACCTTGGCTAGGATGAGGGATGAGAACGAGGAAATCTGGATTCAGATACTGGCTCGGCCGATCAGTGATGACTGGCATAAAAACAGTAAAAAGCACATCTCCAAGATTAAAGGAGGTTCCTTTAATTTATCCCACATCATCAGAGCGCCTTTCCAAGCGCCTGATGACACGGAAAAAAACCTGAGCGAACGCGACAAGGCGAGAATCAAGGCCATCGAAGACAAAAGCGCTAAGCTCGGCTATCAGGCTAAGATACGCCTGGTCTACCTCGGCTCTGATCCGAATGTGGCTTCTTTGCGAATGCAGGCGTTGGTCGGCGCTTTCAAGCAGTTCAATACCAGCGAACTGAACGGTTTCAACCAAAAATTCAGCAGCCTTGACACCAAATTGATAGACGACTATATCGGCCGCAGCTTCCGGAACGAGGGCTTTGTCTTGAATATAGAGGAATTGGCCAGTGTTTTCCACCTGCCGCACACCTCGGTCGATACACCGAATATCGTCTGGGCTCTGTCTAAGACAGCTGAGCCGCCGGCTAATCTGCCGACTCCGCAGAACAATCAGGCGAGGGAGATCAGCTGCTTCGGCCGGACCAATTTCCGTAATTCCAACATGGCTTTCGGCGGCCTCAGATCAGACCGCGGCCGGCATATCTATGTAATCGGTCAAACCGGTACGGGTAAAACAGGCATGCTCGAACTTCTATCCCTGTCTGACATCAAGTACGACTACGGTTACGCGATAGTCGATCCACACGGCGACTTCGCCATCAACAACCTGAACTCAATACCTGAAGACAAGGTAGAAAAGGTAGTATACTTCAACCCGGCCGATTCGGATTTCCCGATCGGCTTCAACCCGCTTGAAGTAACCGACTCCAGGCAGAAGATAAACATCGCCAGCGACCTTGTCGGGGTCATGAAGCGGATGTTTGACTCGTGGGGGCCCAGACTTGAATACATTCTGAGGTATACCATCTTGGCTCTTCTGGATAACCCGGGTTCCACCATGCTGGACATCACCCGCATGCTAACTGATAAAAGTTTCCGTAAAAGGATTTTATCCAACGTTGACGACTTAGTCGTTTTGAACTTTTGGCAAGCGGAATTCAATACCTGGGACCAACGCTTCCAGACAGAGGCGGTCGCACCCGTCCTCAACAAAGTCGGTGCCTTTACCGCCAACCCGACCATCCGGAATATTATCGGCCAGCCCAAGAGCAGTTTTGACATCCGTAAGATAATGGACGAAGGTAAAATTTTAATCCTCAACTTGTCCAGAGGTCTGATAGGGGAGGACAACGCCAATATCTTGGGCGCTATGATTATCACTAAGATCCAACTGGCCGCCATGAGCCGGGCGGATATCGCTGATATCAGGGATAGGAAGCCTTTTTATCTCTATGTGGACGAATTCCAAAATTTCGCTACCGACAGCTTCGCCGTCATTTTATCCGAGGCGCGCAAATACGGCCTCTACTTAACCTTGGCCAATCAATATATCTCCCAGATGCCGCTCGAGGTGAAAAATGCCGTCTTCGGCAACGTCGGCACGATCGTTTCTTTCCGCGTCAGCCCTGACGACGCGCCTTTCTTGGAAAAATACTTCGCGCCGCAATTCGATTCCACCGATCTTATCCAATTGGCTAACCGTGATTTTGTCACGACAATGACTATCAACGGTGAAAAAGTGCCCGCTTTCTCCGGTCGCACCTTAGAGATAACTGAGACCAGGGAGAATAATTTGGATAAGATTACCGCGCACTCGCGCAAACATTACACCAAACCCAAGCAACAGGTGGAAGCGGAGATCAAGCAGGTAACCAGCCAATTGATTAATAACCAGAAGCAGCGCACTGAAGCCCAGAAAGTGAAACAAGAAGCTAAGCAGCAGAAAAAGAATACGCCACCGGCCGGCAAGAAGGCAGAGCACAGGCCTGTTGTCAAACAACCCCCAGACAGGCAGCCCGACCGGCCGGATAAAGATATAGAAGCTAGACCGGCAGAGGAAAAAGCTGCTAGGGAAGATGTTTCTGAATAAGCTAACTCATCTGTCAACAAGCCTTATTGTTCAAAAAAATAGTTCAATTAACCAGTAGAGTTTAGAAGGCGAATGGTAGTTAGCTATGAGACTGTTGGATGGCAAATCTTTAGCTGAATTTATCAAAGCCCGGCAAATTCGGGAGCTTAAGAAACTGGAACGAACAAAAGGGCTCAAACCCCTTTTAGCGATAGTGACAACCGGCAACAACCCCGTAAGCGACACTTATATTGATCTGAAAAGGAAATATGCAGCAGACATAGGAGTGGAAACGTCTTTGCATAAGTGCGAGCAGCCGCAAGCGACGCCATTAATCAAAAAGTTAGGTAAAGATTCAACGGTGACCGGGATTATAGTTCAGCTGCCATTAGACGACCCGACAGAAACGAATGATATTTGCCGACTGATTCCTCCAGCGAAAGACATAGACGGCCTGAACCCTGACAGCACGTACGACAGCGCCACGGCAACAGCTATCGACTGGTTGCTGGCGGGATACGGCATTAATCTGAAGGATAAAAAGATAGCGATATTGGGCAAGGGTAAATTAGTTGGCGGACCTTTGATGAAGCTATGGCATGGTGCCGGGCTGGATGTTACGGGCATGGATGAAGACAATCTATCAATGGCCACCGTTGCGACCGCCGACATAATCGTCACAGCCACTGGCACTCCCGGTCTATTAACCATTAACGATATCAAAGACGGGGCAGTGGTAGTTGATGCCGGCACGACTTCGACAGGCGGCGGATTGGTGGGAGATGTGGATCCTGACGTTTATGGCTTTAAAAAGAGTCTAACAATAACGCCGAGAAAAGGTGGTGTCGGTCCGATGACCATTGCGGTTTTGTTTGAACGCCTGCTCGTAGCGGCCAAATTGAATACATAAATTAAAACCAGCCGGGAAGATGCTCCCGTGCTATCATGATATATTCCAACCAAGAAGAATTATGTCCCCAGAAAAATCCGTCCAACAAATTAAAATCTATGAGCGGAGCTGCCTGCCCGCCCTCCTGATTACCGCTACTTTCTACGTCCTGAGCATCTGGTTAATTCTTATCACCATGCAGCGGTTGGGAATGATTGGCTCAGGGGCAACGGCCATGCTGGTTGTTTTAGCCGTTGCCCTGATTGTTGCTTGGATGTGGAGGAAATTTTCTTATTCAATCAGTATTCACAATATGTTGAAAGAGCGTCGGTATCAGGCGATTTACACGCTCGGACCCGACAGAAGCAAGATTATCAAGTCGACAATCAGGGACGAGCTGGAATCTCCTTTCAGCGACTCATTCGAGCTGGTTAGGCTGGAAACCAGACAGATAAGCAAGAATTTTCATCTGGATAAACATAATTTCTGGTACCTCTACGACGTGGTCAGCAATATATACCGTAAAAACGGGGACATGCCGCTTTACAAATCCAGGCAAGCCTTTTACACCGTCTTCGAAGCCAAACTGCAAAGAACCGTTCCGCATCTGGTTTTTGACTCCAAGGCCGCCAAGGGTAAGCAGTTCGGGCATATATACCTCCAAGCCCAGAGATTATCGTTGGACGGCAATTTCGATGACTACTTCGACGCTTATTCGCCCCAAGGGTACGAAATTGACACTTTGAGTTTTATCACTCCCGAGGTCATTGTTGCCATGCTGGAAATGCATGATTGCGACATAGAGTTCGTGGAGGACGGCCTAATGTGTTACGCACCGCTGTTAGACAAGAAAAGCCTAGCGGACTTCAAGGAAAAATGCCTCAATCTCTACGCCAGCGTCAACGACAACTTAAACACCTACAGGGACAACCGGCTGAGTGAAAACAGACGGGCTCACGACGTGTCAATCATGGCCAAACGCCTGATCAGGGATCCCATGCGCCATGCGCCCATGACGATATTTTCAGGTGTTGCGACTGCCAGTTTGATAATAATCATAGGCTCGGGCTTGGGTTCGGAGGCTCTGGCCGGACTGTTTTATGTCCTGATACCTACGGGAGGCGCCTTCCTTTATCATCTGTTAATGATGGTTGATACCTTCAGAAGCAACAGGCTGTTAATGAACAATACAAACCTGATGCACGAGTGAGCCGGCCGGTGATCAACAGATAGCCAACAGATGGGAAAAGCTGTTTTCATCTGTAAAAAACGAAAGGATGCGGATCGGGTTGAAAAATTGAGTCGAAAAGCGCAAAAGGCGAATCAAGACAGCTCAAATTAAAGATTTGGGCTCGGCGGTTATAAAAACATGACAGCGGCGGGGAATTGTCAGAGAATAAATTGGAACGCGCCCTTAAATTTGTCAGATTGGTGCGAGGGGAGTGCCCCTGTTACAGAGCGACATTGTGTCGCACAATGTATATTTTACGACATTTATATATGGGTTTATCCGTGAATTTGGATCCATGACCCAAACCGACCAAAACGTCGATTATTGGCAAAATCCTGCTTTTTAAAAGTTACGGTTTGAAATCTGGGTCTTTCACATATGATTTTAGTTTTAGAATTTTCCGCGAAACTTTTTTGCGAAATTAAACAAGTAGGGGTTTTTGGAAATACATAAGCATTGTCT
>VXPC01000062.1 GCA_009839685.1 Candidatus Saccharimonadota bacterium | reverse complement strand
CCCCCGTAATGGTTCAATAGCTTGGAATCACCCCCCCGTTTCCTTTGCTGTACATTTATGGCATAATGTGCGAAAATTTCAATATCATGGAAAGACAACCGAGCTCGACGGACTGTTATGAAAACGAGGCTGAAGCCGAGAATTTCCTTCTCCATTCGCTGGTGCGCACAGCCGGTTCTCTGGCGACCCATTGCGAACGCGTCGACGGAAATGAAAAGACTTCGGTCAAAGAGGTGGAAGAGGTTGTCAGGAATTTATTGCTCACGGCCTTCAGTTTGGCACAAAACGCCGGGGTTGATCTCGATAAGATTTACGAAGAGAAAATCAAACAAGTTGAAGAATCCCGTCCTGACAGCCGACTACTCGGAGCTTCTCCCGCAATCTTAAACGCACCCAAGTTTTTTGAATCACCCATGACCTGGCGGGATATGCAGATCAATCAAGTCCAGCATAACCGCCTTTTCCAGGAGCACATCTTCGGCAGAGCCAAGTATGACCAGCTGTGCCTTTACGCCCTCCAGTTGATGAGTTTGCTAGGTTCTATGGAAAGGTATCGGCATGGCGGATTGGCCGGCCTCAACAGATACGCCGGTGACCTGGCCGTGCTGGGCCTCAACCTCTCCATCCTGCAGAACATGGAACTGCCTGATCGGCCGGCTTCTGAAGACCCGTTTCAGCCCTGACGGGGATTTTGGGGAATATAGCCGTTGACCAATCCGGCGCGCACTCTCCCAAAAAGACCCCCTTCGCAAAGCGGAGGGGTAGCAAAACGACGCGGAACGGACCAGAGATCCAACACGGCTTAGAGGGGTTGTTGGAGGCCATTGTTTTTGATCTGACAGCGATGCAACCGGCCTAGTTCTAATAGAATTAACCGTATCAACCAACAGAGGCGCTTTCGCTGCTCAGTTCCCCCGTAATACCTTAAGGTCTTCGTAACCAAGCTCTTTGGGCACTACGGCCGTCTCGCGCTGCGCTCAAATACGGGATATAATGCGGGATTGAGAACCGAAGCAGTTCTCCAGCTTCCAAAGCTTCCGCCCATATGACAGAAATATGCCCACGACCTAAGAACAACGCCCGCCTCAGGCGGCACGAAGCCGAGCCGCCGGTGAATATACGGCGGTTTGATGCCGGCAGGCATTCCAGCGAGGAAATCGCGCGCATTCACTTGTCGGTCAGGCGCCGGCAAGAAGAATCGGGCGAGAACAGCTTCCGCGACATCCTTGACTCCCAGAAGGATCTGGGCGACATACCCGCGCAGTACCTGGCTCCAGGCGGTTCGTTTTTCATCGCCGAAAACGCGGAGGGTTCGGTAATCGGATTCGTCGGCCTCAAACGGGATCAATCGGAGCCGGCCGTCGGCATCCTGAAGCGGCTGGCCGTCTTGCCGGAATATCGCGGCCGGGACATAGGCTACCGGCTGGTGGGAGAGTTGGTCGGCTGGGCGAAAGCAAACGGCTGCGGACGAATCAAGCTTGCGACCGGGCTCACGGAAAGGGCCTACGGCATATACGCAAGGCACGGGTTCATTGAAACCGGCTTCAACGCCGACAGCCAGGACTTCTTGATGGAGCTCGACTTGGAGAATGCGCGCCTGGGTCAAGGGCCGGCGAACATGGCCAAAGACTCGCCGCCGTAAAGCTTTGAGAACTTGCCGCCGTTTTCAATGGCATCCAGACGCTGGTAAAAATCATTCTCGACTCCCGGCTCTCCCCAAAATCTCACCAGAGACAGGGCTCGCGAAACGCATCTGGCGCGAATGATGGCGCGCAGCAGCTTCGCATTATAGGGACGGCCGTAAGCCCTCGCGAGGTTCTCGCCGGCGGAAGCATCCGACCCCGGATACCTTTCGGATTGTATGAAGGCCATCGACAAATCGACCTCCGCCGGACCGGAGCAGATTTCGTCCAAGTCGCAAGCCAGCGGCCTGCCCTTGAGAATGACGATGTTCGCCGGATGGGCGTCGCCGTGTAAAAACCTCTTGGGCGCGGCGGCCATCTGCGGCTCCAGCGCTTCCATTGCTCCGTCTACCAGCGACCGGCACTTTGTTATCACGTCCTTAGGCGGCGGTCCGGTCAGCCCGGGGAGCTCTTTAACCCACCTCTTGACGCGGCCGAAACGAATCTGCATGCAGTCGGGCATTCCCCGCAACGGCCGGAGGTCGTGGATGCCGCGCAGAACCTCGGCCATCTCGGCCGGACTGACCAACCTGTTGTCGGCTAACGGCCAAAACGTAATCCCGTAAGTCAAACCTTTGTTTTCCGCGACCAAGACTTCGGTCATGGCCGGCGGCAGCACGGGGGCTCCGCCGGCTGCGGCGGCCGTGACAAGCTCCAGGTTGAGGGTTATTTTTTCAAGATCTCCTTCTTCAAGCCGCTTGACCCTGGCAACCAGCCCGGCGCGCCTGTCAGCCAGCAGCAAGTGCAGGGTAGGGGGCTTGAGTACCTCCGAGAAGTCCGGGTCGGGCGCCAAACCTTGTCTGGCCGCGCCCTCATTCAAGCGCTCCACCAAGGACTCTTCATAGACCGTTCGATTGAATTCGCGTTTTTTCATCCTAATCAACGGCTCCCGTTACCTCTTTTACGGCAATCAGCTGACGGACGTCTCGGAAGATGGGCGGCCTGAACGCCGGTAGGGATAGTCTCTATACCAGTCGTCGCTTCTGGAAGCGGAGTTGACTATTCCCCAGACCCACAGCCCCAAAAGCATGAAAACGATCAACGCCACGCTCAATAAAATTGGCACGACGACGGCCGGATCGGCCGTTTCGCCGCTATTGGGAAGGGCGGGGATAAAGAAGATAACCGTAAAATAGAGCGCGAACAGGAGATAGCCGATCCAGAATTTGGCTTTGTCCCGGTCGTATGTGTATAGCCAAGTGAAGTGATAGGTGAAGACCGCCAGCAGAATGGCGGCAATCTTGCTCATGGGGTTGCGGGGGTATCTGGCGTACCATTTTGCCGGCTTGGCGGCCCGGTCGAGCAGGGCTATGCCATGGATGAGAGACAGCAGGAACGCCACGCCCAGTAGCGCGTATTTCGCCGAGTCCGTGGATCTGACGAAGTTCACGATCTCCGTCAAAGAAGCGTTTTCGCCACTGTTGGAGTCGGCGTTGGCCTCGATGATTATAACAAGGACAAAAACGTAACCTATCAATAAGACGGCGGCTTGGAGTGCCACGCCCAGCCACAGCTTGACTTTGTCTTGGTCATAGGTGTAGAGCCACGCGGGAGCGCCGACCATGAGCGCCAGCAAAACGGCATCCCGTTTGCTTTTTCTGACGGTTTCGGGGATTGTCGCAACCTCGTTCATAATACCTAGCCGAGCTTCTGGAACCATTATACACTTTGCTTTCCGGGCTGGAAATCGTCGGCGCCCGGCAGGCCGATCAAGGCGTTGCCGCGTCTCGGTTGGCGCTCGGCCGTACGCATATTGCATACGACGGCGCCGGGTTAGCGCGAGAAGCCGCCTGTTATAATTTAGGGGGTATAACCCGTTTAATCTATTAAGAGTTGATGAAAGTCCGCAAACCTTCCGAATTCCAGCAGTTCTACATCAGCATCGCCCTGCACGATCTGGCCGGCAGCCTGGTCAGCGTCTTCATCCTCGTCTATCTTTACAATCTCGGGTTCAGCCTGCCGGCGCTCGCCCTTTACGGCATCGTCCACAACGGCACCCGGCTGCTGATCGCCCTGCCGGTGGCCAGGCTGATAAACTGCTTCGGGCTCAAGCATATGCTGGTCGCCAGCTACGGCCTGCTGTTCCTGCACTCGCTGGCCGTCATCATGCTGCCGCACGCCGACATCCCCATCTACTTGATCGCCGTCTTTGAAGGGTTGGCGCTGACGACCTTCTTCATCCCTTACCATATCGGGGTCTCGCGTTTGGCCGAGGACGGGTATGTCGCCGCCAGCGTCGGTTTGATTTACCGGCTGGCTTGGATAGCCGGGGCGGCCGGGGCGCTGGCCGGCGGCTGGATCTCGCAGCTGTTCGGCGTCCAGTACGCCCTGATAGCTTCGGCCGGCATCATCGCCGCCAGCGTCGTGCCGCTGCTGATGTCTCCCGAGCCGATCAAGCGCGACCAGAATATGGATCTGCGCAAATTCCCTTGGCGGAAGGTCTGGCGGGACCTGCTCAGTTTTGCCGGCATGAGCCTGCACTACGTCACTATCGGGCGAATCTGGCCGTTCTTCTTAGGCGTCTTCGTTTTTGCGGGGGCGGCTTACGCCAATCTCGGCATCCTGACGGCGCTGGAAGTCGCCCTGGTATCGCTGTTCTCGGCCTATTTCGCCAAATTGATCGACAACGGCAAGGGGCGCAAGCTCTTTCACACGGCCACGGCCGCCAACTTCATCGGCCACGCCCTGCGGTCTTTCGTCGCCCTGCCCGTGGTGGCTTACGTTTTCAACTTTCTGGTCCGGCCGAGCTCGGTCGCCTCGATGATGGCTTACCAGGACGGGGCGATGACCCGCGGCAAGGAAATCGTCCGGAACCGGGTGCTTTACGTCACGCTGACGGAGATCGTCATTTACGCGATGATCATCCTGACCTGGACAATCGTTTACCTGGCTTTCGCCGTAACGGGGGAGGAGAAGCTGAGCCTGCAGGTCTTCTTCTTCGTCACCGCGGCCGTGATGCTGCTGTCGCTGGCCGAGAACTATAAATCGCTCGGCAAGAAACGGCCGCGCGCCAGGCACTGGCTGCACGACCACTACCACCACATGCGCCGCCGCTGAGCCGCGTTTTGGTATCGCGACCCCCTTTCGGGGCACGCAAAAAGCCCGGTCTCCGTGGTTGGAGCCGGGCTTTTTTGCTTCCGGCGTTTGCGGTTTGGGGCCCGCCGCCAGAGGACTACTTTAATTGCCTTTAAAGTCTTGAGCCGCGCCGGCTTGCGCCGGCGGCAGCCCGTTGTTCCGGTGCCGGATTTGGGGGTCCGTTCCGGAGCGAGCTTAGAAACTGGGCTTCGGTCCGGCCGGGCGGTACTGCTACCCGGCCGTAATCGGACTTCGGCTTATTTCTTGCTTTTGCGCCGCGCCGGCTTCTTTTTGGCCGGCCGGCCGCCTTTCTTGGCGGCTTTTTTCGGCAGGTCTTTGACTTTTTGCGTCAGTTTGGCGTCGGAGATTTTGTCTTTCAGTTTGGCCGTATCCTCACCCGAGACGGCGTCTTCCAGCTCGTCTTTGGTGTTGCGCAAAAAGGACAGGACCAAAACCCAGACGATAATCCCCATCAGGATCAAACCGCCGAGCAGGGTGAAGTAGAAAGAAGAATCCCTGGTCGCCGTGGCGTTGTCGGCCACGATTTCCGCTTCAGCTTCAACTACGGAAGTTTCTTCCGTAACCTCGACCTCCGCCTCAGCTGGCGTTTCGACCGGGCTCTCGCTCGCGGCCGCGTCGTCGTCTGCGACCGTTTCAGAAACGGTCGCTTCCGGCTCGGTCTCCATTTCCTGCTCAAGAGCCAGAGATTGGGGGACCTCCAGCGGCTCGATGTGGCCTAGCGACTGGCGGATCGGGGCATACATGCCCCAGTGCGCCAAGGTAGCTTCGTCGAGCAGGTAAGCCTCGTAAACCCGTTGGGCGACCAGATTGACGTCGATTTCGACTTCGTCGCCGACGTCGACCTCAAACCCTCCCAGATCGCGGACGATCAAAGTTTCGGCGGCGATTATCTGGGCGACATCGAGTTCCGCCGTGGAGGTTGCGAGGTAGAGCTGGACGCTGCGCCGGGCGAAGTAGGTTAAGTTGTCTCCTTCGCTGGCCCGGTAGAGGTAGGAGCCGAACAGGATATCCTGTTCGGTCGCGCCTTGGGCCGGCGCTGCTTCGACGGTCTCGACCGGCGCCGGCTCGTAGTTGACGTGGGCTTCGGCGACCAGCGGCCGGAATAGGACCGAGCCGGCGGCGGCCAAAGCCAGAATGGCAATTAAAAAGTAGATTGTTAAAGTACCTTTAAAGATCATGCTCATAAAACAACCTCCTTTAGTCTTGCTGTTTTATGAGGAATCTCGTCAAATCTATCTGTAAATATAAACTATAGGTTTGCAGATTGCAAAGTTATTTTATAACTATAAGCGCTTTGGTTCCGATCAGCGCAGGCTGAAGTGGTACAGGGCGATGGCCGTCGCGGCGGCGACATTGAAAGACTCTTTGCTGCCCTGCATCGGTATGAAGAAACAGTCGGCTTCGGCAATCAGCCCGGCCGAGACGCCGTCCAGCTCGCTGCCGACGATCAAGCGGTCGCCGGCTTTCGGTCGCCAAGCGGAGAGCGGCTGCGATCCGGGGGTTTGTTCCAAGCAGATCAGCCGGCCGCTCCCGGCGGCCAAAAAAGCTTCGGCGTTGTCGAAGCGGCGGCCTTCGATTTCCGCTTCCGCGCCCAGCGCCGTCTTGGCGATCTGGTCCGTTTGGCGCTTGATCTGGTGGGGCAGCCGGCCGTCAGCTGCCAACCTGGGGTAGGGCGTGGTGCCGATGAAGGCGAAGCGGCGGCAGCCGAAGCCGTTGGCCGTCCTGATAATGGAGCCGACGTTATGGCAGCTCCGCAGGTTGTCCAGAACCAAGGTCAGGCCGGCCCCCGGCTCCTTACTCAAACAGGGCCTCCCGCCATTTCGCCCAGGAAGCCCGCCAGGCGCTGTCGGTCACCTGATCGGGTGGCAGGGAGACAAGGATATCGTGCAGGCCGGCGGCCAGCTCGTCCTCGTAAAAATGGTCGTTGTAAAAATCAGCCGGCAGCAGCCGGTCGAAATAACCCCGGTTGGCGCGGTAAATCAGCGAGATTTCAAAGGTTTGCACGGCCCGCTGCTCGGGTGACAAATAACTCAGCCGGGCCGCTTTGGCCAGGCTGCGCCGCAGTTCCAGCAAATCGTCTTCCTCGAAAGTGTCGTCCAGGACATGGAAGCGGTTGTCTTCAGGCAGGTAGCAGCCCGCCCTGACGGCCGCCTCGCAAATCTTTCTCAGCTCGGACAGCTTGTCGTGGAAGCGCGGCTGGCCTTGGTAAAAAATAACCCTGCCCAGCTCGCTCAGCCCGAGTTCGGAAGCCAGCAGGGCGACCGCTTCGTCCGTCCGGGCCGTTTCCAGTCTCAGGTCGGCCGTGAACCAGCGGCCGTAATGGAAGACGCCGGCCGAATCCGCCGCCCGGAAGCAGTATTGCTCAACCTGGCTGAAATCGAGGCTCCTTTGCGATCTGACGTCGGCGTTGAGGGTGAAATCGGCTACCGAACAATGGTTGTTGGCCGACTCCGCCGCCAGTTCGCGCCGGACATGCTGCCAATTGTTCAGTTCGGGATGGATGGAGTGGGCGTTGATGAGATCGCCGAAACGGTAAGTGCCGACCAGATTGTCACCGGGCGGCACCCGGTAGGAGCCGTAGAGGGCGCCGACGGCCGGCAGGGCGCGGAAGCAGTAGATCCGCTGCCTGGATGTCGGGTAACCGACGGTGTAGTCGCGGCCGTTGCTGATGACTTCCAGCCCGGTGAAGTTGGCGGGCTGGCAGCCGTTCAGGGAAGCCGCCCGCCTGATCTGCCAGTTGCCAGCCGGCGTTTCGGTGCTGGCCGACAAGTTCAGCCGCCCGGATTGCAGGCTGGCGTTAATCGTCATGTTTGCCCGGCCGAGAGGGGGGTCGAACTTTTGGTAGCTGTAGATGCCGGCCAGGTTCTGGGCCCGGATGCAGTAGCTGGCCTGCTGGGCCGCGGCCGAGTCCAGGTTGATAATCGCCACCTGTTCCGAGCTCAGCCGGTAGAGATCCGCGTCGGCGAAATCCCCGGGACCGCAACCGGCGCCCGGAGCCGGAGAAGTCGCCCAGTTTTTTATCTCCTGGTCGGCCAGCAGGTACAGCTGGCTGCCGGACAGCAGCGTGCTGATGGTCAGCGGGGCGTTTTCACCGGCCGGCACCAGAGCCAGGCGGTAGACGAACTCGCCGCTTTTCGCTTGCAGGCGGAAGCAATAGTGACGGTCTTCTTCGCTGGGGGCAAGCGCGACGCTTTTTTCAGCTACTATCGCCGAAGGGTCGGTGAAAGCCGCCTCAGAACAGGCGCCGCGCTCGTTGGCCAGCAGGACGTGCTGCCAGTTGTCGGTATAGTCGTTCCGATCGGCGTGGCCGCTGAGGCTGGCCATCAAGCTGTCGGCCGTTTGCTGGAACAAGATGGCCGGCGGGGGCAGATCCGTGACGTAGTAGAAGCCGAAGCCGACCGTGTCGTCGCCGGCCACCGCTTTGAAGCAGTAGTAGCGGTTGTTGTCGCGCCGGAAATCAAGCCTGACCCGGTCGCCCTCTTTGAAAGTCTGGCCGAAGCCCAAGAAATTGGCGAAGATGCTCTGGTCGCAAGTCGACTGCCGCTGGGGCCCGACGTACTGCCAAGCAACGATTGTCTTGTCGGCCTTAACGGTCAGCAGGTCGTCCCTGATCTCGAAGCTGATGCGCGGCCGGTCGATGGTCTCGGGCGGCGTTTTGCGGGAAGTGATCCAGCCGGTCAGCAGGGTCGCGCTGAAAGTGGCGATCAGCACGGACAGGCCGACGATGACGGTCTTGGCGTGCTGGCGGAAAGTGGTCGATTTGAAAAGACTTTTGAGCGACATCGTCTCTTTTGGCTCAATTATACAGCTTTATTTCCCGCTTAAGCTTTTTGGGCGCCAAACTGTTATAATGGGGACGTTTACAAATTACCGGCCGGTTATTGAGGCGAGGGGAGGGCAGAGAAGTTGGCGGACAGCGGACGCGACATCGAAGAGAAGAACACGGCCCGCAGGGCGACGATGCTCGGTTTGCGCTACCTCGACACCAGGACCCTGGTCCGCAAGCCGCTTTATCAGGACCTTATACCGCCGGCGGTGATGCGCGAGGATCGCCTCACGCCCATCGTCTTGTCTGAGGAAGCGCTGACGGTCGGGATCACGACCACCACGCCCCCCGATATCCTGGACGAACTGCGCCACATCCACAACCAGCGCCAGGTGACTTACGTGCTGATTTCCAACGCCGCCCTGGAAGAGTACATCGACCTCTACGATCCTCCCGAGCAAACCGTTTACCGCGATATCGAGCTGAGTCAGACGTTTGATACGGCGGCCGCGGAGGAGCTGAGCCGGGAGCTGGCCAGAGTCAAGGCCGACGACGTGCTGGCCTACTTGGTAGACCAGGCTTTCAGGTTGCAGGCCAGCGATATCCACTGCGAGAACGACCCCGAGCGGGTCGTCGTCCGGATGCGGGTTCACGGCACGCTTTACCCGATCGTCGAGTTGACCAAGGAGCGTTACCGTATCCTGGTCGGCGCCGTCGCTTCGGCCGCCAACGTCTCAACGGCCGCCCGCGACGCCCAGTCGGGCCACATCAGCCAGACGCACGTCATGGACGACGGGCGGGAAGTGGTCATGAACCTGCGGGTCGAGACGGTGCCCTCCATTAACGGCATGGACATCGTCATGCGGTTTTTCAGCTTCGACGAGGAACAGCTGAAACTGGCCCGGTTGGGCCTAAGCGAACGGCAGATCGAAATCATCGACGGTATCATCAAGTATCCGCGCGGCTTGGTGCTGGTCGTCGGACCGACCGGTTCAGGCAAGACGACGACGCTCTACAGTTTGGTCCGCGAGCTGCGCAGCCCCCAGAACAAGATAATCACCTTGGAGGATCCGGTCGAATACCAGCTTGACGGGGTGACCCAGATCCCGATCGACAGCCAGAAGGGCGCCTCTTTCGCCAAAGGCTTGCGGGCCGTTTTGCGGCTCGACCCCGACATCGTCATGTTAGGCGAGATCCGCGACGAGGACACCATCCAGACAGCCCTGCAGGCCGCCTTGACCGGACATCTGGTTATGAGCACTTATCACGCGACTTCGGCTTCGCTGGCGTTGTTCTCCATCATGCAGATAGTCAACCGCAACCCCCTCTTTCTCAGTGCCATCCGCCTGATCCAAGCCCAGCGCCTGGTCCGCCGCTTGGACGATAAAACCAAGGAGGCTTATAAGCCGGATGAGGTCGAGCTGGCCCAGATCAAGCAGGCCTTAGGCACGATGGACGAGGAGAGACGGCCCGCTTTGGGCGGGGATTTCAAACTCTACCGCCCCGGCTCTTCAGACGACAACCCTTTCGGTTTCAGCGGCCGGATCGCTATCAGGGAATTGCTGGTCTTAGACGACGAGGTCAAATCTTACTTGATGAACGAGGGCAAAGAGGCCAACCCTTCCGAGCTGGAAGAATATCTGCTGAAAAATGGCAAGTTGCAGACGATTCTGCAAGAAGGCATCGGCCGGGTGATCGCGGGGGAGACGACCTTGGAAGAACTCTACCGGGCGGGGGCTTGAGCCGGTGCTGCAGACGACCTTCGAGCTCTTGCGCGAAGCGGCCGAAACGATCCGTTTGCCTCCGGCCGAGCTGGAAAAGTTCCTTCTGCCCGAGAAAGTCCGCGATTTCACGGTCAAACTGAATTCCGGTAAGGAATTTCAAGCCTACCGTATTGGCCACAACGACCATTTCGGCCCTTTCAAGGGCGGCATCCGCTACCACCCGACGGTCGACTTGGACGAGACCAGGGCTTTAGCGACCTTGATGAGTTTGAAAATTGCCTGCGTCGGCGTGCCTTTCGGCGGCGGCAAGGGCGGCGTCAAGTTGGATCCGGCCGAGCTGGGGCCGGGGGATCTGGAAGAGGTTTCCAAGGCCTACGTCCGCCACCTCAAGGACCATATCGGCCCGTTGAGCGACGTGCCGGCGCCGGATGTCAACACCTCGCCTCAAATCATGGATTGGATGGCCGAGGAGTACAGCCGGCTGACCGGCGACGTCTCGGGCACGGCCTTCACGGGCAAATCCTTGTCTATGGGCGGCAGTTTGGGGCGACTGGAAGCGACCGGACGGGGCGGCGTCATCGTTTTGGACCAAATTTTAAGGCTGCGCGATGAGACGAAACGGCCCTTAAGAATAGCCTTGCAGGGCTGCGGCAACGTCGGCGGCCATTTCGCCGACATTATTACCAAAGAACATCCCGACTGGCAGCTGGTCGCCGTCGCCGACGTCTCGGCGGCTCTCCGCAGCCGGGTCGGCGCCCTGCCTTGGGCGGAGATCGCGACCCACTTGGAGCAGGGGCGGCCGCTTGGGGATTTCGGCCGGGAAGACCTGGAAACCATCAGTCAGCAAGAGCTGCTGGAACTGGACGTCGACGTCTTGGTGCTGGCCGCTCTGGGCGACGTGGTTGACGCTTCCAACCAGGCCGGTCTGAGGGCGCGTTACGTTCTGGAGCTGGCCAACTCGCCGCTTAGCCGGGAAGCCCTGGAGGCGGTCAGCGCCCGCGGCTGCCTCATTATCCCCGGTCTGCTTGCCAGCAGCGGCGGGGTTATCACCAGTTACTTGGAATACTGCCAGAACATCATCGGCGCCTGTTGGCCGCTGGAGCAGGTCAACCAGCGGATGGCCTCGATTATCACTACCGCCGGGCTGCACATCCACAATTTCGCCGAAGACAACGGCCTCAAGCTCTACCAAGCCGCTTTCTGCTACGGCCTGGCCCAGTTCTTTATCGACGCCCAAGACTTCAAGCCGCCGTTGCCAAAAGACGCCGAATTACTCAATGACTACGGCTGGCAGACCCACCCCCTGACCGGCATCAGGACCAAGCGCAACGGGGTAGATCTCAAGGCCGCGATCGGCGATCCGGTCAAGGCCGTCGGCTACGGCAAGGTTATCCAGGTCGGCTGGCAGGGGCAGTGGGGGCAGATGGTCACGGTCGAACACCGCTTCGGCCTGAGAACGGTTTACGCCCATCTGGAAAATATCTTGGTCGCGGAAGGGGATCTGATCAAGACCGGCCAAGCCTTGGGCGTGGTCGGCAGCACCGGGGTCACCTTCGGTTCCTACCTCCATTTCGCCGTTCTGCAGCACTACCGCTGGGTCGACCCCAAGCCCTTCCTTAAGGAATGGGGCTGGCGGCCGCCGGCCGAGCCGGTCCGGCCGTGATAGAATGGGCGGGCATTGATTTCTAACCGGAAATATTAAGTTGATCGCGAGCAAAAACCTGCCTTTTGAAGAACCTCTTCTCCGCGAGCTAGCGGAGACTTACGGCACGCCCCTCTACATTTATGACGAAGCCGGCATCCGCCGCAGCGCGAAGGTCCTCAAGGAAGCTTTCGCTTGGTCGAAGGGGTATGTCAACTATTTCGCCGTCAAGGCGACGCCCACCCCGGCCATCCTGAAGCTGTTGGCCGAAGAAGGCATGGGTTTCGATTGCAGCTCGGCGGCTGAACTGGCGCTGGTAAAACAGGGCGGCTGGAACGGCCGGCGGGTTTTCTACACCTCCAACAACACGCCCGATGAAGATTACCGCTATGCTCAAGAGCTGGGTGCCGTTATCAATTTGGACAAGCTGCCTTATCTGGAGCAAGTCGCCAAGGCTGTCGGCGGCTATCCATCACGGATGGCTATCCGCTACAACCCGGGCGGAGAGGGTGGCAACGACATCATCGGCCGGCCCGGCGACTCCAAGTTCGGCGATACCGAAGATCATGTCTTGAAAGCTTTGGAAAAGATGAGGTCGGGCGGCGTGTCCGAAATAGGCCTGCACGCGATGGTCGCTTCCAATGAGCGGGATCCGGCGGCGTTCGGTCGCATAGCCGAACTGCTGAGGCGCCTGGCGGAGCGGGCCGCGGCCGAGCTGAGTCTGGGCTTGTCTTTCATCAATCTGGGCGGGGGTGTCGGCATTCCGTACCGGCCTGAAGAGGAACCGACTGATATAGCCGCTATCGGCCAAGCCGCAAAAACGTCGCTGAGTCCTTTGAATATCCCGGTTTATACGGAATGCGGCCGGTTCGTGACCGGGCCGAACGGTTATTTATTAACCGCCGTCACTCACGGGGTCGTGGAGTCTTACCGACGCTTCCTGACGGTTGACACCTCCATAAACAATCTGTGCCGGCTGTCCTCAGCCGGCCCCGACGTCTACCACCACGTCAGCGCTTTAGGCAAGAAAACAAAGGAGACTAAAGAAGTGACGGTGGTCGGCTCGATGTGCGTCAACTCCGACCGGATGTTCAAAGACAGGAGCTTACCGGCAGATATCAAGCGGGGAGATCTGCTGGTCGTCCATGATGTCGGCGCGCACGGCCGGGCCAACTCAACCAACTATAACGGCCGGCTGAGATGCGGCGAGGTGCTGGTCAGGACGGACGGCAGCCACAAGCTGATCCGCCGCCATGAAAACTTTAATGACCTGTTCGCTACCGTAGAGGGCCTGTAACCGACCGGCTTTTCCTTAGGGTTTCTAGCCGGAGCTGCGCAGAGGGCCGGGTTTTTTATGTTTCCGGCTTGTCGTCGAGGAATGCTTCGTTCATGGCATCGGCCTCGGTTTGATATTCGATCAGCGTCAGCACCGATACGACGGTCTCAAAGATCGGCAGATGCAAAGCTTCAGGGTATTCGCCCGCCTGCAGCTCGATAAATTCCACCATATGCGGGTTTGTTTCTATGATACGGGCCTGCGTTTCCGCCAGTTTGGCGCCCCATTCTGCCGGCCGCGTACCTTTCTCTTGCGAGTATCGGCTTTTCAGGAATGCCAGCGTTTCCGCGGTGATAGCGGGTATGGCGGACCTTGATTGCGGTATCTCAGGGTTATTCATATTTTTGATTCCTTTCCTTAAAATATGGCTATTGGTCTAATTGCGGATCTGATGCCATGACATTTTTCTTATCTCTCATTTGCCGTTTCTTTTCTTCGGCCAGGGATTTGGCTCTGGCGATTTGGTCTTCGCCGACCCCCATTTTCCTCTGGGCGTCGAGTATCTCGTTCAAGTCCCATAACGGCAGGTCTTTGACGAAACAAATGGCCAGCTGCTCCTCGTTCAGCAGCTGGTTCTTACCGGTCTCAATGACTACCGGGTGATGTTCGTGGAGCACGCCGGCGTAAACCAAGGTCGGCGACAACTGCACGCCCAGCTCACCGGCCTCCTCAAAGGCATGAAGCGGGGCGCGCCAGTCATGCCAGTCGGCGGGGACCGCGCCGCTGAAGTATTCTTTCCATATCAAACCCGAGCGGCATTGTCTCTTTTCCCGCCGCAGCTGCTCGTTGACCACGACTGGCGTTCTCTCGGTCCCAACCAACCATTTTTCATAATTGTTCACCCCGTGCTCTGCCTCGGCTATTTCCTTCTCTTGGTCATATAGGTAAACACCGTCTGCAAACAGCGTTTCCTCAAAGGAGCCCCTTTCCCGATTACATAATTCCGAGGGTTTGAGAGCAAGAACTTCCATGCTTTTATTATAACACTTATATTTAATAAACTCAATTATTAAACAATAATAATTTTGGTGACAGGGCACAAAATGCCGCGCTTCGGGCTGCAATGTACCGAGGTGTATTTGCAATTTTAAACTTTTTATGATATTATATGAAACATAAGGGTTTTTGGCTTGACGCCTCAGCCCCGGTTCTTTAAAAGCTCTGATAAGTTTGCAACTTTAAGATTAACGGAGTTTCACTCTGGCTTATGCCAGCTGAAACAACCGGTTCGTGGATAACGAACCGGCCGACAAACAACCAGCTTCCAACTGAAGGAGAAGGAAACATGGGAGAAACGGACGTCATCGACGCGGAGCAGGCGCCTGCCCGGCCGGGCAATCCGATTACGATTGGAAACCTTGTCGTCTACTGCATCTGCGCCGTCATCAGCTGGCCTTTCGCCGTCGCCTTCATGGCCACGATCGGCAAGCCGGCGGCCGATGGGGTGGCCGAGGCAATCGACAACGAGTTCATGAAGGTGTTCTTGGGCGGTGTAGCGATAGTCATCGCCATAATCGTTTTCGCCGCGCTGCTCCTTGGTCCGACGGCATATGCCATCTACAAGGCCTACCGGTGGGATGAACAATCGTGCCGCGCGAATAAGGGTTGAAAAGTCGGTCGGAGTATTCCAGCCGGTCTCGGGGTTGGCCGCCGCGACAAAAAACACCACCACCCCCCCCCCCCAGAGGAAAAAAAAAAAAAAAAAAA
>VXPC01000034.1:7028-15153 GCA_009839685.1 Candidatus Saccharimonadota bacterium | reverse complement strand
CTGTTAAAATTACCTAGGCTCAGAATTCCCCCCCCCCTGAGCTAATTGTCAACCGCCTATTCCGGAAGCTGTGGATAACCAGGCTCAGCCGGCGACTTTTTCCGGCAGGATGTTCTCGACATAGGTCTGCAGCTCTTCCAGCAGGTTGATGATCTCGGGATCTTCGCGGCGCTGCATCAGGTGGCGGCGCAGCTGGCGGCGGAAGACGTCCAGGCCCGAGGGCTTGCCGCCCGTAAAAACCCGCTCGCGGTACTGTTCCCAGTCGAACAGCTGGTCGATCTTCAAGGTCTTGGGGAAATTGCGGGCCTGGTAAAGCAACTGCAACTGCTTTAGCCTGGGATCGGCAAACTTGAGGTCCAGATCGGCGATCTCGTCCGGCTTGGCCGCCCGTAACTTGAGGCGCTTACTCTCATCTTCCTCCGTCAGCTTGGCCCGGGCCAAGGCGGCTTCGAATCCCGTCTCCGGATCCTTCGCTTGGGCTTCGTTGGCCAGCCGCAGGTAAGCCTCGGATGCTGTCTTGGCTAAATCACCTTCCTGCAGGTCGCGCCAATTGCGGCTGATCGCGCCCTTGTCCAGCCCCAGCCGGCCGGCCGCGCCGACGTCCAAAACCTTCACCGGGGCGACGACGGGAGAGTAGTTGATATCCAAGATTGAGAACGGGGTGGACAGCTGGTGCTTGGGTCCGATGCGTTTCAATCTCAGGCTGAGATCGTACGCGCTCAGCTTCCGCCAAGGCGCTACGTCTTGGCGGAGGTCGTAAACGATAAAGCACCCCACTCTGGTGGGATGCTCGGCCAAGACGGCCGCCAGCGTCGTGGAGGCCCCCGAGGCCAGATTGTTGTAGTGGTTATAAATAAAGGGCTGGTTGTCGGAGCCGACTATGTCGGAGACGAACTCCGGTTGCAGCAGGTTGAGGAAATGGTCGAAAAGCTTCGGCTGGGCGCCTTTGATAAGCCTGGCCAAGGCGGCCGTCACCTCGACGTCGCCCCCCGCCGAATGCAGCCGGTCGCGCTTGATCTGGTTGGCTTCGGCCAAAGCGCCCAAGGTCAGACTCCGCCGGCCCGACCCTTCCGCTTTAGGCCAAGCCAAACCTTCGGGGCGGAGATCGGCCGTCAGCCGCAGCAGCTTGTAAACGTCGAAGCTGGCCGAGGGCTTCAGCATCGGCGCTTCAGGGGCGAAATTCCGCCAGTGCAGCCAGCGCATGAACTGGTTGTCGAAATTGGCCGTGTTATAACCCCCGAAGACGGGTTGGCCGGGATAGACTTCGCTCTCCAGCCAGTTGAGGAACTGGTATTCGCTCAAGCCTTCCAGGTTGGCCGTCTGCGGCAGGATGCCGTGCAGGACGACCGCCTCGGGGTTGGGCAGGATGTCCTCGCTCAGCTTGACGTAGAATTCCTCCAGCTCGCCGGCGGGCCGGAGGTCGTCGTCGAGCTGCAATCCGCCGAACTGCATGATCCGGTCCTTGAAAGGATCCAGACCCGTGGTTTCCAAATCGTAAAAATAAAAACTCATTACCCTATTCCCCGCCAGCTTCCTCGTACAGGCTGAGCCGGCCGACCTCTTCCCGGCCGAAAACGATCGGCTCGGTCTCGCAGCCCAAACCCTGCAGCTGTTTGGTTATTCCCATTTTACCCATAATGTCCAGCAGCCGCCTGCGGGCGTGGAAATTGTCGAAGTCGGTCTTCAGCGCGAAGGTCTCGATTTTCCGGCCGTGGACGATGAAACGGCCGGCAAGCCTCTCGATTCTGAAATCCCGGCCGTCATCCTTGAGGCCGAAGACCGGCACCCCCTCGCCCAGTCGGTCTTCAGCCGCCTCGGCCGCCCTGGCCTTCGCCCGGGCGATCTCTTGTTTGAGGTCGGCCAGCAAGCCGTCAAGGTTCAGATTGGCCAGCGCGGAAATGGCGTACACCTTAACCCCATCCGCCACCGCTTTCTCCAACCGCTTAAGCCGGGCTTTGAGAACGGCCGGCTCGACGGTGTCAATCTTGGTCAGAGCGACCAGCATCGGCCGCGAGCAGAGCGCTTCGTCGTAAGCTTTCAGTTCAGTCGCGATTTGGCGGAAAGCGGCGGCCGGGTCCTCATGTCCGACGTCGATCAGGTGCAAGATGACCAAGTTGCGCTCAACGTGGCGTAAGAACTGGTGTCCCAGGCCCTTGCCTTTAGCCGCGCCGGCGATCAGGCCGGGGATGTCGGCGATCAGGCAGCTGTTACGGCTGACGCCGAGGTGCGGCTGAAGGGTCGTGAAGGGATAGGCGCCGACCTTGGGCCGAGCCGAGCTGACGGCTCCGAGAAAAGTGCTCTTGCCGGCGTTGGGCAGGCCGACCAGACCGGCTTCGGCCAGCAGTTTCAGCTCGCACTCCAGCACCTTTTCTTCGCCGGCCAAGCCCTTCTCGGCCACCAGCGGCGTCCGGTTGGTCGACGATTTGAAGTGGGCGTTGCCGAAGCCTCCCGCCCCGCCCGCCGCCGCCACGCAACGCTCCCCGTGCTCGGTCAGGTCAGCCAAGACCTCGCTGCTCCCGACCCGTATCAGCGTACCGAGAGGCACCTTGATAAGAACGTCCGAACCGCTCCTTCCCTGCTTGTTGGCGCTGCCGCCCGGCTGGCCGTCGTCGGCCCGGATGAGTTTCAAGAATTTCAGGTCGGCCAGGTCGTATTTGTTTTTGTCGGCGACAAATATGATGCTGCCCCCGCTCCCGCCATTCCCGCCGTTGGGCCCGCCGCGCTCGACGAATTTCTCCCGACGGAAGCTGACCAAGCCGTCGCCCCCCTTACCGGCCTTAACTCTGATTTTCAGCAAATCGACAAACATAATCCACCTTTAGTTTACCCGAAAAAGGCGGCGGGCCGCCTCAAATGTCGGACGTGTAATCGATCGAGGGTACGCCGTACTGGCGCCAGCGGTTGATGGAACAGGGCTCGTAATCCTCGTTGTTGGGCGCCTGCAGGTGGACGTAGAGCGAGTAATAGTTGCCGTGGTCGACAACGATGCCGAAAGTCGAGAAGATGTTGCTGGCGACCCACATGCAGCCGCGGTGGATGATTTCGCCGTCGGCGACGGCTAAGATACCCACCCCTTCGTCGTCGCCGATATCCAGGCCGTGATGGCCGCTGTGATAAACCTGGGTGACCCGCCGGCGGTCCTGGTCGACCGGCCAGACCAGCCGGTTCTGGGTGATGAAGGCCCAGGGGTCGTGCAGCCGGCCGTCGTAGGTGATGATACCGAGGTGTAGGTGCGGACCTGTCGACCAGCCCGTGTTGCCCAGCTTACCGATGGTGTCGCCGGCGCGGACCGGCACGCAGCCGAAACAGTCGGCGATTTGCGAAGGCGTGACGACCGAATCCTCGGAACCGATCCCCTGGGCCAGATAGCCCGGAATAACCTGGATCGAAGCCGGGGTCGCCCCGGGCAGGAAGATGAACTCGTCCTCGGGCAGGTCGTCGACCGAATCCAGATCGTTGAAGCTCAGCAAGGAGCGAGACGAAAAGTTGTATTTATCGAGCAAGGCGCCGAAATCGTCGCCGGCCTCGACCCGGTGGACGATGCCGTTCAGCCCGGGCGGCGGGATGATAACGGTGTCGCCCGGACGGAGCAGGTTGCCGCGGATGTCGTTGCTCCAGCGGATGCTGTTGCCGTTGATATTGAAGTAGTTGGCCAAGCTGAGGACCGTGTCGCCCGGGGAGACGATGTACTGGGCGATGTCGCTGCGGGTGCGGATGGTCGAGTTGACCACCGCCGGCTTGGCGATGATCGGCAGGCCGCCGCCGTCGGCCGTCAGCGACGTCCGGCTGTTATAGGCCTGGATGTCGACCCAGCTGCGTTCGCGGAACCGGCCCAGTTCGGCCAGGCTGCGGGCGATGTCCGAAGACTGCAGCGCGTCCAGCGGCCGCAGAGGCGTTTCCCCGGACTCGGAAACGGCCGGCGAATCCCTGAAAACGCCCACCTGCGACCAAGCGAGCCCGCCGACCACCAAACAGACGGCGGCGGCGTTGAGCAACAGGGTCAGCTCGGCGTGCTGCCACCACTTGCGGCGGCCCGAACCTTCCGTCGGCGGGGCGAACCTTGAAAGCTTTTTCAATAACATGCTCTTATTCCAAGCCGGCAGGGAGAGAAACTGAAGCGGCGCCGGCCGATAATCAGTGCCATTTTAACATAAACGGGTCGGATCGACCTTAGTGCGCGCCGCAGCCCTCCAAGCAGTAGCGCCGCACGTCCGCCACATGCCCCTCCAAGGTCTCGTTAAAGTGGGTGATGCCGTCGTCGCCCGTGACAAAGAACAGGTAATCGGTATCGGCCGGGAAAGCGACCGCCCGCAGCGAGGAGACCGAGACGTTGCCGATCGGACCCGGCGGCAGACCGCCGTGCAGGCGCGTGTTGTAGGGACTGGGATAGTCGACGCCAGGTTCGCCGCCCTCAACGGCCGCGGCGTAGATGAAAGTCACGTCCGATTCCAATTTGGTGCCTGTCTTCAGGCGCTTGATAAACACCTGGGCTACCTTGGGCCGGTCGCCAGGGTCATCAAGGCTGACCTCCGCCTCGACGATCGACGCCAAGATAACGCCCTCGTGGATGTCTTGGAAAACTGCTTCATTCTCCAAAATGCCGATTTTGATCTCTTCGGTCAGGTTGTCGGCGAAGACGTCCAGCGACCGCCTGATGACGCTCTCGGCCGAATCGGCGTTAAACTGATTGACGGCGAACGTTTCCGGCGCCAGGTAGCCTTCCAGGCTGGCGTCAGGCGGCTTGTAATCCGATACCGGGTGGTTGGCGTACTTGGAGGCCTGCATGGCGACTTGGACGTCCAAACGCTTGAAGCCCTGCTCGACCAAGGAATCCTCAATCTGATCCAAGCGCTGGTTGGGGTAGATGGTTACGTACAGGTTGGCCAAGGTGGCGCTGTTGAGGATCTCGGCGATCTCGGAAGCGTAATCGGAAGGACTGAGCTCGAAGGCGCCGGCTTGGAGGTTGGCGTCCAGCCCGTTGAAAAGCGCGTGCCACTTGAAGGCCGTCGCGTCCCTGATCAGACCCTGGCTCTCCAGGTTAGCGGCGATTTCATCCAAGTTGGCGCCGCGGGCGACTTCGAAGCGCTGCTTGGAGGTCTGCTGGCGGTCGACCGGCTGCAGGTTGGAATTGTACCAACGGACGGCCAGCAGGGAGACGGTGGCGACGGCGACCAAGAAGAGCCACATCACCCCGATGATCAACTGGAGCATGAGCCGTCTTGACATAATACCTGCTAATCCCCTTTTATTTTTTTATTCCCACAGGTCCAAATAATCTTCCAAAATGACCGCCGCCGCCAGATCGTCTACCGGCCCGCTGACGGCCAGGTCCTTGGCCGCCCGGCTGGAAAGCGTTTCGTCCTGGTAGATGACGGCGCCGTCGAACCCGGTCGTCTCAACCATAATTTTAACCCATTGCTTGACCGCAGCGGCCTGCCGTCCCTCTTCCCCGGCCGCGTCAAACGGCAAGCCGACGATCAGCGCCGCCGGCTCGTAGGCGGCGAAAAGCTCGACCAAACGGTCGAATTCCGACCCGTCGGCCGCAATAATCTGCAGCGGTTCGACCAAACGCGCGCCGGCGCTGGCCCGGGCGACCCCGATCCGCTTGGCGCCGACATCCAGGGCCAGCAGCTGGCAATCCGCCGGCAAGGAAGGCGTCTCAGCCATTGCCGAAACCTCCCCGGTCCTGGTTGTCGATCTCAATGACAATATCTTCCCTGTCGGAGGGCAGGCTGTCGACCCAGAAAGCCCAAGCGGGCGAGAGGTCGACCTTGACGCTTGTCACGCCGTCCAGCCCGCGCAGGCGGGCGGCCACCTGGTTGGCCTTAGCGGACGTGATCTGTTCCAAGATGTCTTCTTCGTCCAAGATGACGCCGGCGGTGGCTTCGTTGACCTCGATAATGACGTAGTAGTCCAAATCGGCCGGCCGCTGGACGGTCGGTTCGACCCGGTCGCTGCCCAGCCGGACGTGGGCTTCGTAGTCGGCCGTCTGCAGGCCGTTGTCGGTGACGGTCAGCTCCCCGGCCCCTTTGGCCAGCTCGGGCGCGACCAGCTTGGCGGCGTCCTCGATGCGGATGCCGCCCAAATAGTAAATGATGGTCTGGCTGAGCGGGCGGTCGTCGGCTTCCTCGCAAACGGCCGGCTCGAACAACTCGCCCAAGGCGACCTGGAAAGTCCCCTCCAAAGGTATCAAAGCGTGCTCCGCCGCCAGGCTCTTGACCAATTCGGCCCGGACGTCAGCGTCGTCGCGCTGCCGCTCCAGATCTTCCTCGGCCGCCGCCAAATCCTCCTCCGTGACGCAAGCGGCCGCGGCCGTGCCGCCGCCGATATCGCCGCCGGTGACGCTGTAGTCGGCGTCGTCAAGGCCGATCAGCTGCCAGGCCCCGGGCTCCAAATTGTACTCCTCGCCGACCTCGGCCGCCTCGATGCTGAGGCTGCGCCGGTTGCCGATCAGGTTGGGGTCCTCGCAGTCGTTCGGGTTGGCCGAGGGAGGGATGACGACCTGGAAGTCATCGGCCCGCAGGACGAAGTCGCGGTTGTCTTTCCTGAAAATAGTCTGGGTGTCAATAACCAGGTCCCGCTGGACGTTGCAGTTGTAGACGTCGACGATGCCGTTGGCCTTGACGCCGGCCGTCCGGCCCGAGGCCTCGACCTCCTGCTGGAGCCTGACATCCCAGGAAATCATCCTCAGCGGCAAGACCTGCCTATCCAGGTCGACGCTTGAGGCGGCCTGCGACAACTCGGCTTCCACGTTGGCCCGCAGCGGGGTGACATGGGTCTTGATGCTGATGACGGCTTGCTGCGGCCAGAGGTAATAAACCGCCAGCAACGCCCCGCCGGCCGCCGCCAAGAAGACGGTCAGGCCGATTAGGAAACGGCGGATCTGACCGCTGCCGCCGCGCTCGACAACCACGTTGCGCTCGGCCGGCGCCAACCTGTAGGCCGGCGGCGGGCCGGGCCGGAAAACGCCGTCGGCGGAAGCGGGCCGCTCATCGGGCTCGGCCGGCCGGGGCCGGGTTTCAAGTTTCAACCCATCGGCCAGTTTCGCAATCAGGCGGTCGTCGGTCGCCAAAACTATCTGGCGGTTGAGAACCGAACCGATTCTGGCCAGCAGCTTGAGGTTGGCCAATTTCCTGAACTCGGCCGTCTCCTTGGGTAGCACCAAGACCACCTTGGTTTGCGGGCTGCGGCGAATCGCTTCGCCAGCGGCCACGACGTCGGCCTTGAAGTCAAGCTTGACGACTTCTTCTCCGGTATCTCCGCGGACCGCGCCCTTGCGGCCGTCTTTCTTCCTCATAAGCTTGTCTGCCCACCCCATGCCGTTTCCAATCAGTTAGCCGCCTTCACGCCGTTTTTCTCGGCCGGATTCTGCACCACGTTCAGGATGTCGCCGGCCAACCGGCCGAGCCCGGCCAAGACCGCCAATGACAGCTCCCCCCTCAGTCCCAAACCTTCCGGCACCGACTGGCTCAGCCGGCCGATGGCCAGGATTTCGGGCGCGGGCCGGGAGACAAACTCCAGCGAAGCTTCTTTTTCCAAGGCTCTGGCCGCCCGGTGCAGGACGGTCAGCCCGGCGCCGGAGCCGGCAAAGAACACCCCGGCCGGCAACTTGCCGGCGCCGAAGTCTTCCAAAACCAGGCTCAGCCCCTGCAGCCAGACGTAGGCGGCGTGGTTGAGAGCCCGTTCGGCCGCCGGCCGCTGGTTGGGTTCCAAGTTGTCGAAAGAGAAATCGCCCCCGTCGTCTTTGAGGCCGTCGATGGCCGCCTGCGAGAGGTCGCAGTTGCGGCTCAGAGCCTTGTCGAAAGTCCGCCAGCCCAGGTTGAAGCCGCCGCTGCAAACCAAGACGCCGGACCGCAGCAGGCCGACGTCGGTCAGGTCGTCCTCGACGTTTATCAGCAGGGCGTCAGTCACATCCGAGCCGGTCAGCCCCCTGGCCAGGGCGAACGGCTTATGGGCCAAGGCGATCAGATTGAGGTTGAGGTTGGTGGCGATTTTCTGGGCGACGGCCAACCAGTTGTCGGGGATGAAGACGTTGTGCAGGCCGACGGCGACCTTGCCGGGCGGGCGGGCGGGCGGGGGGGGGGGGGGGGGGGGGGGGGGCGTGGGTGGAGACCTCGGCGTGGGG
>VXPC01000034.1:0-7018 GCA_009839685.1 Candidatus Saccharimonadota bacterium | reverse complement strand
CCCCCCCCCCCTCCACCCCCTCAACCTTCGGCGCCTGCTTCTTTCGTCTATACCCCCCCGGCCGCCGGGCCACCGGCCCGCGCGCCGGGGGGGCCGGGCTGGCGGCGGGGCGGCCGTCGACGGTGAAACTGATCAGCGAGCTGTTCAGCAGCTTGAGCTCCGAGGCCGAGTCGGGGTTTTCCTGTTTCAAGGCGGTCGCGGCGCGTTTCAAGGCCGCCGTCTGGTTTTTCAGCAGCAGGCCGTCGACCTCTTTGGAGGAGAGGTTCGAGCCGGGGTTGGAGCGCTCGACGGTCGTCAGCTCGGTCACGCCCTTGATCAGGCCGCCCGAGAGGCCGATGACGATCGCCGCCGGCTTGACGCCCAAGCCCTCCTTGGCCATCCTCAAGGCCTGGGCGCAGCTGTTATACAAGGCCGGCAGGCCCCCTTGGTTGTCGAAATCGACCCCTTGCGGCAAGTAAGCGTCGGCCTGACTGACTACCCTGACCCCGCTGAAACGCAATTCCATAAGAGCCACTTTGACGGCGGCGGCGCTGATGTCCAGGCCGGCGACGGTCAAGGCGGGAGACGATGAGAAGTCGGACTGGTCGAACTGCAGGCAATATCTGTTTCCGGCTAAGCGCATATGCTTAATTATAGTACATAAAACTACGTTTGGAGCTCAAGCGGGGATTGCCAGAACGGCTTTGACCCGCCGGACTCCGGCCGAGCAAGCCTCTTCCTTGATGATTTTGAACCGCTTCCCGCCCTCGCCCAGTTCCGAGGTGCGGGCTACGTGCGGCCCGCCGCAGATCTCCTTAGAGTACGGCTCCTCGCCGGCCCGGCCGACGCTGTAAACTTTGACCTTGGGCCCGTACTTGTCGCCGAAAGCTCCCAGCACGCCCGCCGCCAAAGCCTCGGCCGTGGCCATGACCTCCCAGCTGACCGGGAGATCCGCCTCGATCTGTTCGTTGACGATGGCTTCGATCCGGGCGATTTGTTCAGGGTTGACTTTCTGCCCGTAACTGAAATCGAACCGCAGCCGCTCGCTGGTAATGTTGCTGCCGCGCTGGATGACGTCGTCGCCCAGCACCAGCTTCAAAGCCTTGTACATCAGGTGCGTCGCTGTATGGTAACGGACGGTCATCGGGTCCTCGTCGGCCAGACCCCCTTTGAACTCCCCCGCCCCGGCCGTCTGCGAGCGCTTCCGCTGCTCAACCATCAGCCGGTCGAATTCGGCCAGAGCGCCCGCCTCGACCGTCAGGCCTCTTCGGCCGGCCTCTTCCAGCGACAGCTCCTTGGGAAAACCGCAGGTGTCATAAAGCCTGAACAGGGCCGCCCCGTCCAAAACGCCGCCCTCGGTCGCTTTGCCGAATTCCCGCAAGCCGGCTCTAAGCCGTTGCCTGAAAGCCTTCTCCTCTTTCCTGATGACGTCCGCCAATTCCTCCCCCTGGGCGAATTCCGGGTAATCGGCGGCGTAGATGCGGCAGACGATCGGCAACAGCTCCTCGCTCAAGGGCGCCTCGATGCCGAGCTGGATGGCCTTCAGTTGCGCGCGACGGAGCAGCCGGCGCATGACGTAGCCCTGCTCCTTGTTGCTCGGCACGACCCCGTCCGCGGCCAGCCAGGCCGCCGCCCGCATGTGGTCGGCAATCACCCTGAAGGGCTCGGGGCGTTCCTCGTAGCTGACATCCGTCAGGGTCTGGAGCTTGTCAACCAGGGGCCACAGCAGGCCGGTCTTAAAAACGTCCGGCTCGCCCAAAGCGGCCGCCATCAGCCGCTCCAAGCCGCCGCCGAAGTCGACGTTCTTGGCCGACAGCGGCACGAACCCCTCCTTCTTATGCTGGTATTCCATGAAGACCGAATTGCCGATTTCCAAAAACCTCCCCGAGTCCGAAGCCGGGTGCGGCTTGCCCCACTTCGCCTCGTCGTGGCGTTCCTCGCCGAAATCGAAGAAGAATTCGCAGTCTCCCCCGGCCGGATCACCCAGCGGCGTCTGCTCGATCCCGCCGCCCCGCGACCACCAGTTCTCGGCGTCGTCGTAATAAAAGATGCGCCCCGTCCCCATGCCGACCCTCGCCGCCTCTTCCGCCGATTTCAGGTCGACGATTTCGGCTTCGATGCCCCGCCGGCGGTACAAATCCTGCAAAATCAGGGCCGCGGCCTCGTCCTTGGCGATGCCGCGGCTCTCCTCGCCCCTGAAGCAGGTCACATAAAGCTTGTCGGGGTCAAGGCCGACGACGTCGATCAGGAAGTCGAAGAACCAGGCCAGCTGGTCTTCCTTGAAATAGTCGCCCAGCGACCAGTTCCCCAGCATCTCGAAACAAGTCGTATGGCTGTTGTCGCCGACTTCTTCTATGTCCTGGGTGCGCAGGCAGACCTGGCTGTTGGCCAGCCGCCTGCCTTCGGGGTGTTCCTCGCCCAGCAGGTAAGGCAGCAGCGGCTGCATGCCGGAGCTGGTAAACAGCGTCGTCGGGTCGTCGTTGAGCACCAGCGGCGCCCGGCCGATGACAACGTGGCCGCGGTCGCGCATGTACTCCAAATATCGCTGGCGGATGGAAGCTGGATCAATCATACTCAGCCGGCAGCCCCGGCCGTAAAGTTAATCAAAAAGCGGAACTGCCCAACGACAATCATAACGCATCGGCGCCCTAATTGTCAGCCCGCCTAATAGTAAACCTTGCAGTGATCGGCCAGATTGGCCTCGAAGTTCATCGGGTAGGGGTTGGAGCTGTTGACCAGCAGTTCGTAGTCGCCGCCGCCGACCGTGGTGCCCAGGTCTTGGTCGCCGATCAAGATCTTGCACAGCGAAGAGGCGGAGTGGACGGCGTATTCGGGCTGGTCGTAAATCGACTGCAGCCTGACCCGCTCTTCCAGACGCACCCGGACGTGGCCGGCGTGACCCGTCGCGCTGATAACCGCTTGGATATCCTTGAATTCGACCCGGTAACAATCTTCTACTTCCGCGGACGTGCAGCCAATAGGGCGCGAAATGCTGATAGGCTGGCTGATATTACTGGCATCCTTCCGCGGCACGTTCACATTGTAACCCCTCAAGCTCAGGCTGCTGGTGCCATAGATGGAAGTGATTCGCAAGAAAACGGCGACCTCCTCGTTGTTCGCCCCTCGATTGTCCGAGTCGACAAACTCCGGGATGTTTTGGATGGAAAAGACGCAATTCTCAGTACCGCATTTGACCTGGATAATCTCGCCGTCCTCTATGCCGTTTGGGGTGTCCCAATTCTTCCTTTCCGTGCCGGTAGCGTCATCTGGGTACAGGTAGAAAACCTTGGTATTGTCTTCTATCATATTCCGATCCATCGGCTCGCAGGGCGGCGTCGACGTGGCGGGCGAAGTGCAGCCCACGTCCAACACCGTCGCTTGAACTCTCAACACCGAAGCGGCGGCGGGCCAGGTGCCGCTTTGCGGGAAATTCGGGTAATCGGGCGCGTTGAAACTATCGCCAGGGGACCTGTCGTCGTTGACCCACTCAATGTCGAGGTGTTCCATGTGTTCGTAAACGTAGTTGGGGTTGTCTTTCTCAATCGAGCGCAGCAACACGTTCAACGACCGGTCGTCATAAACTTTGTCGAAGTAGAGCAGGTCGGGCCGCAGGTCTATGCCTAAGCAGGAATACTTGACGTGGCCGTCCTGATCCAGATGGTAGATGTACGGGTTAGCGCTATTGTCGGTTTCTTTGCTCAGGCAGTTGACTTCAATCAAACCCTCTAGCAAATCGTCGCGGTTGAAATTGGGGTCAGGAATGACCTTGACGACTTCTATGCGGCCTTCGTCGTTCGCGCCAAAGCCGGAAACGCCGACCAACAAGGTGTCATCGCGACCAAAGTCGACGGCAACGCCATATTCGTCATTGTTGTTGGCACCGATTATCATATCGCCGGGCAGCTTGGTCCAGGTTTCGCCGGCGCTCTCACAGGCATGCTTGGTTATATGGCTGGTGTCGCTGCAAGTCCCGGATGTCGACCCCTCGCGCAGTTCGTTATGGGGTACCGGCGTAGTGTTATTATCGCCCCAGCCGTTGCCCTGCCGGTACTCGAAAACCCTGATTTGACCCCGACCGTTGGCGCCGGCGTTCTTGGCGCCCAGGGCTAGGTATTTGTTGTTGATATCTATGTCCGCGTCCTGCCAGTCACCGGGGTTGTCGCCCCATTTCTCAAAAACTGGAGTCCAATTATGGGTGGTGGTCGACACGTCGTAGTCGTGACGGTAAACGTAAACCCCCCCGCCTCTGGGATCCGTCAAAGACCCGTTGTTGACTGTGACGGCCAGGAATTTGTTGTTATTGATCGCTACTTTGGTAGCGAACCCGTCCTCCGCCGCACTGCTTGCCACGCTGCCTATTGGAGTCCAGCTGCCGCCAGTAAATTGGTAGGCGTAAAAGGCGCCGGCGCCTTCACCGGGCGCACCGACCACCAGGAAGTTCAAATTGTTCAAAGTAACTGATGAGCCGAATTCACCAGCTGCGCCCGGTACGGGCGTTATCTGGTTAGAGGTGCCAAAATTACAGGAGCTGCTGGGGTCGTACTCATAGACGTCGACAAAACCGTCGTTTGAATTTCCAGCCGGATTGCCTATGGCTACGTAATTGCCGTTAGCCGAAATAGACGCGCCGTAGCCCGTGCTGCCGGTAAGAAAAGCGCTGTTTACTTGCCAAGTTGTCGCTACGGAGTTATAGTGGAACCCGTAAACGCGGCCAGCACTGGCGCCGTACTCCGGCAGGCCGACGAACGCGCAATCGCCTACTATGTCGACAGATATGCCATAGCTAACACCATCCGTTATGTTAGCGTCAGGCCAAGAACCCCTTGAATCCCAGCTGGAAGTAGTGTCGTTCCATTCGTAAAAGTAGACCTGGCCGCCAGTTGCTTCGGTGTGAGCCACGATCGCCCGGTCGCCGTCTAAGGCAAGAACCTTGCCGAAACCGGCGCCGGTCGGCAGCGACGGCTGAGTAAATGAATAGGGAGTCTGCCCCTCGATAACCTTCGGGGCGTCGTTACGCAGACCGCGGTTGAAAGAGTCGAGCATGCCGACCAGCCGGGCCCGGGCGTCGTTGATGCCCGTCTCGGCCGCGGACAGCGCCTGGAGGTTCAACTGGCTCTCGACCGTTTCCGAATGGCCCGTCCTGATAATCCGGGCGAAAGAGAGCGACATCAGAACCAAGATGGCCAGCACGAACAGGCTGACATACAGGGAAATAGCCCCGGCCTGATTGTTCGCAAGCGATTTTTGTTTCATTTACCCGACTCCCGGAACCCTCAATGGGTAGAATTCAACCCAAATTCTAATACATATCCCCTGAAATGTCTGTTGTATTTTTGGAGTGCCTGCAATCAAGTTACAGTACCGCAGATAATAACCGTCACGCCGTAATTGACCAGCATGCAACAGCCAGTACTGAAATTATCAAAGAGCCGAAGCATGGAGCCGGTTGATCCGATAGCTCGGCGAAATCCCCGCGCCGCGGGCAAAATAGCCCGGCAAGCTTCATCGATTGGCATAATGGCTCTTTGTACTCGCCACAGATCTGAGGTATAAATTATTTATTCAATTATGCAAGACTCTTATTGATCGCATGGATTCTATGGTGCGCATCTTGAATAAAAAATATTACGTCATAGTCATGTCCAAAGACAGAATTCACCACCAATAGTAATTAGACAACTAGTGTTTATAATGTTATAATTAATCAGGGCCACGGCGTTACTAACGCCGCATTACCCTTGAAACTTAACAATATTAAATCTTAACAGTTTGCTTTAAAGCAAACTTGCTCCCCTGCTGAATGTACTTGGGGATTGCCATCTGATCGTTTGCATCCTAAAGCGACTTGATGGCAATCATCCCAAGTGTCTCTTGAGGTGATTGCTGTCCTAATCATGCCTGCTTAACAAGGAGGTAGATGGCATGAGCCGAGAGAGGAAAAAGAATTCACCAACGTCAGACTACTTCAAGGGCGGGTTGCCGCTCTGGAAGAAGACCGGCTTCTGGTGGCTCATAATCACGGTGCTCAGCACCGCAGTCGTTATGGCGGTGGCCTATCAGGTACTGACCAGCGACGAACAGACAGAGGAGCAACCGACTGTAACGGAAAGCCGGGACTCGCCCGAGCCACCCGACACTGCCGTGCAGTCAGAGGAAGAGCGTCAAGTTGAACTCCAAGACCCTGAGGTCGAGGAAGTGGTCACGACTCCGACAACGAGTCCGCTGACCACTGCCCCCGAACCCCCGGAACCGGAGGACGGTCAGGAACCCGGCACCGAAGGCGAACCAGAGGAAGCTGTCGAGGATCCCGAAACGGGAACTGAAGACGGTGAGCCAGAGGGTGAATCCGAGGAGCCGGAAACCGGCACCGAAGGCGAACCCGAGGAAGCCGTCGAAGACCCCGAAACGGGAACTGAAGACGGTGAAACTCAGGAACCAGAGGACGGTCAGGAACCCGGCACCGAAGGCGAACCAGAGGAAGCTGTCGAGGATCCCGAAGTGGAGGCTGAAGACGGTGAAGCTCAGGAGCCCGAAGACAATGAAGTCACGGCGCCGGAGCCTGTGCCGCCTAGCCCGCCCTGGGAAACAAGATATCGGGAGATAGAAGCTTTCTCGGAAACGGGCAACAACCCTGAACACTGGCGGGAAGTGGAAAGGATGATGAGCGATTTTATAGGCCACGGCTGCGATTTCGATAGCAGCCAGAGCGTATGCCGAGGTCAATCAAGGGCAGATTTCCATGCCCTGGCCTCCGCGAGGGCGTGCCCTAAGGGCTGGGCTCTTGTCCATACCTACCCCTATAGGTGGCTCATGTGTTTCCATCCGCTGCACGAAAGCTACAGGCAAGAATTCGCCTACCACGAGCCGAGTGAAGCCAGTACGGAAGCCGTATACCCCGACTTTTAGCAAGGTCACGCCGGAATTTCCCGGCGCCTGCTGAGCTCTACCCTCCGCACCGCCGCCCTCTTCAAGTAATAGAGATGGGCGCCGTTAGCGAATACTAAAAAAAAGAAAAATTTAATAAGGTGTAGTTTAACAA
>VXPC01000053.1 GCA_009839685.1 Candidatus Saccharimonadota bacterium | reverse complement strand
TATTTTTTAAAAAGCCCCCTCTCTTGCATTTACTCAAAAAGTGTAACTATACACACCACCCGCCGCCCCCCCCCCCCTCGAAAAAATGTTTTGAACCGTTCAGACTCCTGATTGCCGGGAGTTTCCTGGTCTGGATGACCGGTTGCGCCTCGCTTACCAACGATCCCAACCAGCAGGTCCAGTTCAAGGCGCCCGGTTGCCGCGGTATGGATCTGCAGTGCACTGCCAGAAACAAGCGGGGATCATGGAACTTCACGCCTCCGGAAACACTGCCCATCCGGAGATCCGACGACGTGCTCTCCATCACCTGCACGGACAGGGACGGAGGCGTCCATGCCGAGAGCGTGCCGAGCCGGATCGGCGGCAAGATCGTGGCTTCCGCCGTGTTCCTGGACTTCGGGATCACGGATGCCATCACCGACAAGCACCGGGAATACCCGCCACAGATCGTACTGTCCGCATGCGAATAGCCCGCACGGGAACGCCCTGATGGCGTTTTCAGGCCGGGCCAGTATCCAGAGTGTAGGGAATGCGCCAGATTGCCTCAAAACGGCTGAAATCGCCCGGAACCGGCAAATCCGGGGCTGTGGGAAGCCCTGTGAGCGCGTTTCGGGGATCAGGCGATGCCGGAGTACCCCCTGAATCGGGGATCGATCTCTCCGCTGCTCCCGTCCCGGATGCGGCGGAAGAACCGCCGCTCCTTCTCTGCCAGTAGGCAGTATAACCTATCGCCTAGCAACTGAAAGTTCCTGATTCTGTTCTTCAACTTTTCGGATCCGGTTTTCCAGATCCTATACGATTGCTGTCGGGATTTTCAACCCCAGCGCAGTAAGGAAACCCGTCTGCGCTGGCCAGAATCCTGACATAGAATTCTTTACCGGGTTTCTTTACTGCAGGCGATCCGCCTCGAGGGCGGTTTCTGCCGAGTCATCAGGCTGTAAAACAAACGCACGTTTTGTTGACGGGACGGTGGCTCCGTCGGTGGCATGCAAGAATCCGTTGACATTATAAAATAATTACTGTATATGTCCTTAAGGACATATACAGTAATTAATATACGTAAGTTACCAGTAGCATATCCTAAGGATATGCTACTGGTAACTTACGTAAGGATATCGCATAATCACGGCACCAAGCAGCATGTCTGAAAAACCCGGTCGCTTACTGTGGGGAATACCCGGTACTGTTGCCGAAACACTGGAACACAAGGAAAAGCCGGTATTGACGGCATGGGATCTTTTTGCATTAATACGCAGGTCTTATCGAGATGCCGGAAGAGAGATTCCTCCTCCCGCTGAACTTCGCAGGGTGGTCTTCGTGCTAAAGGACAGGAATATCATCAGGCCCGACTTGGATTATCCGCAGCACTACCGTGTTGTTGCAGTTCCTAACTTGCCATCAGATGACATTGTCTGTCTTCTTGACCGCTTTTGTTATATTTCCCACCTTTCGGCCATGCAACGATGGGGCCTGACTGACCGAATCCCGGAACCCCTCATTATTTCCCGTCCGGACGATAAAACGGTTTCAAGCATGGCAACATCCATTATGGATAAGGAAGATAGCGAAACTCCTTGGAAATATCGACCAGACCGGATGCCGGCCAGTTCTTTTCACCTGCATAATCTTGCCCATCCTCGTCAAGTTCGCAACCGGACTGTCAAGCTCCACAAGAGTCGCCATGTAGGCAGTTCGGTTAGGGACCGATCTGGATTCGCACGGATTTCAACCATTGGACAAACCTTTCTGGACATGCTGCTTCAACCTACCCTATGCGGAGGAATGGACCATGTTCTCAATGTCTGGGATGAACATGCGGTTGATCATCTGTCTTCGATCATTTCCACCGTAAATTCTGCCGGTTCGATTATCAAATGCCGGGCTGGATACATCATTGAAGAAAGACTTGGCGTTAGCGATCAACATGTGGAAAAATGGAAATCTTCCGTACAGAGAGGAGGGAGCCGTGTTCTTGATTCGAAACGTCCATACGCTCCCGTATGGTCGGAGACATGGATGATTTCTCTCAATGTCTGAATTCTCGTCAAAATTCATCGATATAACTACTTGGGTCGATAGTGAAATCGATCCTGTTCGCCACCGCCAGAGGCGGGCCACACACATTCTGCTTGCCGCCATTGCGAAAATACGGCCTCCCTATACCCTCTATTTGAAAGGGGGGCTACTGCTAGGGTTGGTGCACAATAGTACGAGAATGACCTCCGACATTGACCTGACGGCTACTTTTCCTCCCTCCGATGATATTGACGCAAAGATCAGGAAAATCCTTGACCGGGCTCTGCCGGAGGTTGCCGCCAGGCTAGGGTATGCGGGAACTGTGACAACGGTGCACAGAATCAGCAAAAGCCCGAGGCCAAATATTGAAGAACTCCGTTTCCCGTCCCTGTCAATCAAGATTGAACATATATCGAACGGAAGGCAAAGAGACTACATTCAGATCGATATATCTTTCAATGAACCTGATATTGTTTCGGTTGATATCATTGATATCGGTGACAATATCGAGATATATGCCTACAGCCTGGTTGACGTGATCGCCGAGAAATACAGGGCTCTTCTGCAACAATCCTCCCGTCGTAGAAAGGGAAGACGCCAGGATATATACGATATTGACTTCCTTCTCAATAGGTTTGCATTTGATGATAACAAGAAAGACATTGTTCTTGAGGCTATTCTGGCAAAATGCAGGGCTCGCGACATTGATCCTGATATCGATTCCATTGACAATCCTGAAGTGGAGAGAAAGGCGCAGGATCTATGGGATTCCATGAAACTGGAAACAGGATCCCTGCCTGAATTTGATGATTGCTTCAAAAAGGTGCGACAGTTCTACAAGGATCTGCCATGGGATAAATCGGTGAAATGACCTTGTCCTCGGGTTTGACGATGTTGGACAGACAGATGGAGAACTTTTAGGTCGCCGGCAGGCGGTAGCAGGAGTTTATGCCGAGGGTATTCCGGCGAGATTCATACTCGGCCTGTTTGGTGTTCATGCGTTCCTCCAGCACGGCGTGCTGTTTGTTCAGTTCGGCGACTCTGGCGCCACTGGCGCCAGTGTCGCCAGTTACGACTGCCAGCGCCTCGACTCGCGCAGGATGATTGTAGCTATCCGGGGTGAGAAAGGGATACAACCGGCGTTGTGTTTTTACGAGATTCGATTATCATGCAGCAATCCGGCAGCAAAAAATCTTCATGCCCGAATTTAAACGAAACAAACTGGCGGAGTTTGTCAAAAATGACAGTGGAGAATTTCCGCCCGTCTTTGTTGGTCGCGAAGATATCCTGGAGGATATTCTGGATCAGTCCCGCCATGCGTTCAAGCGGGGCAGTGCCCCCGCTAAAAACACAAAAGTCATTCATGGTGCACCGGGCGCGGGCAAGACATCTCTTTTAACGGAGTTGTCACAACGCGGAAAAGCTGAAGAACACCACCCGCGCACGGTTGTAGTGACAAGCGCGGAAATCAAGAACCGTCTTCCTGATGTGATGAAAGCCATTGTAATCGCGGCTTCCAAACCACAAGGCCAATGGTTTTCGGCACTGAAAACGAGAGGGTCTGATTTAGGGCAAAGAATCGGAAACGTCAGCTTCCTCTCTTTCCAGGCTGATTTTGCGCAGATGACGCAACCCCGAGGACCTGATGATCTTTATTCTCTGGCGAGAATGGTGCCGTCGGGCAAATGGGAGCACCCTGTGATCCTCGCGATTGACGAAGCCCAACGCTTGAGGGGAGACATTGCCACACCGTATGCAGAGTTTCTGCAAGCCATTCATGATGCTAACCGGGTTCCCTTGCCGTTGACGCTTGTATTTGCCGGCTTGGGCGATACACAGGAACGGGTTAATAACATCGGAATAACGAATTGCGTTAACGTGTTTGCGGTTGAGGCATTAAATCGACAGGAGCAGACTCAGGTGATTGACGGGTTCTGTGAATATTTCGGCGTGGAAGTCGGCACGTCTCGCGAAAGGCTTCATTCCTTTTTCGAATCGACCGATGGTTGGCCTCGCCATATCTACTGGGCACAGTGTGCATTGGCCGAAACATTGCTTGAACCAGATATTGATGGTCATATGGATAAGGTCTCCGACTGGTTAACGGTAGAACAACGTCGTGACCGGTTCCGTATCGGGTATTACGAAGACCGCAGATCATTAGCCCTGAAAATATCTGACAAGCTTGTCGGGGCAGTGATGAAGACAGTGGCTGTCTATAACGACCGTGGCATTAAAATCAATTTTTCCCGGCTCGCGGATCAAATCAACGGCTATTCAAACAAGTTTCAAGGTCATAGCAGTGGGTGGTGCGTGCCAGAAGATTTCGGCACGGGATCCAGTGCTGTCAGACGTTATATTGAGCACCTTGTCCATCAAGGTGCGCTGGCTGAGGATGTATGGAGCGATACCTACCGGTGTCCCATTCCCAGCTTCCAGTCCCATTTAATCAGCCGAGCGAACTTCACGCCTGAAGAAAGCATGGCTCTGGAGCAAAATCTGGCCGCCGAAATTCCCGAATAACTGCCGGCGGCGGCAGTAGGAGTTTCTGATGTGCCGAGGGCCAGCCCTGAAGTCAGGGCGTGGGGATCGAGGGCAGGATAAAGGCGAGTATCGCAATGCCCAGGCCCATGACGCCGATCACCGCCGGCAGCAGGCGCGTCTCGCGCCTGGCCAGGTCGGTCTTCCAGCCGGCCGTATCGGCCCTAGTAGTCTGTCTCTACTGTGCGGTGATCAGCAGGCTCAGGAGTGCGGCGGCCACGCCAACGATGACGATGGTGGCCAGCAGCTGCCGGTTCTCGCGCTGGGCCATGTCGGTTCTCAGCCGCTCGAGTGCCGATCCAGTTTCTCCGGCCAGCCGTGCGATGTCGGTCTTGTATTCCTGCTGTTTCGTGTTCATGTCTGCCCTCAGTATGGCGACCTCTTTCGCTCGTTCGTGATCCAGTTTTTTCAGTTCCCGGATCTGCCTTTCCAGATCCGGATTGGTATTTTCTGCCATGTTCCTATCCTATCCGATTGGCGGCCGGATTTTCAAGGCAGTCAGCTTTCCTGCCCGTCTGATTCGTTCTCCTTGCGGTGCAGCCGGTCAGAGTACAGCTTGATGGCCAGCAGGATGCCGGCACATGCAATTATCAATGATTCAATCATGTTTTATTCCTCGCATCCCATAATACAGCACACCAGCCCGGCTCCGCACAGAATCGCCGCGGCAAGCAGTTCTCCGTTTTCAACTCCGTGAAAAACTCCGCCGCCGAACAGCACTAGGCCGACATTTCGAAGTCCCGAGCTGAGGTGCTTTCGCTTTTTTGAGATGATCCGGAGATATTTCATTGGAATTCGCCGCTGGAGCAGGGTGCCGGCTTTCTGGCGGTCATTTGCCCAGATACTCAATCCACATTCACGTTGAGACGCTTGGGAAGATCCTGAATAAGCATTCCGGCTAGTTTAATCACCGCTTTAGCGAAAATACATTGGATGAACGGAGGTCATGTGCCAACAAGCGTGATCCAATCATCGCTGTAATTGATCATTGCGTCTAATTCTGCCGGCTTGATATAAGGGATATTTCGTGTAATCCTGAAGCATCTCGTTGATCCAGGAATGTCTCGTATAACTGTAAATTGACCGCCGTGGAATTGCCAAGTAAAGAAGTGTTTGTTGTCAGTTTTTTTGTGTCCCTGCAAATTATTGTTTGAATTCAGCACCCACTCGAAATCTTCCGGAACATAACGGATCATTTCCTCTTCGAACAGGACAAACGCCTTGGTTTGCATATTCCTGACCAAAACCATGATCCGAACATCGCCATGTGCTTGTCTGGCAGCATTCAACCGACTGTTCCAAATTGATAACACGGATTCACCTGTTATCGATATGTTTTCACGAGGGTCACTGAGACCAAAGGAATAATCAGGGGAATTTCGTCCCGATATCAAACGTGCGCGCCGCATCTTTTCAGGGTTGTTGCTTTTTATTGTTTTCACGGACCATCCAGTCTTTCCGGATGCCACATCAATCAAACCCAGCGGACTCGAGTAATGCGTTCCCCCGACAGCGTTGGCAAACATATCCCCGAATTCATTGCCGGTTATATCTTGTTTCCCGAGAACCATGCCATGAACAATCTGTCTGCCGATCGCATAAATAATTTTGTCAGGGATTTTCCCGATGGCCCATGGTCCGGAATCAGCGCCGCTCCCTCCCCGCAACTTCGGGCTAGCATCGTCAGACATTGATCAATTCTCTTATTACACCCTCAACCATGGGCACAGGGACAGCATTTCCAGCCTGTTTCCGACATTGGCCGTCTTTTTCATGAAGCACAAAGCTGTCAGGAAACCCTTGTAGCCTGAACATTTCACGCGGAGTCAATCGTCGTTCCCCGTCGACCAGCAGATAGTTATGGCTGGCACCGGCTCGAAGGGCACACGAGAAAGGATGACTGGATATGTTGCCCCCCTTATTTTCATGCCAGATTGCAGGCCGTATCTCTGCCCGGTGAGCATTTTGTCTGGCTTGCCTGATATAGGCGGATGCATAATGTCTCTGGTCAGGATTCCTTTCCAGTATCTCGGAAAGCAATTTCCCAGTTTTTTTTGCTTCTGGCCATGAAAACCCTCCTAGTCCATCCATGCGTCCGACTATTAACACACGTTCCCGTTTTTGAGGCAAGCCATAATCTAGGGCGTTCAGAATACGGTAGTCGACATCGTAACCCATGCCATCAAGCATCTCTAATATTTTCGACATAACGCGTCCTCTGTCTGCTGTAACCAGTTGCTTGACATTCTCGAGTATGAAGGCGGCTGGGCGTTTTTGATGCAGTATGCGGGCAATGTCAAAAAACAGGGTTCCCCTGGCATCTTCAAATCCTCGTCGAGAACCCATGATGCTAAACGGCTGACACGGAAAGCCGGCACACAATAAATCATGTTCTGGGATCGATTCAGCGTTGATCTTTGTAATATCGCCATGCGGTCTAATGGAAAAATTTCTTTGATAAACATTTTGCGCAGCTTCATCAATCTCACTTGCGAAAACGCACTTCAGTCCTGCACTTGTGGCGGCAAGATGAAATCCACCGATGCCGGCAAACAAATCAATGAAAGTTGCAAGCGATTTTTTGATCTTGAATGCCTCATTCAAACTGGCCGAGAGGTCCGCTTGGGCATAAGTTTCTTCTTTCATGAGAATGGGCATTTGTATTTCTATCCGGATAGATAAACGGTATTCAATAAAGGTATAATACCATATAATAAACATATCATACAGTTCTATATAATATGATACTTACTATCGGGAGCATTAAGGGCGGAGTTGGGAAAACCACTCTTGCCGTAAACATGGCGGTATATGCTAGCAAAATACTGCATCATCATGTTGCCCTCATCGATACTGACGAGCAAGCCACTGCAACGCTATTCACAGAGATTCGGGAACAGGGCGATCATGATCAAGACTCGTATACCTGCGTGAGCATACGAGGGAAACAGGTCAGGAGCCAGGGCAAGTCGTTGGCCAGCAGATTTGACATGACAGTGATTGATTCAGGGGGGCGCGATACGGGAGCATTCAGGGCTGCACTATCTATCAGCGACATGTTAATTACCCCTATAGCTCCTCGGTCATTTGATTTTTGGTCGGTAGCCAATCTTGTAGAACTTGTAGATACGGTCAATGAAATTCGAGATCAGCCTATCACGACCTGCGCACTTGTCAATCTCGCGGATCCTTCTGGGGCGGACAATCAGGAAGCTCTCGATGCTCTGTCGGAATTTCCTCATATTAAAGTATTAAAGACAATGCTGGTGCGGCGCAAGGCATGGTCAAATGCGTCCAGTCATGGCCAAGCGATATTCGAATACTCGCCGCAGGACAGGAAAGCGATTAATGAATTTCAATCTTTTATTGATACCGTATTAAAACAATCCTAAATAATACTGATTAAAAACTATGACAATATCAAAACCACCCCAAAATAAATTCAAAGAAGCGCAATTTAATAAGTTTATTGACCAGTCTGAAAGCAGGCCGGGCCGGCGTAATGTCCAGATATCGCTACAAATACCGATCCATCTTCTCGATGCGATCGATGAAAGATCGAAAAGCCTCGGAATTTCAAGAGCGGCATTTATCAAGCAGGCCAGTGCAATATACCTCGAGAACAATTAAAACATGGGAGCATCAAAAATCCAGCAACACATAAAATTGGACCTGGCATTGATCCGGGATGCCATCGCGATTGAAAACGAGGATGCGAAATCCGCCGATGCCCTGGGCTACATGGCACGGGTCCTTACCCAATGCACCATTCCCCACAGAAATCCGAAAACTCGTTTTTACAAACGTACCAATGGGGACTTGACCATTACCATTGCAGATGTCAACGAGGTCGGGATGCCTTACGGGTCGATCCCCCGTTTGCTTCTTGCATGGCTGACCACCGAGGCGGTCATCACGAAAGACCGAACGATAATCCTGGGGGATTCCCTCAATCAATTCATACGCTCGCTGGACATGATTCCCTCTGGAGGGCGGTGGGGAACAGCTACTCGCCTGAAAGATCAAATGGCGCGACTGTTCGGATGCACGATCGGCTACAAGGTCGAAAACGACAGCAGTTTGCACCTGGCCCAAACCAAAATCGCCAGGGAAGTGCATTTGTGGTGGGATCCCAGGCAGCCCGAGCAAACCACAGTATGGAACTCCCATGTCATGCTTGATCATGATTTCTTCGAAGAGATCATTCGAAGTCCTGTTCCAGTTGACATGCGGGCATTGACGGCACTCAAGCGCTCGCCGATGGCACTCGACATCTACATCTGGCTTACCTACCGGATGAGCTACCTGTCCAGGAGGACCGAGATCAGCTGGGAGCAGCTCCAGCTCCAGATGGGCGCTGGCTACGGCTTTGATGAGCATGGTCGTGAAAATTTTCAGAAAGCATTCACCAAACACCTTAGAATCGGTGCTTACGGTCTACAAGGATGCCCGGGTCAGCCAGGAGCGCGGCCGCCTGGTTCTGCATCCCAGTCCCACCCACATCCCAAAAATCCGGTAGCCGGTCTTCACCTGATCGATCCTTCATCGATCAGGTCACAGGTTATCCACAGATCCCTGTTGACAGGCGAAGTTATCCATGAATAAAAGGTACGGCTTTTTTGGCGAATCCATGAATAAAAGGTACGGAATCCATGAATAAAAGGTACGGCAACCTATATAGATATATTGGACCTGTAGTTGGGACAACATCCCTTGTGGATAAATCGCCAGAACCGGAAATATTAAGCGCCTCCCGGCGCAGATTCATGAGAGGGGGAGGAGTGCCTCCCCCTGCCACCCCCTCCCGGCGTTCGCTACGCTCACGCACTGCGCGGGCTGACGCCCGCAGGTGCCCGTGTCCCGCCACGAGGGCGGGACGGAAGTCATCCAGAAGAAACCGGCCGGCGACTGGAGGCGCCGCCGCGGCCATCGCCGGACAGGCTCCGGCCACCGGCTGCAGGAGCTGGTCACGCCCGCGGGCGGGCTGCCCCCTGTCGGGCAGACTACCGGCCAGCGTAGCCAGGATCCACCGGCTACTGCATATCATCCACCCGGTCAATGAGGGCCTGACGCTCTCCGAGGGCTGTCAGGCGGCTTTGCACCCAGTCATGGGGGAGAAGTGCCGAAAACCGGCAAAATCGGCTGCCTACATCGGCCCGCGCACCTGAAACGAGACTGAAACAGGCAGCGATTGAGGGGCGCCGCACGACTCCGGAAACAACGGGGATCGAGACGGAATCAACTGCACCTTGACCGGCGCCTGCCGGACAGGCACCGGTGTATCGGCTGGACTGGGGGTTATCCCCCTCTTTTCCTGGCGCGGTGCCGGCGGAAGAACCGCCGCTCCTTCTCTGCCAGTAGGTTAGGGGGAGGGTATTCCGACCAGGGCGAGAAACGCAAAGCCCGCGCCGAGGACGGCTATGGTTATCGCGATCTGGCCGATCCCGAATCCGACCGTCCAGCGCTGATTGTCCTTGTCGCGCTTGATCATGTCGGTATCCCGCTTGGCCATGTCGGCATCCCGTTTGGCCATGTCGGCCCGCAATCGGTCAAAAGCCGCATTCATGCGTTCGATCGCGGTTTCGGTTTCAGCGTGTTTCGTGTTCATTCGTTCCTCCAGCACGGCGTACTGTTTCTTCAACTCGGCGACTTCTGTCGCCAGCTTCAGTTCTCGAACTTGGTACGGTAGTTCGTGATTGTTGTTTTCTGCCATTGCCCTATCCTATCCGATTGCCGTCCGGATTTTCAAGTGCCGTCCGCGGCCTGGCGCAGCCCGTCCAGCTCGCGCTGCAACTCCTCCCGCTGCTTCATCAGTTCCCGTTCGTTCTCGCTGGGGTCATCCCCGTTCCCGATCAGCCGGTCCAGTCCCTCCGCCTCGAGGACCAGCTCGCGTATCCGCAACTGCCGGCTGTCCGGTTTTCCCTTCTTGCTGCCCTTGACCTTGCGAGTCTGGACCGGCTCACCGGTCTCGATCGCGAACTGGAAGTGCGTAATGGTACGGCCTACCTTCCTCTGGCCAAACCGCACCCGGAACTCCGTGAACTCGTTGACGTCGCGCATGGCTGGATCAACGACGTTGCGTTTCAATTCCGCAATTCTAGGGTACCGATCCTGTAGCCCCATCATTTCCCGGAATTCCCCGACAGTGACTTCCCACTCTTCCCGGAACCCCCAGCGCAGGCACTGCTCGTAGAGCCGGATACCGTAGGTACTGCGCATTCTCATGCCAACCTCCAGGCTGTACAGCTTGTATCGTTCCCGCAGTTCGGCAACATACGGCACGAAGTGCGTCCCGAACTGGACGATTACGCAAGCAGCGCCCTCGTCGTAGTGACAGATGCTGGTCACGTTGATCCGGCTGTAGCGTTTCTGCCGCTTGCGCCCGTCGTGGTACTCCTTGACCTTGATGGTCATTCTCGACAGTTCGTCGGTTGCCCGCTTCAAGTGGCCGTACAGGCTGCCGCTTCGATCGGTTATGCCGATCAGGTCGGCCATGCCCTCCGCGGTAATCTCGAACTCGGTGTCCGAAGTAATCTTCTGGCCGTCCCTGATCTGTGCTATTGCCGCCAGCATCAGGCGCATCTGGTACAGGCTTTCGGGCCGGTAGCATGCATCCAGCAGCGTATTCGATACCTTCATGTTTTTCTTCTCGTTCCTCATCGCCAATCCCAGAACACGCTCAATCGATCAATTATATGTAGCAATAAATACAAATCAACACATTTGCGCCCTATTCCTACACTTATTGCGCCCTATTCCTACACTTATTGCGCCCTATTCCTACACTTATTGCGCCCTATTCCTACACATATGCCCCCCGAAACCCGCATGGACGCTGGGTTTTTTCGCCACGTGAATTCTAGAGATCTAGAAATATTGAACGTGCGCGTGCGCACGGGGGACGCTGGAGCGTCCCGGCTTGGCGCCTGTCGGCGCAAGATCATGGAGGGGGAGGAGTGCCTCCCCCTGCCACCCCCTCCCGGCGTTCGCTACGCTCACGACTAAGCGGGCTAACGCCCGCAGTGTCCGTGTCCCGCCACGAGGGCGGGACAGGGTCGTCCAGAGGAACCAGTCCGACTACTGGAAAGATCACCGCGGCCATCACCGGACAGGCTCCGGCCACCGGCTGCAGGAGCAGGTCACGCCCGCGGTGCGGGCTGCCCCCTGTCGGGCAGGCCATCCAGCCGGCCAGCCATAAGCCGGACTTATGGACAGATCGGCAACAGCACCGGCCTCGCGGGGCAATGGACTGCACCCAAGGCCAATGGCACGGAACCGGCGCCCCGAATCATTCCGGTATCGCATCCAGTCAATTAGGCAGATATTGCCCGGCTTCCCTAATCCCAAAATAGAGATTTTTTTGCCCGTTGCGGGCCGGGATTTCGGCGGTGCGGGTGCGAGAAATGCCGGGGAATGGCCCGGCAGGCGGGATTCGGGGCGGCGGCGGTGCCGGATGCCCTGCCGGAACGCCGTGGCGGGGTGAATTCCGGGCTGGCCGGCGAATTCCGGGGGCTTGCAGGTTGTAGCATATCTGCCTATCATGCTGTACAATCGCCCCAGACCGGTTATTGACCGCTGAATAAGCGGCTCTCGTCCCTACCGGTTGCCCGGTTGCAGTTCAGGTTGTGCCGGGCTTTTTTACGCCCCAGTCAAAAGCAAAACCGCCGGTTCCGTCACGAACCGACGGCCTGCCCCCAGATCGCCACTATCATTGCCCCGGCGACTGGTCTAAACCCCGATCCCGATTGACGACAATCAGCCGGATCGACAATGTCCCGGATGGGGATTTTCCGGCACATATTCAGCTGCCGACTTCCTGAAGACCGCCGGCGCCAGCCGGCTGAATCCACCGCCTGAGATCGGTTCTCCGCCCGTTTCCGGAGTTTTCGCCGCCTGGCGGTACCATACTGACCGACCGAGGCAAAAACGCCTCAAAACGGCTGAAATCGCCCAGAACCGGCAAATCCGGGGCTGTGGGAAGCCCTGTGAGCGCGTTTCGGGATGCGGCGGATGCCGGAGTACCCCTGAAAATCCGTTCCCAGCCGCCTCGCCCTCCTGTCCGGCTTTTGACCTGATGACCCGCAAATGTCCTCTTTCACCGGTTGACCGCTCCAGCGGTCGAACGGGGGCGCTGTCCTGGCAGCGGCGGCCACGCCGGTGCCAGGGTCCGGAAAGCCGGCCGGCGGAGCAGCCGGGCTTTCCGGGTGCGTGGATGCGCGGCGATCCTCGCCGGGATACGCCGGCCATGACCGACCGCCGCGGGTCGTGGGACGGTGCACCTGCGGGGCGGGCGATCCGCCCCGCAGCGTCCTGCCTCCTGGCGGACGCACTGCCGACACCGGGGAGGCGGCCGGAAGGCGGGAAAGATGCGCCAGATGGAGAACTGGGGGGAGGGAAAATGCGCCGGGGATGCCCCCGTCACTCCGGCAGGATGCCGAGTGACGGGGGCTGAACACTGGAACAACCGTAGACAGGGGAACGAGTCTGGCGCAACCGGACAGGTGACGAGCATGGCGCAACGGAAAAAGTCGCGATCCTGCAGCAACGGAACGAAACCGTTTTCAGGGAGAAAGCCCGGGCGCAACGGGCACCGGCTGGACGAGCATCTGCAGACAGTTCCATGCGTGGAAAGAGGCCTGCACCAGAGGCCGCGCCTGGCGGGACGGGACGAAGGCCTGGCCAATGCCGGAAACAATCCATGAAAAACGGTTGCAATGCCCGGACTGCCTGTGATACAGTATGCTTCAACAGTGGCTGACATCCCGAACTGTCAAGAGCCGCCCAATTGAAATCCCGCCACTGGCGGGACCGCAGTACCGGAAGCCGGTGGCAGTCTTCCGAAAGGAAGGCCGGGTGCTATACCGAACTTCAGGGCTTTTGCCCTTCACCCGCTCAGCGGGCGTCAGGCGTGTTTGCGTCTGGCGATCAATATCGGCCTTTGCGCCATGATCCCGAGTGGAGACGGTGGAACGTGTTCTCCATGCCGGGAGAGGTATGTCCGCATGTTTTTCGCATCAGGAACAGGACAGGCCGAGCCAAATTCAGCGAGATACATGCGTACGCGTCAGCGATGGCGGCGAGCGCATGTCGCTATACGAGATGCCGGATGTGTCCGCCGTACTGGTTTCGCGGCAAGCCGGACGCATCACGAGGACCTGATCGAGAACGGATGTTCCCAGGGCCAGTGGCAAGTTCATGCGCCTCCCGCCAGGGGCGGTTTATCAACGCAACGCGCGGGAGAGTAAAACAAAGCGCGTACACGTGGCCATGGCCACAGAACCAGGCCAGTTTTTGCGGACTGGCCGAAACAGTAATGTTTGGACGTCAAGGTCCGGACCGGATCAGCAGCATCTGCAGTTGATCCGGCCGGAACGTGTCCAGTTAACAACACTGACCATCGATCGCGGGAGTGACACGGAAAACTGCCGACGGGAGTGGTCTGCCTGACGGAACCGGAAAGATGGCAAAGAGCGGAGATCACAAGACCAAGTACCAGATTCGGGCCTTGATGAAAAGGAACACGGAGGGCTCGCCGAACAGGCAGACATCCCGGCTGCATCACATCGAGGGATTCATCGACCGCCTGCAGGCCCGGGGCTACGGCCAGCGCTGGGACTACCACAACCTCGGCGCCAGGGAAGTCAACCGGGTTGTTTCAGACTGGAGGGCGGACGGCCTCGAACACCGTACCATTGCAAACTACATGGCCAGCATCCGCTGGTGGGCGAAACAGGTCGGCAGGGCAGACGTGATTCCGAGCAACCGCCAGCTCGGAATCCCCAGCCGCGGCAAGACCCCGGGATGGGGCGAAGACAAGGCCGAGCATCTGCCGCCGGACCCGTCCGCCGGGCTTGGAGAGCGGGAAATGCTCGTTACGCTCCTCCGTGCGCAGTTCGGCCTGCGCACCGAGGAGGCCTGCAAGTTCAGCCATGCCTGGGCCACCGCGGACGGCCCGGACCGAATCCGGCTCAGGGGTTCCTGGTGCAAGGGCGGGCGGCCCCGGGAAATCCGGATCACGACTCCGGAGCAGCACGCGCTGCTCGCCCGGATCGGCGAGTTCCAGCGCGGCCGCGGCGAGCGCTCGATGATCCCGAAGGGGATGAGGTTCGTCACCTACTACCGGAACTACAACAGGGCCAGGAAGGCGGCCGGAATTCCCGGACACGGGTTGCGCCATGCCTTTGCACAGGGACGCTTCGAACAGGAAGCCGGCATGCCGTCCCCCCACGCAGGAGGTCCCGCCTATTCCTCGCTGGACGCAGCGGGCCGCGAGCAATGGGGCCGGGCCGCGGCCGTCGTCAACCGGGAACTCGGCCATGGCGATGGCCGCCAGGACATCACCGCCACCTACATCGGACCCCGCAACTGAAACAAGACTGCGCCAGCTCCGCCCCCGATCGCTGCCGGCTTGGGGTGGCTCCGGGACATGCAGCGATTGAGGGGCGCCGCACGAATCCTGAAACAGTAGTTTGTTTCTACTGTGCGGTGATCAGCAGGCCCAGAAGCGCGGCGGCCACGCCGACAATGACGATGGTGGCCAGCAGCTGCCGGTTTTCGCGCTGGGCCATCTCAACCTTCCAGTTGGCCATGTCGGACCTCAACCGGTCCAGTGCTGATTCATATTCGGCCTGTTTCTCGTTCATGCGTTCCTCCAGCACGGCGGGCTGCCCGTCTATCAACTATCCGATGTTCTGAATTGCTCTATCCAGTGTTCCCGGTGATGGCGAACCCGCAACACGAACACTGTCTCGTCATCGTCCTGCAGCGTGTAGACAATCAGGTGCCGTTGTGCCGGCACGATGCGGACCGGAGGGGTGATCTCGTACCGCACCCGGGCCATGCGGGGATGGTCGGACAATACCCGAAAGCTCTTGTCCAGATCGTGCTTGTAGCGTTCCGCCCGGGCCAACCCGTAATGCTTGATGCCATAACGGAAAATATCGAGCAGATCGTTCTCGGCTTCGCGAGAAAACTCAATCGCCACGCCCGGCCGGTCGTGATGCCGCTTTCCAGATATCGTCCAGACTTTGCCGACCGATGCCGCTGGCGAAGGCTTCGTCAACCCGCTTCTGCATGGCCTCGATCTTCCCGGCCCGGACCTGATCATGACAGATCAGGTCGCGCACGTACTCGCTGGCGTTGTCATAACGCCCCGTTTTGGTCTGCCCCTCAACCCAGTCCTTCATTGCGCCGGGCAGGGAAATGTGAAAAGTTGCCATGTTCCTATCCTATCCGATTGGCGGCCGGATTTTCAAGTGCCAGCCTGGCGCATCCCGTCCAGCTCGCGCTGCAGCTCCTCCCGCTGCTTCATCAGTTCCCGTTCGTTCTCGCTGGGGTCATCCCCGTTCCCGATCAGCCGGTCCAGTCCCTCCGCCTCGAGGACCAGCTCGCGGATCCGCAACTGCCGGCTGTCTGGCTTCGCCTTTTTCTTGGTCTTCCCCGCCACCTGATCCATGACAGGCATCCTCTTCACCTTTCGGGCGATCTGGAACTGGATCGCGGCAATCGTCCGTCCGGCCTTGCGCCGCGTGAAAGATACCGACAAGTCCGTGTGCCTGTTGATGTCCGCGATCGCGGGTTTCAGCACCCGGTCTACGAGATTCCTGAAGCGGCTGTACTTCCCTTCGGCTCCGAGTAGCCGCTTCAGCTCGTCCAGATCTACCTCGCGAAGGCCGTCCGGGAATTCCCAGCGCAGGCAAAGCTCGAACAGGCGCATCCCGTATCCGGACTTCATGCCGATTACCTGGTCCAGCCGGTAGGACTTGTAGCGTTCTTTGAGATCGGTGAGGTAGGGGATGATGTGGGGCCCAAGGAACAGCACCACGCGCCCCTCGCTCTCGATGTACCGGCAACCGGAGGTCACGTTCAGCTCCGTGCGGTCCCCTTGCCGCTTGCGCCCGTCGTGGTATTCCGTGATCGTGATGGTTTTCGACTGCAGGTCCCTGGCGGCTCTCTCCAGTTCCGGGTAAATGTTTTTACCCATCGCCTGGCCAACAAGATCATTAATGCCGCTGACGCTGATGCTGAATTCGGTGTCCGAGGTAATCTTCTGGCCGTCCTCGATCATGCTGACGGCGACCAGCAGCAGGCGCATCGACCACAGGTTTCCCGGCTCGTAGTAGGCATCGATCAGGGCATTGCTCTTCTTCAGGAGCGGAGATTTTTTCGACATTTTCGGTGATCCGGGGTTTTTAGGGCGATATGTACAGATCTGTAGTCAAACCTGTACAAATGTGTAGTGAAAAACCTTGTAAAAAAAGGGTTTTTGCATAACGGGCGGTAGAATATATTGCTACATATATTATGTCAAGAAGTAAAATACGAGGATGTTGTAGCGGTATTGCGAGGATGTTGTAGCGGTATTGCGAGGATGTTGTAGCGGTATTGCGAGGATGTTGTAGCGGTATCGTCGCTGGAACCCGCATGAAAACTGGGTTTTTTCGCCACGTGAATTCTAGAGATCTAGAAATATTGAACGTGCGCGTGCGCACGGGGGACGCTGGAGCGTCCCGGCTTGGCGCCTGTCGGCGCAAGATCATGGAGGGGGAGGAGTGCCTCCCCCTGCCACCCCCTCCCGGCGTTCGCTACGCTCACGACTAAGCGGGCTAACGCCCGCAGTGTCCGTGTCCCGCCACGAGGGCGGGACAGGGTCGTCCAGAGGAACCAGTCCGACTACTGGAAAGATCACCGCGGCCATCACCGGACAGGCTCCGGCCACCGGCTGCAGGAGCAGGTCACGCCCGCGGTGCGGGCTGCCCCCTGTCGGGCAGGCCATCCAGCCGGCCAGCCATAAGCCGGACTTATGGACAGATCGGCAACAGCACCGGCCTCGCGGGGCAATGGACTGCACCCAAGGCCAATGGCACGGAACCGGCGCCCCGAATCATTCCGGTATCGCATCCAGTCAATTAGGCAGATATTGCCCGGCTTCCCTAATCCCAAAATAGAGATTTTTTTGCCCGTTGCGGGCCGGGATTTCGGCGG
>VXPC01000051.1 GCA_009839685.1 Candidatus Saccharimonadota bacterium | reverse complement strand
TGGATGCAATACGGGGATACCGTAGTGCTGGTCCCGGCCTGCCGGACCAACACGTTCCGCCACCCCGGCCGGTACCGCCCCCGCAAGGCTTTCAGGCTCCGCCGCCGAGCGGATCGGGCGGCAAGCCGGCCAAGGCGGTCTTTTTCATCCTTACGGGTTTGACCGGGTTGGTCGCCCTAGCGATAGCGGGGCTATTCGTGGCCGGCCTGTTTTCAGGAGTCGACGGCGCGCTGGAGAAGATCGGCATGGAGTGCAGCCCGACCACGGAAGAAGACTGGGAGGATGCCGAAGACCCCGAGGCGGCGGCAGTCATCAAGCGCGGCCATGATTGCGAATTTGATAACAACGCCTACCACAGGATCAGCGCGGACGATTACGACTTCATTCTCGATTACAGTTTGCAGGAGATTGTAGACTCCGAGGAAAGCGTGGAGAGGCAACTGGAAGAGTGCGAGGATGAAAACTCTCGCTCCAGCCGGGTGAACGCATATAACCTGATCGTCGGCGGCTACGTCTTCTCAGCCGGCGGCAGCCCTCAGATCGAAGAGCTTGCCGAAGCCCTTAAGGCGGAAGGGGTCGACTCGGAGCCGGCCGAAACATCTTGTGAAAGGTTAGCCAAAAGCCGGGAGTAGAAGGGTAATTGAATGAATCCACAGCATCAACCGTACGGAAGCGTTCCCCAGGGACAGCACCACAGCCATTACCAACCACCGGCAACCTCTCCGGGCGGTGGCTCCGGCAGCTTGGGTTGGTGGATAGCTTCGGGTGCCATGGCTGTCTTGCTGATAGCCGGAATCATCCTGCTGATTTCCATGATGGGCGGCGACCGAAACGAAAGCGCCTCGGATTCCGATGAAACCGCCGAGAGCGAACAGGCGGGCGAACGGGAAGAAACCCGAAACGAGCAGGGGGAAATCCGAACCGATGCCGGCACGCCGCCGATGGCTCCGGCTGCGCCCAGCCTGCCGGCAGGGGTTGAGAGCGAAGACGTGCATACCGGTTCATTCGGCGACATCCTTCCCTTGCTGCCTATCGCGCAGGCCGATTACGTCTTCTTGGATGGTTATACGCTTGACTACGGCGGTTGCTGGAGCGCCAGTTACGACATAGCTTATAAAGGCCAATGGGATGACCGGAGCCTGGATACCGTCTTTGAAGACGACCGCATGCTGGCGACGGTGGAGCGGGAGTTGCCGAAGCTGTACCCCGGCGAGAACATGGAGGAGTTCCAGATTTTCATCCTCGTTTATCAATATGACGGCGGCGAAAGCGCCTCGGATTACAAGGACGTGGATTACGAGGACAGCAAGCTCTACATAGACGGCGACTTAGCCGGTTGCAATACGTAGACATCCGGCCTAGGCAGAGGGTTTGAAATGACCAAAAAACTGTAATCGCGGTCGTAATCATAACGGTAGTGTTTGCCGCTATCGTCGCAGCTATCGCCATCGTTTTTGTGAAACGCTTCAGTGTCCAGATAGTGGATCAGAAGGTCGTTGACCATCACGTCAGAAGGGTCTGGATAGAGGTCAGCAACCCGCACGACAGGCGGATGGAGTCCGACGATTTTCTTTTTGTCAGCTGTTATTTCGAATTTGAGAACGCGCTGGAAAGCAAATCTTTCAACGTTTCCAGCCATGATATTACTGACGTATACCTTGCCCCGGGAGAAAAAACGACGCTGACATACGACGTAAGAATGCCGGCCGGAGCAAGCGCGATTCTAAGCAAAGCCGAGGATGTCGGTTGCTTTTATGGACGCGGGCCGTGGCAACCCATGCGTAACTTCATAAAATACAAGGGGTCTTAAAACGCTTGCGCAAAACAGCCGGCAGCCAGACTCCCGAATGCTGAGGCAGTATGGTATGCGCTGGCCGCACGTTCTTGATTACGGGCATGTCAGGGCGGTTCAATCCGTTACCTGTTTGCCCAGGTAGGTTCTCTCAGATCCGCAAGAACAACCTCGGGCAGGATTTACGGCTTCGCTACGAATCAGTCTGGGGTCGATACCGGCTCTGCCGGTCGGGTTGCCCACAGAGCTTAAAAAGCAGCCTCTTGACAATCTGCTCAGGGGGGGGGGTAGGCTTATGCATAAATCCGTAGTATTATCAACACATATTGAAAGAGGGTATTTAATGGCAAGATCAGCATCGATTTCCATGGTTAAGAAGCTTAAGAGCCGGTGGTTGCCGGTCAGTCTGGGGGCGCTGGCGATTTTGGGGATAATCGTGTCGGTTGGCTTCATGGTTTCAGCCACCGCCCCGGATTACGAGGAAGACGACGGGCTGGCCGGCTCGGCCGTCCACCTACTGGGCCAGAGCATGGTGGTGGAGGTTTTCGGGCATGAAAACAACTTGGAAAAAATCGATTCCGTGAGTTTTATCCTCGATTTCGGCGATAACCCGCTGGCGTGCGGTTACGGCAACCCAGACCGCGTGGGAATGGATCCGCAAGTCATGGCGGGCGGACGCCGGGACGACGTGCAGCAGGTCACGACGTATTCGGTCGGTTTTCATGACTTGGCCGCCCACCTGAAAGAAGCCGGTAGGCTGGCCGAGGGCGGGTCCTACGGGCCAGCGGCCATAGAGGATATGGTGGTTTGCGTACTCGTCACTAGTTCGTCCCTTGTGCCCGTTAGTGATGACCACCCCAATCACTTAAGGAGAAATGAGAACACGGTGCTCTGGAAGCATGATCGTGAGTCCATGTCCGAATACAATAAAAACCTTAGTGCGGATTGGGCGCACTTGTGGGATTACGCGGGTCTGAGCAGGCTGTACGGCAAAGGTATAGAGATTAGCGTCGCAAAGAACAACCTGACCTTCACGGCCAACTCTCCTAACAGGGAGAACGTCACTTGGAGAAACAGAGTTATTGATACGGGGGAGACATGCGGGAGCGACGATTTCAGAGTTCAGCCCAATCATCCGGCGGTGCGCGCGTCCAACCAACGCGCGATACCGGAGAACAACCTCGACGGTTTCCGCAACAGGTGGATATGTTTCGAGGCGACCGACTCCGGCGGCAACAAGACGTACGCTTTCTATGCCATAGACTTGGGCGATCCGGTCATTTCGGTCAGCCGGTCAGGCGAGGAGCTGCTGGCGCAGGCGGACAAAGAAGTGTCTTGGCGCGTCGGCCGGTCCAAGAACCTCATAGTCGGTACCATAGAGGAGCCGCACGGCCGCTATGCCGGCGGACCGTGCGAGTTGATTTTCTCAGGTTCTTCCGTCGCGTCCTTGGCTGACTTCGACGGTACGCAATCCCTGATAGGGGCGGCGGCCAAGCAATTCAGGGCGAACATAGTCGAGGGTGCCGTGACGTACTGCTTCGAGGCCACGGACAGCGACGGCAACAAGGCTTACGTTGAGACGCGGCTGGAAGAAGCTGGACAAATTCGCAGCGAAGGCCTGTCGGCCAAAGGCGCGCGTTACCCGGGGCAAGTCGTTGACCTGACTGTTTTCAGACCGCGCCTGTACAGCACTTCAGGTTATGTCGACTGGACTATTGCCGGCCCGTCCCATTCCGATCTTTGCAATGCCGGTACCTTCGCCAGCACCAACACGGACCCCAAATTCTCCTACCGCGAGGACAAAGCTTCAGTGGTCGTCAGGTATATTTCATCAACTTCCGATGAATTCCTGCCCGCCACTCCCTATTCGTACGAACCCCGCATTATCCACGCGGATCCATACGACAACAAGGACCGCGGCTACTATTGCGTCCGGGCGGTCGACCAGCTTGGGCTGCGCTACTATAAGTCGCTTTAAGGTTGGCCTAAGCTTTAGCCGGCTGAGCCGGGGCGCCAACGTCTTCTCTTCAGGTCTTTAGAACGCTTGGTTCAGCGTTCTAATCCGCACAACAGTCCTTGACAGCTTACCCAGGGGGGGGGGTTACACTGTGTTAAGGTTAGTAAAAACAAAAGAGAGGCTACAAACCCATGTCCAAACCTTATACCGCTGTCAAGAAAACTAATTGGGGGCTTTACGCGATTATCGCCACCGGAGCGGTCGCCGTTTTGGCGGTTGCTGGCTACGCCGGCATTAGCCGCGGAGCGGGCGGTCCGCGCATAGAGATAAATGATGCGAGCTACACGGCCTATACCTCAACTCACGTGACCGCTGAAAGGTGGAAGTACGTTATCAGGAATGACGCGACTTGCGACGGCAGCATTTGGTCCCTTGAGGGCCGGCAGGGCAATTACAGCGAAATAGTCTACGGCTCAAACGTTTATACTCCCGCCTCTAAGGGCGAAATCGCCGAACATGACGGCAAATACATTTGTTTCAACGCGTTGCTGACGAACGGCGAATGGGAGCAGGTCGGCACGCGCCTTAACATCATTAACAACGATTCTGCAACCGTCACGTTGCCGGCGAATTGGCACGAATTGACGGATGCCGAGAAAATCGCTCTCAACCCTTACGGCTGCGACCTGGCCTTCGGGTCGATCTCCATTGATCTTGCAACCGGCCGCTGTCAGGTAAGCTTGACGGGCGGGCCGCATGTCCAAGACACTAACCTGAGGGATGTCAGCTTCTTCCTCCGGGGTTATATTAGCGGCACCTTGGCTGGCAACGAAGACCTGGTCTACGGAGAAGCCTACGGGATATTCCGGGATCACGTAGCAGAGGCCAGCTTTGACGAAGAGGGTAATCCCGTGGATTTGGGCGAAACCTGCCATTCGCCGCAATATTCGCAGTCGGGCGAAGACCTGTCGGAACCCGTTCCGGCTGTGTTGAAGCCGTTCTATGACAGCCTGGACAACCGGCACGACAGCCATCTGGAATCTTACCACAGCGTCCTGCTGTCTCATTCGGTCGTCGCCTGGTTGGGCGATGACGGGCTGACCGTGACCAGTTATTGCAAATACGACATGCCGTTGATAATCCAGTAACCCGAAACATGCTAAGGAAGTATTGAATTGACTGCCGGCCATACGCGTTTCATCCCGCATTACGTCGTTATCTTTCTGATACTTTTGGCGATAGCCGGCTATTTCTATGCCAGGCACAGGTTGATACAGCAGGCAGAGCTCAAAGAGGAGGAGCTAGCCTACACGTTTGAAGCCGTCCCCGACAAACAAAGGATGACGCGGAATGTCCGAAGGTGGCATGATTCCAGCCTGATTTTTGCCGCCCTTAAGGATTTTCAAGCTGAAAACAGCGGTAGTCTGCCGGACGAATGGGTAGAACTTGGCGTTTCGCTTGATGGCGAGCTGCTTACTGATTTCGACTACGTGGATCAGGATGAAGGCGGTGTTGAGGTGAGGGAATCTTTTGCCGGAGCCGACCTGCCAGCCGAATACGATTTCCATATCTGGCCGGGCTACGTCTGCGCTGAAGGCACGCGTGATGACTATCAATCCAATCCGGCGGAGCTTGCTTACGGCCAGGTAATTGAGAACGGCCGCAGTTCTGATTTTGCCATCGTTTACGGTGCCGAGGGCTTTACTGATGCCGAAACCCCCGACTTTTTACCGCCGCGTTATATCAAATGCCTAGACAGCGCAGGCGGCTATGACCAACCCGGGTTCGTCTTCCGGGCCTTCAAACAAAACGGATCGCTATGAAAATACTGCAACGTATCAACAATAAGACCTCCACGATAATCCTCACGATATTAATCGCGGTGCTGGTTGTTGGCGTTGCCCTGTCTGCCTTGCATTTTATCGGAGCTTTCAGGGCTATCAACTCGGCGGGGGTGCACTTGTCGCCCGACGGCAGTTTTTCCAATACGGGCAGTCCGGAGAGTGAGATAATTAACGTGCTTATCGACCAAGCCATAGATGGCGGGCTGACTTCAAGTCTTATTGCGGAGTTTAAGGTTCGCAACGACGAATCATACCCCTCGGAACGGTATTTGAACGACGCCGTATCGTCCGGTTACTTCCTGTTCTATGAGAAAATTGAAATCAAAAGTGAAGACGACCGTCCTTCGGATACCGCCTTGCCGCCAGTAGGGGAATTGCATATCTGGCCGGGTTACGGTTGCAGTCTCGGTTCAAGGCCTCCCTACCCGGCACGCGATGAGGTTGGTTACGGCGAATTGATTTTCAAGCACGACGATACAGAGCACTCTTTCATAACCCTCAGGCCTGATCCCACGCTTCCGGACGCTTTGCCTTTACCGGGCAATTTTGTTTGGGGCAAGTTCGGTGCCAAGTTGGCGGTTTCATGCTTTAGTCAAGAGCGGGACGAAACAGCCAGCGGACGATAAGCGTAAGTTTAACTGCCGCAAAATGCGGCCTATGCCCTTAACGGCTCGTCATTTTACCAACGGATTACCGTATTAACGACCATCACGGGCAGCGAGGTTATGGACAGCAACAATCCTGTCAGGGCGATTTTGGAAGGGTTGCCCCGCTGTTTGCTTTTGCCGCAGGCGACAGCTGACAAAGATATGCCGGCCGCCGCTGAAGGGACGGTAATCAACGGTCCGAAGATGGGCACCAAGGACGCCAAGAAAGCCAAGATTCCCAAAATTAGACCCGCAACCCCCATTTGTTCCAATTATAAGTTATTTCTGACCCTTGCGCCTGCTTTTCTTGGCCGGCTTCAGGTTCCAGATGCGTTGTTGTCCTTTAGCGGGTGCGGGCGGTTCAACGGGCTTTACATTTCTCAGCTGCCACATCCACCTGCCGCCCGCATAGTTGCCAAAGAGCGCCTCTTCTCTGGTCGGGGCGTCCTTGCCGTCGCCGGCCGCCTGAACCGCTTCGGCCAGCAGGGCGGTGGCGATGACGGCTCCGGCCGGCAGTTCTTTCCGCCAGTTGACACCCAGATGCCCCATGACGGCCATCTCGAACTCCTCGCTTGTCGACCCGGCTCGTTGCTTGCCGGCGTGGATGGCGATTCTTTGGCCGATCAGCTTCTTCGGCGGCCGCCAAGATCTGGTCTCGACCGTCTTGGCGCCCTTGGCGACCAGTGAGGCCCAGGGCTGATGCAAAGTGATGGCCTTGGCCGGCAGCTTCTCGGACCAGTGCTTGGAGGTTCTGATACCGAGGACTTGGACCAGCCGGCGCCAGCGGTAGCGGTTGCGGAACCAGGCCAGCACCGGGAAGTAAAGGGTCATCGCCAGCAGCGTTTGCCAGACGGAATTATGGCTTACCTCGACAATATATAAATCGAAGGCGCCCAACTGCAGACCCTCGAGCCAAATGAATGTCAAGACGCCGCCGAGCAAAGACAAGTAGATCAGGATATCCCAGCCGATCCGGCACAAGCGGTTGTCGATAAAGACCAGGTCCGACCAGCTGGTCAGGTTTTTTTCCAGCCAATCCTTCAGGCGCTTGGCCCAGGGGTTGTTGATTGACAAAAGATGCAGGCCGGCCAAGATCAGCGGCGTGCCGCCAGGTCCCGGGAAGGGGGCGACGAGCGGGGCTAAAGTGAAGCAAACGACGGCCAGCAGGTTGGTTCCCCAGACCTTGAGCCGCCGTTTGATCCTGATCCTGATTGTCATGCCTTAAGAGTTTTTCGCGGACTTAAAATAGGGCTCGTTTCCTGTTATAATTGATGGGTTGTGAGCATTTCCCCTCATATTAGCATACGGGGCGCCAGGGAACACAACCTGAAGAACGTCAGCGTTGACATCCCGCGCGAAAAACTGGTCGTCATCACCGGCGTCTCGGGCTCCGGCAAGTCCTCTTTGGCTTTCGATACTATCTTTGCCGAGGGCCAGCGTCGTTACTTGGAATCTTTGAGCTCTTACGCCCGCCAGTTCTTGGGCATGAAAGAGAAGCCGGTGGTCGAGCGGATCGACGGCCTCAGCCCGGTGATTTCCATCGATCAGAAATCGACCTCGCGCAATCCGCGCAGCACGGTGGCGACGGTCACGGAAATCTACGATTACCTGCGGCTGCTCTACGCCCGCGTCGGCATCGCCCACGACCCGGCCGGTTTGCCAATCAAGACGATGTCCTTTGAGGAAATAACCAAAGGGGTCTTGGAGCTGCCCAAGGGCCACCGCTACCTTATCTTAGCTTCGGTCGTCGAGGCCAAGAAAGGCCAGCACGCCCACATCCCGGACATCTATCGCCGCCAGGGGTACAGCCGGGCCAGGGTCAACGGCATCATTTATGACTTGGACGAATTTCCCAGCCTAGACAAAAACAAGAAGCATACGATCGAGATCGTCGTTGACCGGGTCGTCAACAACGAAGAGTCGGCCGAGCGGATCCGGCAATCGATTGAAGCGGGCTTGAGCGCGGCCGAGAACTTCCTGCTGGCCGTGGACGTCGACGAGGACGACAAGGTCTACCGTTTCTCCCAGAAATACTACAACCCGGATTACCCCGACTTCATTCCGCCTGACATGGAGCCCAGAACCTTCAGTTTCAACAGTCCGTTCGGCGCCTGCGGTGTTTGCACCGGTCTGGGCCGGCGGCTGGAGGTCGACCCCGATCTGGTGATCCCGAACGGCAACCTGACCCTTAACGAGGGCGCTATCCGTCCCTACAACCGTCTGCACACCCACGCCTGGACGATGAAAAAAGTCGCCGCCATGGCCGAGCGTTTCGGGTTCAGCATGCGGGTGATAACCGGCGAACTCAGGGACGAGGACATGGACAAAGTCCTGTACGGGACCGGCGATGAAGAATACGAAGTGGAACTCTCCAACGGCCGTTCCTTCACGACGACCTACGAAGGCGTTATCCCCAACCTGGAGCGGCTGTACCGGGAGACCGACAGCGAATACCGGCGGCGGGAAATCGAACGCTACATGGTCGAGCGCCCCTGCCACAGCTGCGGCGGCAAGCGCCTCAAAGAAGACGTCCTGAGAGTGACGGTCGGCGGCCACTCGATCGCCACGGTTACGGATTTGACGGTTGTCGAAGCCAAGGAGTTCTTGAACGGCTTAAAGCTGGAAGCGGCGGAACTGACGATCGCCGAACCGATTCTGCGGGAAATCGCCGCCCGGCTGGGTTTTTTGGAAGAAGTCGGCCTGGAGTACCTGACTCTGAACCGCTCGGCCAACACTTTAAGCGGCGGCGAAGCCCAGCGGATCCGACTGGCGACCCAGATCGGCTCCGGCCTCCAGGGGGTACTTTATATCTTGGACGAACCCTCGATCGGCCTGCATCCCCGCGACCACCAGCGCCTGCTCTCGACCCTTAAAAAGTTGCGCGACCTTGGCAACAGCCTTCTGGTGGTCGAGCACGACGAAGACACCATCCGCCAGGCCGATTTCATCGTCGATGTCGGCCCGGGCGCGGGAGTTTTGGGCGGGGAAGTAACGGCCGTCGGCACCCCGGCGGAGATTGAGGCCGACCCAGGCTCTCTGACCGGCCGCTATTTGAGCGGGGAGAAGAGCATCGATGCCCCCGCCAAACGCCGTAGTCCAAACGGCAAGCGGCTTAAAATTATCGGCGCGACCCAGCACAACCTCAAAGACATCAACGTTGAGATCCCCCTAGGTGTTTTGGTGGGTGTCTCGGGCGTCTCGGGTTCCGGCAAAAGCACTCTGATCAACAGCATTCTGGCCTCGGAGCTGCAGATGCGGCTCAACCGGGCTTCCAATTTGTCGGTCGGCCGCCACAAATCGATTGAGGGCGTCGACAACTTGGACAAGGTGATTATCATCGACCAGGATCCGATCGGCCGGACGCCGCGCTCCAACCCGGCGACCTACGTCGGCTTATATACCGCCATCCGCACCCTGTTCGCCGACACCCCTCTGGCCAAACAGCGCGGCTACAACCCGGGCCGGTTCAGCTTCAACGTAGCCGGGGGCAGGTGTGAGACCTGCGCCGGCGACGGGGCTTTGAAGAAAGAGATGCACTTCCTGCCCGACATCTTCATTACCTGCGAGGCCTGCAACGGCAAACGCTACATGGCCGAGGTCTTGGAAGTCCACTACAAAGGCAAGAACATCGCCGACATCCTTGGCATGAGCGTCGCCGAAGCGTTGGAATTCTTCGCCAACATCCCCTCTATCCACGCCAAACTCCTGACCCTCAGCCGGGTCGGCTTGGGTTATATCACCTTGGGCCAGTCGGCGACGACTCTTTCGGGTGGCGAAGCCCAGCGGGTCAAGCTGGCCAAGGAGCTCAGCCGGCGGGCGACGGGGCGGACCCTGTACGTTTTGGACGAGCCGACGACGGGATTGCACATGGACGACATCGGCCAGCTGCTGGAAGTCCTCCACGCCTTGGTCGACGCCGGCAATTCCATGATCATCATCGAGCATAACTTGGACGTCCTGAAAAACGCCGATTGGCTGATTGACATGGGGCCCAAGGGCGGCGCCGGCGGCGGGGAAGTGGTCGCGGCCGGCCGGCCGGAAGACGTGGCCAAGGCCGGGTCGTCGTATACCGGTCAATTCTTGGCGCAAGTCCTGCGGCCCGCCGCCAAGAAAAAACAAGCCGTCAAGGCTTGAACCGCACGTTGTGTGAAAACTGGCCGGAAAGAGCGGGTATAATGTCAGTTAGCAATGTCTTTGACGAAAGATCCAAGAATCCTGATGCCGTTGGCCTGCCTGCTGGCGGCTGCGGCCGCCGTCTTGGTGACTTTCGTCGTATATGAAATCACGGGCGACGACGGTCAGCCGGCGGCCGGCTCGGCACTTTCGGCAACGGAAGAAGAACCCGCCGCCTAACCGGCATCGGTTTATTAAAAGATAAACGGCCGCTACTTGCTGACCGGAACGATCGTCTGGGACAGGGGAGTCGAGCACGTCAGCCGGCGGGCCGACGGATCGATCGATTACGAATATCCTTTCAGGGGTCTGCCGACTTACAAACCCGAAACCTACGACGCTTGGGTGGCCGACTTGGAATGCCCGATCAGCAGCGACGACGTGCCGCCCGAGCTGGGCGAGATAACGTTCGAGTTCAACTGCCTGCCGGAGTTCCTGCCCTACGCCAAAGAATATTTCCAGTTCTTCAATTTGGCCAATAACCACTCGGACAACTCCGGCCGGGTGAAACTGGAAGACACCCGACGGCTGCTGGAAGCGGTCGGCATCCAGCACTTCGGCGACCCCGACCCCGACAATAATGATCTGAGCTGCGAGGTCGTGGCCTTGCCGGTCCGCGTTAAGGATTCGGCCGGCAGCGAAAATCCGGCCGAAATACCGGTCGCTTTCTGCGCTTGGCATTATTTCCACCGTCTGCCGCTGGAGGGCGAGATAGAGGTCTTGAAAGAATACGCCGAACTGATGCCGGTCTTCGCTTTCTTGCATATGGGCGCCGAATACGCCGCCGAAGCCGACGGCATCCAGGAAACTTTGGCCCGGCGGACAATCGACGCCGGCGCCGATTTCGTAATCGCCAACAACCCTCACTGGGTGCAAAACGCCGAACTCTACAAGGGCAAATTAATCGTTTACTCGACTGGTAACTTCATCTTCGACCAAGCTTTTAACGAGGAAGTCAAACGCAGTGCCAGTATTGTCGTAGACATTTCCGCCGACTACGGCGAATCTTCGGCCGGTTGGCTGGAACTGGGGCCAACCTGCGCCGCTTTCGGCGACGATTGCCTGATAAAGGCCGAGCAACTGGGACTGAAACGGCAGGATTTTGAAATCAGTTTCGACGTCGTGGCGGGTTATCTGACCAACCACCAACAGGCCGTGGGCGATGAAACCGTTCAGAATGCCGTCAGGGAGCGTTTGGGCTGGGACGATTTATTCCAGACAGCGCCGGCTTCGGATTGAGATGATCACCTGGTGCTCGCGGCTGACTCAAAGTACGGCGTCCGCCAATTCTTCGGCCAAGGCTAACAAATCCTTGGTCGGCACATTTTCGTGCAGGATGCTGACGGCGAAAGCCTGGTCGCGATCCGCCAGTTCGATTATACCGACGTCTATCCAGTAGTAACCCTCGCCGGAGCCGTCGCGCCAGGCGCCGGTCTTGTTATAGACCCGGGCCCGATCTCTGAAAGCGGGCTGCAGAATGACGTCGTAGGCTTGGTTGCTCATGGAGCCCAGCAACCTGTCCCGGCTGTTTGCGGACAGGTTGTCGCCGTAAATCAGCTCCAGCAAGCGGGTCATGTCCTCGGCCGAAGCCCGGAAGGCGCCCGCGTTGGCGTGCGGCAGGCCCAATTCCTTCAGCCTGGCCTGGATGACCGGGTAGTCGTAATGGGCCAGCAGGGTCTCCCCGCACGGCGAGTCGGAAACCGTTATCATCAGGTTCAGGCAGACGCCCAAATTCAGCTCGTATTTGTAAATGAGGTGCTTGATGAAGGGTTGCGCCAGCGACAGCCGCCCGCTGTCCACGTCTTCATAAGCCATGTAAGCCAGGTAAAGTTTGTAGAGGCTGGCCGTGGGGTAAAGATACTCCTTGTTGTGGGCCAGCAGGTATTCCCGGCTGGTTAAATCATAGACGACGACGCTGAGCCGGCCGCCGTCCGGGACTTTGAAGCCGGCGATTATTTGCTCCAGCGCCGCCTTGTCCACGGCCGCCGGTTCGGGTTCGTTAACCAGTGCCGGAGCCGTTTCCTCGGACATCGTTTCTTCCGCGGCATCGGTCCTTTCAGTCGGCGTTACCGTGGCGTTTGGCTGACCGCCGCTTGGCGGTTGCGGCTCCGGGCCCGCCAGCCAAAGGCCGAGCAGCAGGCCGATGGCCAAGGTGGTCAGGCCGATGCCGGCCAGCAAGAAAATCCGTTCGCGGTTCAATCTCATAATTCCAAGGGGGTGGCGGCTTTGCCCATTCTCCTCGTTACCGATTGTATAACATAAATTTGCCGGCTCCGCTTTTATTTTCTTCTCCGAAGCAATAGAATTGTTGGCAACCGTGTGTGAAAGAGACTGACCCGCCGTGATCCTATACGTTTTACTGCTCGCCGCCGCTCTGGCCGGCGTCATCAAGTCCGCCAGCTGGTTTCTGAAGGCGGTCGAAATCGTCGGCCACCGCTTCAACTTGCCGGCCTTTATCCTAGGTGTCGTCTTGGTCGGTTTCGGCACGTCTTTGCCGGAGCTGGCAACCAGTATCGGTTCCGTCGCCGGGGGCACCCACAACGTCACCATCGCCAACGTCATCGGCTCCAACATGGCCAACGTCCTGCTGGTTGTCGGCGTCAGCACTTTCTTCTTGGGTACGATCAAGTTCAGGAAGAATCTGATTGATTTGGACCTGCCGCACCTCTTCTGCGTCAGCGTCCTCTTCGCCATCCTGATAGCCGACGGCAACCTGAGCCTGGCCGACGGCATCGTTTTGCTGATTGGCTTTCTGCTCTACCTCCTTTACAGCCTGACCCACGCCTCTCCAGGGCTCGGTGGCGGCTTGTTCAAAATCGTCAAGGGTTTGTTCGACCGGCCGAAAAACCGCTCCAAAAAGCGGGCCGGGAGCGAACACAACCTGGTTCTGGTCTTCTTGGGGATGGCCGCCTCGGTCGTCGTCTTGGCTCTGTCTTCGCGGCTGGTGGTCGTCGGGCTGCTGGAAATCGCCGACCGCATCGACCTGGCCGTCGACGTCGTCACCTTCGTCACCATCGCTATCGGCACCTCTTTGCCGGAGCTGCTGGTCACCTTCAAGGCTTTGAAGAAGGGGCAGGGCGATCTGGTGCTGGGCAATATTATCGGCTCCAGCGTTTTCAACATCTTGCTGGTCGGCGGTCTGGTGTCCGTCATCCACACCCAGTTTATCGACGCCAGCATCCTGCTATGGTCGATCGTCGGTTTGCTTACGGCTGCTTTCGTCGCCATCCTGAACGGCATCACCAAGGAGATCCACATCTGGGAAGGAGCCGTCTTCATCATGATCTACATCGCTATTATCTCCAAGATCGTTGCCTGAGGCCCGTTGCCTTTACCGGCCGGCTTGCCGTTGTGTTATTATGTAAAGGATAAGCGCGATGGGCACGATGAATTACAGTTTGGCGATCAACAGCAGGGTGGCATTGTCCAAGTCGGCGAGCCTCAGCCGGCCGGCCTACTCATTGGGCAAGCAGATCGCGGCGGCCGGACATACGGCCTTGACGCCGGCCGGCTTGAGCCTGGCTTACCAAGTCGCCAGGGGCGCGGCCGACAAATCGGGTCTGAGCATCGGTTTCAGCCCGGCGGCCGGTTTGCGCCAGCACGTCAACAGCTTGCAGCTGCCGACCGACGTCTATGACTGGCTGCATTTTACCGGTCTGGGCCCCTCGGCCCTGCTGGCCGAGCTGATCCAGAAAAGCCAAGCCCTGGTTTTGGTCGGGGCGGTGATGGCCAATATCAGCGAACTGGCCTTGGCTTCCGACGCCTCGCTGCCGGTCGGCGTCCTGCTTGATAGCGAGGAGCAGGCCAACAACGATTTGCTGCAATACCTCCAGAGCCTGCCGTTGGAGAAGCAGCGCCACATCGTCGTCCACAAGGACCCCAAGACCCTGCTGGACACGGTCGCGAAGATGCTGGATGAGGCTTACGCTGACCTGGATCAGCCGGCTCTGGAACAGAACAACCAATTCTTCGGCAAGCTGCTCAAAGAAGTCGCTGACGTGCCCGAACCGGCCGACTAAACACCGCCCATCGCCAGCCTTTGATTGCCGTCCGGCAAATCCGCCTTGATTATCGGCAGGGGGGGGGGTGATACAATGAGGTTATACTAAAGGGTTTTACGCGTTAGTCCATGGCCTTAGAGCAACGAGTTATCCAGTCGAAACAAAACGGCATCAAGTTTAAAAAATGGTTAATCGGCGCGGTTCTCGCCGTTGCCGGCTCGGCGCTGATTATCTGGGCCGCTTGGGCCGGCCTGGCGGGCAGCAACGACGACAGGATAGCCGGTGTCAAGGATCTGGAGGTTCTGAGTTTCGATTGCCAGGGGTCGTTCACGCAGGACATCTATTATGAGGCGACTTGCGAAATTGACGATCACAGTTCCTTGTACTACCGCCTCACGGACGACTCGTCGCTTGCGGACCATTTCGACGACGACGAGCCGTATGAAGGTGGCTTCGGATCCGGGGGAGGTGATTTCGGCTCCATCTTCGAGCCGCTGGAATACCCTTGGATTTGGCATGACGCCGACAGCGAGGAAACCCTGATTCACGCCGGCACCAGACAAATTATTCAAGGCTCGGCGTTTGCCGGCGGATACGATGCCGGTGGGACAGTTTACGAGTTCGCGACCGGCCCGGCCGGCCCGGACGTCATCTGGTCTGATCTGGAACCCGCCGGATCTATTCCGGACATCGGGAAGATTCTTGAAGCCGGAGCCGAGGGCGGCATAGGCGGTGCCGGCGAGAGCTGGGCTTACATCGGGCCGCTACCCAACACGGTTACTTGCGACGCGGCCGCCATCGAGGCTTTGGGTTTGGATGATTCAGCTCAGCCGGCGGCTTATATCCGCCGAGAAGACCATGCCAACGGCCGACCCAGGGCCGTGATTGCCATCTATCCCGCGTATTACGAAGATTTTGAAGCGTCAACCTATTGCATCCGGGTCGCTTACGCGTCGGACGCCGAGGAGACGCAAACCGCCTGGATCAAGGCCACGGTTCCTTTCGCGGAGTTCTGGCAGCAGTTGGAGGGTTCGCTTGAGGAAGAGTCGGACTGGGAAGAAGAGAGTGAAGATGTCGGCCCGACAGAAATTCCTCCCGAGGAGCCGTCTGGCGATGACGAGTTCTTTGAAGAGGAGTCTCCGGAACCAAAGAAACTGGTCTTGAAGGTGGAGACTTTCAAAGACGAAAGGACGCGGGACGCTTACTATATCGGGCGCGTGAACAGCCACCCCTGCTCCAGCTTGACGTCCGACGGTTTCATTATCGACGGCGGCCTCTTCTTCGTTTATCTGGACACGGCCGCGACCGACGAGTCGGTCACCATGACGGAAGCAGGCTTTTCGTACCTGGCCGACAGGTTACAAGGAAGAGCCGACGACTTATTACCGTCACCGTTCGATGATTTGCGTTCGGGCGATGTGGTTGGAGTTGAAGACGAGGAAGAGGTCGAGGACAGAACGGGCGAGCGCGAGATAGAAGTGGTCGTCATGAATTATGAAGATTGCCGGCAAGAGATCACGGATCTGCTGAAAGAGGCCTCGGAATGCGCGCTGAGCGGCAGCCGCCGGGGTCGGTGCAGCGGCGGGGTAGACTTGGAGCTGTTGACCACTATCAGGTCGGTGGCCGCCGACTGTCAGGCGATGTATGACAAAGCCAGAGCCGCTGATGCCGAACCTGCCCCGAGCGATTTGGCGGACTGCTTGCAGTTGACCGAGGCGGCCCGCCAGAACTTTATCGACCATATCCAAATCGTCGGCCCGGCCGACGCCGGCTACGGCCAGTTGCTGTCCTATGCCGGTTATTACCGCTTTGATACCGAGCTGCCCTACGTGCTTTGGGATGAGGCGACGGAGAGCGAAATAGGGGATGTCAGGTACCAGTTCGAACTGGTCGCCCTGCACGAATACATGCACCAGGTTTACCACCAGGACCTGACGTTAAAGGAGAAGATCAGGCTGCATCAGGAAACCTTGGCCCTGATGGAGAATGACCGCCGCAGCTTCTTCGACTACTTGGGCTACAGCACACTGGAGGAAGAAACCAGGCACCGCATCTCGCGCCACGGTAGCGCCACCTTTGGTTTATTGTCGGCCAAGGATATCGTCGAGGATATCAATGCCGTCCGGGAAGAAATTTTGGCCGAACTGCCCGAGTCGGTCAAAGAGGAGTACGGCGAATTCATCAACGACCGCCACGGTTTGCCAGCCTTCATCTACGCCGTCGCCGAGGTCCAGATCGCCAAGGATCTGGGCATTCTGTATTCCGGGGCACGGGAGGATAATCTGCTCCAAGGCGTCGACGACTTCATCGACGGCAACCACTTGGAACGCATCATATCGGCTTACAGGGAAGGCCTGTCGGAGGAAGAGGCCCGGGCGAACGCGATTACTAGGCACTTGCAACTGGACGCGGTCGCCAGGATTCCGGTGGATATCAGATACGACGGTGACAGCTCGTTCTTTGGTTTCAACGCGGAGGATTCCGGCGGAGACATCTTGTCCGAGCTGGCCGAGCGCCGGGTTGCCTTCAACGACATGTCTTTGGAAAACAGGCAGCTGATAGAAGAGTTCTTAAACGAAGAGCTGCAAACCAAGCTGGACGCTGCTCTGGAGCGCCAAAACCGCTACCACAGGCGCTCTACGGCCATGTTCGTCGAGTACGTCAAACGGGTTTTCCTGACTCAGATCATCATGGTCGACCTGGGCTTGGGGTCGAGTCAGGCGTCGGGTGCCGGACTCAATGTCTGGCTGGCGGATTTAGACAACGTTTCAGTTGACTCTTTCGTAACCGACATCAAAGCTATTTTGGATGACCTCGACGACGACCAGCTGAACGCCTTGGACGAAGAGCTGGCCGAGGCCAGAACTTTCGAACCCTCGCTGGCTGACATCTGGTTCGACGACGACGAAAGCAGCTTGCGTATCGAGTTAGCTGAGAAAACCCTGCAGACGGCCCAATTGCACAACGGCATCGACGAGGGTTTGCTGGGCATGTCTGTCGTCATGAGCGGGTTTTTCGCCGAAAGTTATCCGATCGTGGCTCTTGAAACCCCGGTCGATTTGCCGAGCTGGCTGGAGCGGCATTACGACCGCTACTTCGACCGCGAAGCCGTGGCCAGGTATTTCAAATATCACCCCGCCTTGAGGCTGTGAACGATCCGGCAGGCCCGGTGTTATAATACTCGTGTCGCCTGAAACAGGGAATCTACGCGGTCGCCGCTGGATTTTTAGCCGATCCGCGGTTTGTGTCCGCTCGGCTTCCGTCAGGCCGAAGAGCCAGGGATTATGAAATTCAAACTTGTCAGCCCGTTTGAGCCGCGCGGCGATCAGCCGCAAGCGATCGCCAAGCTGGGAGAGAATCTGGACAAAGGAGTCAGGGAGCAGATCTTGCTGGGCGCGACCGGTACGGGCAAGACTTTCACGGTCGCCAATCTGGTAGCCGCCCAGCAAGAT
>VXPC01000056.1 GCA_009839685.1 Candidatus Saccharimonadota bacterium | reverse complement strand
GATAAAAACGCTGACCGGTTTGGTCGGGTTGACTTCCCGCAGCCAAGCCTCCAAGGAGTCGGAGATTAGGGTCTTTGACACCAGTAATTAATCAACCCCTCGTTGCGACTATTTTTGATGTAGGGCTTGGGTTATTGTGGTTGCGGGTCTGCCAGTGGAGGCAAATAGACCCCGAGAAGCTTAGACAGGGAGAGGAAGAGCTTTACCATTTTGTTTATTTCTCCAGCTGGGCGATAGTATACTGAATAGGGAAGCAGTTTAGGAAGAGGCGTATTCATAATTACAATTTTTGAGCCAGGTCGATTAATTAATCAAGAAGATCCTGGTTCTACTTTTGTCCTCTCGCGCACTATTTAGATAAGCAAGCAATGGGTTTTAATAGCAAATCACAAACGGATGGCGGCGGTTCTCCCAAACGGGCAACCGGCCGGCTGCGAGCCGGCATGAGAGTGCTGGCCGTCGGCTGTTTGCTGTTGGCCGGCCTAGCTGCTTACTGGTCGGCGTCACTGGGCAACCTACTGCAGGCCGATGAAGTCACCGACCGCATCCGCCAAGATATCGACGCCATCCAGCAGCGGATCAAAGACGCCAATATTCGCCTAGACGGCACAATCACCGAAAGGGTTACCCTGCAAGAGGTACTCGCCGATTTGGATCTGGAGATCGGCCGCCTGCAGGCCGCTATCGCCGAAACCCAAGCGGAGATCGGCCGCCTGCAAGCCGAGATCGGCCGCCTGCAAGCCGAAATCGAAGCCCAGAAGACGATTTTGGAGCGCATTCTGGTCCTGCTGTACCAGCAAAGCGGCGTTTCCAGTTTCGAACTGATTATCACGGCCGACAGTTTCAGTGATTACCTAAACCAGCAGGAATATCTGGACCGTCTCAAGGAGGGCGTTACCAATTCGGTTGAGCAGATTCAGCTTCTCAGCGCCCAGCTGGAAGAAGAGGAAGCTGTTCAGGCCGCCCTGCTTGACGACCAGCGGGCGCAGGAGATAGCCCTGCAGGCCGTGCGCTGGGAACAGCAGAACCTCTTAACGGAAACCCTGAACCAAGAAAGCCTTTTCCAGCAGCAGCTGGCCCAGTTGCAGGCCGAGCACGAGCAGTTGGAGCGGGAGCTGGAAGATTATCTGGCCAGCCTGCTGACGACCAGGACCTCGCTGGGGAGCGTCAGCGCCGGCGATGTCATCGGCAAAAACGGCAATACGGGCTGGTCGACCGGGCCGCACCTCCACATCGTCATTTATTCTACCGACGGCGTCAAATACGACCCCCTGAGCTTTATCCAGAGCCGCAGCCTGACTTGGCCGATGGGCGGCAGCGGCGGCTGGGTCAGCCAGGGCTTCCACGCCGGCCACCAAGCCTTGGATATCGCCGCGACCGAGGGGACACCGATCAGATCCGTCGCCGACGGGGAGATTATCCATCGCGGCTGCCTGCTTTCTTCCAACCCCAAGTTCAATACTTTCAGCGTCATAGTCGATCACGGCGATTACGTGTCCTTGTACGCCCACCTGCAGGCTCCCAACAATGCCAAATACGAGGCCTGTAATTTCAACCGCCGCAACAGCTACGGCGTCAAGTCGATTGATTACAGCACGACGGAATGACCGCTTTAAACGCCTGTCGTTCCGGGGGACTTAATCGGTAATATTTGTTTGACTTTTTAGCAATTTTTTAGTCTAATAATGAAAAGTGTGGTTGTCGCCGGTGACAAGCCGGGGCAGGTTCCGGGGTCTGAATTTTCCAACCGGCCGTCAGGGCCGCTTGGGTGGTTCCGGATTCAGGAGCAAGCTGCGCTTAAGGATTAAGCAGACTTACGAGGAGATTATGGCTCGGCCAGTTGGCGATTCGGAACAATTGAATTTCGGCAAACAAGAGCGTCAGCCTCATGCGTCCCGCATATATTTGCTGACGCAGCAGGCTGAGAAGCTGCGTAACGATCCCAATTACTGCGAATGGGAGGACGGCGAAGTGGTTTCCAAATACTTGGATATCAACTGGCGGCCGGTCGAGCTGGACATGCCGGCGTCTTTCAACAGCCAAAGGCAGTTGTCGTTCGCCCAGCTGGATACCCTGTCCAGGGTGAACGGCCGTGATCTCGTCCATTTTTACGCCGGCGTTCTCCAGCCCAGGCATTTCGAGCTGATAGAGAAGTACAAGCGGATTTATTATCCGGAACTCGTCGTGCCGGACGTTGCGACGGAGACGGAGGCGGCCCGGGAGCCATCCCAGCGGCCGTCCGTTGACCAAAGCGCGGACAAGCCTCAGGAAATGCCGGTGTCCGCGGTAACAGTTGAGGAGCTTTCGGAGGCTGAAAGTGATGCGGCGGACGAGGTAATCGTGCCGGCAGAAGAAATTGAAGCGGACGAGACGGTTGAAGCCGAAACAGTCGAGGCAGATCCGCAAGCCGATTCGGCGGCTGACGCATCCGAGACAGATCCCGCTGCAAAGCCCGAGATCGATTTGCCGGCCGATGAAGAGCCTCCGTTGGTTTTGGATTTGCCGGAGGTAAGCGATGTCCTGGAGGTTTTCGACATACCTCTGGGAGATGAATTTCCACCGGCTCTTCCTGATGAAGAGCCCGCTTCGGCCGGTGTTACCGAACCAGTGCCGAATGCTGCGGAACTGCTGCCGCTGGAGGAGTTTATGCCGTCGGTGGTCATAGTTGACCAGTCGCAATTGCCGCCGGCGGAGAAAGAGCGTCTTTGGGCGACGGTCAAGGGCATGGTCCAAGACGGCATCAAAGGCTTGGGCCGCAGGCTCAATTCTTGGAAAGAGAACCATCCCGAAAAACTCTGGGCCGGCGGCCTGACAGGCGCTTTCCTGCTGGCGGTCGGTTTATTTGCCGGCTTTGACTCCGAGTCGCCACCGACCGCCGCGGAAGCGCAACGCCCGCCCGCAGTGGCGGTTTTGGACGACACGGGATCCTTTGTTGAATTGAGTCGCCCGCCCGCTGAAACCGCCCCTCTCGACGGTCTGCAGAGCCCGCCCGGCACAGGCCGACCGGCTTCCAGTCCGCTATTGGTGACGGCCGCGGCGCAGCCGTCCGGCAAATTGCTCGAGCTCACTTCCAATCATGAATCGGCGCCGCAGGCAACCGCTCCGACTGCAACCAAATCTCGGCCACAGCCGGTGGTTGAAACGGCCGCCGAGCCATCTGAACCGGAAGATGTTCAACTGACGTCGACCGCTTCGGCTGTTTCGATTGAAGCCGAAAAGGAGTCGTTGCCAGTCCTGCGCCACTCAACCGTGTCCCTGAATTCAGATATGGTTGAGAAGCAGTTGACCGCGAATACCGACACCGGTTCGTCACAGCAATCGACCCGGATTGAAGCCAGGCAACCGACGCCGCAGACCCGGCAGACGAAAGTAACGACCGAAAAAGAACAGCAAGCCGATAGGATTGAGGACGGCTATTCGGTAACCGGCGAGCAGGCCGGCTGGCTGAGGGCGGCCGGCATAGCTGAGTCGGACTGGGGTTTCGTAGACTTTATCGTGACCCGTGAATCCTCTTGGAAGTGGTGGGTGTGGTCTCGGATCGACCCCAACAGCTATGGGCTGCCGCAACGTAATTTTGACGTCTGGCCGCTTAAAAAGGGCGAGACCTTTATGGACGACCCGGTTGCCCAGCTTGAATGGGCGGCCGATTACGCCAAGAGACGCTACGGCAGCTGGCAGAGGGCGGCCGACTTCCACAGGCGCAACAAGTGGTGGTAGTCCTTGGTGCTATAATGGCAGGTGCGCGATTTTGTCGCCGGCGGCGTCTTAGCTCAGTTGGTAGAGCAGCGGATTGAAGCTCCGTGTGTCCCCAGTTCGATTCTGGGAGGCGCCACCACAAGTTTTTGTTTTTCTCATGGCCCGGGTAGCCAAGAAACCCCAGTACGAGGCCTTTAACCGCCGCCGCAACTGCTTCGGCCGGTTCCAGGTTCATAGTTCCAGTCTTAGCAACTGGCGACGGCCGGCGCTGCCTTTGATGCTGGAAGTCGGCGCCGGTTCGGCGGTCGTCTCCCTGCAGTTCAGCCTTGATAATCCTGACTGGCAGGTCTTGGCCGTTGACCGCAAAAGCGACCGGTTGAACAAGGCAGCCGGGGGTGCGCCGCGCAATCTGGCTTTCCTGCAAACAGACCTTGACGATTTGGCCGAGCATATTGATCTTACGGGTCAGGTCGACTTGCTTTGGCTGGCTTTTCCCGACCCTTACCCGACCAAGCGCCGAGCCAAGCATCGCCTGACGCATCCCCGCAGGCTTGATCTCTACCGCCGCCTGTTGGCACCGGCCGGCCGGCTGCGGTTGAAGACCGACGACCAGGGTCTGTTCGCCTACAGCTGCGGCGTTTTTAGTGATGACCCGGATTTTGAGATTGTCGGCTTGCGAGAGGATCTGGCCGTCTCCGGTTATGAAACCCTGCCGGCCGAGGCGCGGGCGATTACCAGATACGAAGCAACCTGGCTGGAGCTGGGGCTGCCAATCAATTACCTGGAAGTGATTTCGGCCGGCGGCTTTGATAATATGGAAGCGTGAAATCAGTTGAAGCCCGTCCGGGCAACTTGGCGGAACATGCGGAACGGCCGCCCGTTTTGAACCCCAGACAGGCCATTTGGCGCATAGTGGACATCCTTCAGGAGAGCCGGATTCCTTCGACGAGACTGATTATAGAGGGCATCGTTTACCTGGCTTTGAAGGACGAATTTCAGGCGGTGGGCAACCGGATAATCAATGCGTTCGACGGCGCGTTCAATGATATTTACGGTGGTTCCGACTGGATGCTGAACACGCACGAAATCTTGTATGATTTACGGTCGTGGGGCTACACTAAAAGAGATACAAATAACGGGGAGTACTCACTGGAGCCCGGGCATGAGGATGAACTCCAAAAGATTAGGGATGCCGCCGGTTCCGGCCAAGAGGACGAAAAAGCCTTGATTCTCGCAATGGCTGAAACGTGCTACGATACGTTCTACAGGCAATCAAGGGCGATTTAAATTCGCTTCGGGTCGGAAACGGCGGCGTTCCGGCCGGTTTCAAAACACCGGGCTTTTACAGTATAATGGGAGGCGGTCGTTTGCGGGTGTAGCTCAGTTGTTTAGAGTGCATCCTTGCCAAGGATGAGGCCAGGGGTTAGAGTCCCCTCACCCGCACCAAATTGATAATGATTCGACCGAACCGGAGAGCGGATTAACCATGCCAGGGAAAGAGAACCGAAACTCCCAGCACAATGTTTTCCACGTCTTCGTCTTCTGCCTGATTTTGCTGGCGGTCGTCCTGTTGCTGATTAACAAGCGGGCCGAAGGCGGTCATCAGTTGCATCCGCCCGAAAAGGAAACGACCGGCGGAACCGTTGAAACGGTCGTCGCCAACGACGCGCCGCCGACACAAGACATAATTGAGCCGGCTAAAATTTGCCAGACGCCGGCTGGCCGAATCGTCGTTCCAACTGACACCGCATGCCCGGAGGACAGAGCGGTTGCCGATACCGAACCGGAGGCGGTTGAAACGCCGCCGGCGGAACCGCCGGCCGAGGAGGAGACACCGTCAGATTTACCGGCTCCTACAGCCCGGTTGGGGCAGTATTTCACCTTCAGTCCCGACTTAGATCTCAGAGCCGATTCTTTCGGCTGCCAGTCGGTTTTCAGAGTTGTCTCGGGCGGTAAAAGCCTAGATGAGATCCGGGCTAATTACCGAATATATCAGGATGAATCCCTGCCCTTAGCGGAACGCTTGGCTGTTGACGGATTCATCTTCTATGACTACATCATCAGCTTTGAGGCGTATTTGAATAACAGCGGCGCCAAGCAGCCGGACGATGACGTCATGGAGTACTTCAATCTTTACCAAGAGTGCAAGCTGGAGCTGACGGCTAAAAATACCGGCCCGGCGCGCAACCTCAACGATGGTTGCGGCCTGAGTTTTTCCCGGAGCGTCAACTTGTTTGACGGCCAAGGCGGAAGTATCGGCCCGCATGGCTTTCGGAAGGTTTTGTGCACGAAAGCGATCGTCAGTTTTCCGACCGGCGCGACCGACCCGGACATCCAATACTTCATTTTGCCCGCCGCTGCCGAACCAACCGTCATCACCATTGACAACCGTGACCGACCGGGAGTCGAGGCCGTTATAACCGTGCCGGGGGAGTAGACCGTTGCCGGTATTCTTCCGCCTGTGACCTCTCATAGTCTGATACTTTCAGTGTATCACCGTTTTACGAGTTCTAGACGGCCAGGCCACCTGAGGCTGACTGCTGCCCAAACCACCGCTTCCGATCCTTAACGGCGGGCTACTTTTCTTCGTCCTCTTCCTTTTTCAAATAATCCAGCGGCTGGACGATATCGCTGTCGGCTGTCGGTCCGGCTCCGTCTTTCCGCCGCCTGCGCCGCCGTTTCTTGACCGGCCGTTCGGCTTCAACGACCGCCACCGGCTCCGTCTTTCCGGCCAGTTGTTTCTTTTTCTGCAGGAAGACGTAGGTTAAAAAGCCGCCGCCGACAAGGATTAAGACTCCGGCGATAATCAGCACGTCCAGCTGGCCTCTTGAGCCGCCGCCGCTGTCTCCGGGCGCCTTGGCCGTAATGCCGCTAATCTGCTGCTTGGCGTAGCCGTAATTACCCCCGGTCTCGTCGACGGCCCGGAAACAGAACCACAACTCGTTGTCCAGCTCGCTCAGCTGGGAGGCGTTGCCTTTGTGCTTGTCGAAGTTGAACTCGTCTTCAAACAGCGAGTCGTCGCCGTGGTCGCAGTCAAGTTCGGTCTCGGTTTTCAGGTACTCCCAGTCCAGATTGCCTTGGCCGGCGCTGGCCGTAATCGACGTCCCGTCCAGTTTCAGTTTGACGCTCGGAATCCGGGCGTCGACCCTCAGCCGGGCGAAACCCGCGACATTGGTCGCGTTGAAGCCGCGGACGCAGAAGTACTTGAGATGGTCCGCTTCGGCCAATTTGATTTCTCCTTGGCTGGAGAAATCGGTCGCGGAGGAGAAGTCAGTCTGCCGGCCGCAGTCAAAGACGCTGGCGGATTTGACATAGTGCCACCCGACGATCGCCTGATCGCTGCTCGGCCTGAGGGTCAGGTTGATTTTTTTCAAGCTGATTTTCGGCGCCAGGAAGTCGATGCTCTCGACCCGGTATTTGCCGAAGCCGGCGTTGCCGACCCGGTCGGTCGCCCGGAAGCAGTAGTAGTAATCAATCCGGTCGGATGTCAGAGTGACCGGGTTGCCGGCCACGATCGAGCGGTTGTTGAGAAAAGTGCCGTCGTTGCAATCAATGTCAGAGGGACTGAAAACGTAATGCCACTCGGCCGGCTCTTCAGTCGCGGCGCTGGCTGACAGCAAGCGGCCGTTCTGGGTGATGCTGACTGTCGGGGCGGTAGTGTCGACCCCCGTGATCTCGTATTTGACGAAAGTCGTGTTGCCCGAGTCGTCGGCCGCCTTGAAACAATACCAATTGCCGTTATCGCTTTCTCTTAAGGCTAGGACATTGGAGGAGCGGCTGTTCAGCTTCTTGTCGAATGCCTGCCTTCCGTCCTCCGACTCGCAGTCGGGATTATGGTCGAAGCGGGCATAGCGCCAGGTGGCGGAATCCAGATCGGTGTCGCTGGAGGAAATGACCAGCGAGTTGTTGCGGTTTCTGGCAACATGGATACCCGGGCCCTGATCATCAGTTACGGGAGCCAGCTGGTAGGCGGACCAGACGTCGTTGCCGTCGTTTTCATCAGTTATCTTGAAGCAGTACGAGTTGGCCTCAATTTCCAAAGACAGCTTGTCGCTGCCGATCAGGTTGGGGCTGCCGTCGGTGAAATCGGTTGTCAGGCCGGGCCCGCAGTCTGTCACGGGCACGCCGGCGGCGTACTGCCAAGTCAGGACGTGCCCGTCGGGGTTGTCGACCGTAACCACCAAATTCTGTCCTTCCTGCGTTATATCGACGTCCAAATCGCTGACGGCGGCTGCCTGTGGTGGCGCGGCCAGCAATACGACCACCGAAACCAGAACTGCGAGAATCAAGACCGGGACTTTAAACGAGGCATTTTCAACATACATAAGCTCTTTAATTATGTTACTATCTTTTGCCGATTTTTAACACGGCCGGCGCCCAGGAGTTACCAATCTTAAGCAAATAGGGTAGAATGGGGAATCGCAAGTCCGCCGAGGGTTCGGCGCCGTGGCCGAGTGGTTAGGCAGAGGTCTGCAAAACCTTTTACACCGGTTCAATTCCGGTCGGCGCCTCCAAGCAGTCGGCGCGGATGGCGGAATTGGTATACGCTGCGGACTTAAAATCCGTTGCCTGAATAAGGCTTGAGGGTTCGAGTCCCTCTCCGCGCACCAGAACAATCGGGATTTACCTCCTGGTAGCACTGGGGTGAAGCGTGATTATATAGGGAAGGATTAAAGCAGCGAAATGGTAACTTGGGGATGATTCCTATCTGTTGAATACAGCGCAATCCGTGCGCCTTTTATACACAATATATTTGCAAAATTAAACTTCTTATGTTATACTTACAGGAGTAATTATGGAAAATCTGAGCAGAAGGCTCGAAACCGAAACGTATGGGGAGGCATCTCTCAGCCAGGAGCTGGCTAGCGAACGACCCGGACACAGATTCCAGGCGGCCGAGCAGCTGATAGATTTTATCAATGCCAACTACCGAGCGGTTTTTGAGCGACCCGAAGCTTGCCGTAAATACCTACTCGAGTGTGATTATGAAGATTTCAGCGGGTTACTTATTGACATCAATGCGCTCTCCAGGAGCCTTGATCCAGCCACTCACGATTTTGACGGCGGTCAAGCGCGCTTGCTCGGTGCAGAGTTGCCCGGCTGGGAAAACAGGCAGCTGCTGCTAGAGCGGGCACTGGAAGCCACCAAGCAGATTTTGGGCCGACAGGCTGAGGCTTCACCGGAGCAACTGGGAGATTTGGCCGTCCTTTGGGGCGGCACGCTCACAGCGACGCACCCCTTTTTAAATGGCAATGGCCGGACGAGTCGTGCTCTGGGCTTGCTGATTAATCAGGGTTTCGACGGCACGCCTAGTGCGGCCTGGCGCCTGCAGGCGGCTATGTCTCAAGAGGGACGCCGCTTCTTTGCAAATTGCCCTCTTGGGTTCCCCGAAGTGAATCGGTTACTCAGGAGTTTTTTGAATCAAGGCCGCCCCCAGAGGCCGAACAGCTTGCGGATTGAGGATAGCACTGCCAATGACAACTGTCAGATGGAGACAGCAACTGAAGTTATCAATTTGTTTATCGAGACGGTCGTCAATCCCGATGACTACGTAATTTCCGTCAAGGATTTGAACAAGAGTGATGTCCGTGTCTGGGGTTGTGCTGTCGACCAGCAGCTCAGCCTGAACGCGCTTTACCGCTTGATTTTTAGGAACCTGTCCTTTTCGCACACACCCCTCACTCCTCTGGAGAGACTCGCAGCCGAACGGGAAGCTCGGCAGGACGGACTGACGACAACGGAAGCTTTGGCTGCCAAGCTTGAAACCAAAAGACGGCGGTTTGAGGCAGCCGTCGAAGCGGGTAAGCTCGCAGACCTGAGCCAAGAGAGAGCCGCCCAGCATATCTCTCTGTCGATGGATTTGGTCTGATTAGTCTAAATTACAGATTTTAGACACGCTAGTTTCAGGAACCAATATCTTTAAGGGGTGGGGTGAATTCCTCTTCGCATGCCGGGCACATAGAGCCCTACGTTTAAATCCCTGAAGGTGAACGCTCGGTTTATTTATTTCTCCAGTTGGGCGATAGTATAATGAATAGAGAGCCGGTCAGGGCGAAGCGTATTCATAATTGCAATTCTTGAGCCAGATTGATTAATTCACCAAGGAGACTCTGGTTCCACTTTTGTCCCTCTCCGCGCACCAGGGCAACACTTTGAGGAAGGGCTTGACCCCACACCCAAAGCGGAGAAATCTTTTTACTAAACAAAGCGATCTCCTTCTTGTTCTATTTACTATCGACGAACAACCCGCTCAAGCTTGCGTGTCGTAGAGGAAATACCATAGACTGCGGTATGCTATGGAATCGTTCAATTTGGATCAAGAAGCCGCTTTGCTTGCAGCTAAAGAGAAGTGGGCCAACCAAGCAGGCGAGATTATAGTAGCGATGAGGGTGCATCCCAGAATGGATTTAGAAGTTGCGGTTGCCGCCGCAAGAGCCGCCTCTCTGTGGGCAGATGGTTTTAAAGAGCTACGGGAGGCTGGCAATATCGGCGGCATCGAGCACTCACTGGAGCAGGCTCGCGAATCGGCGGTTGAAAAATCCAAAGGTCTTCTGCGCTATCCCTCAGGCGTACTGACGGCCCTGTCCATATTAGCTATGAATGAAGCGTTTGTTCTGACCTTCGACCCCAGTGAGCGAGAGCTTGCGAGAGAGTTGCTTGACGCGACGGCATGACAGTCGCGCGAATACTGCAATTATTGCAATTCTAACGGGCTGAGATAGCCGGAGTTCTGGGGGAGTTTTTCATTTATCGCCTTCACTTGAATAGCGTATACTTGGTCAAATAGCAGAAAGGAAGAACAGGTCATGCGTATTACACATGCCAGCGTTTTCGTCAGCGATCAGGCCAAGGCCTTGGAATTCTATACGGAAATCCTCGGCTTTGTGAAAAAACAGGACCTCCCCTTGGGGAAGTTCAGGTGGCTGACCGTCGTCTCGCCCGACGATCTGGATGGGACGGAACTTCTGCTTGAACCAGATGACAATCCGGTATCGCAGGCCTACCAGAAGGGGATTTTTGCCCAAGGCATCCCGGCGGCACTCTTTAGCGTTGAGGATGTTAGCGCGGAGCATAGGAGGCTGCAGTCATTGGGCGTGGTATTTAAAACGCCGCCGACGGAGGCGGGCGGCGTTATCATAGCTGCCTTTGACGACACTTGCGGCAACCTGATTCAAATAGTGCAGGCATAGCCGTAATCGCAGTCCGGCCCTTTGGCCAACCCGGCTTCAGGCCTTGCTCCAGCGGGTGACCGGGGTGGTGCTTGTTCGTAGTCGCAGTTCGCGGCCCGGATCTATTAATTCATTGAGAAGTTTTCGGCTCCACCTTTGCTTCTCCGGGCGCACTATCTTAATCCGAGTATTTTCCAAAGGTGCCAGTATTCTTTATTTGCGGTATCCTTATTAGGGAAAGGGTTGCAAGATGGTAAAGAAAAAAGAAAACTTCGGACCGCTTTTTACGGCTGCCGTCATCGTTGCTGGCGTAATTCTTATTACTGGTCTAGTCTGGCTTTTTGGTCGCGGTGGCGACAGTCAGCAACCTGATTCCAGCCCTCAGCCAGCCTCATCTGACACCGAGACTGACTCTCAGTCCGTCTCATCTGGCGGAGAAGACTCGGGGAGCCTGCTATCCTCGGCCGATAAGACGGACGAGGAAAAGTATGATGCCGTTAAAGTATTTTGCTTCGACGCAGAGACTGCTCCGGGTTGTTTGGTATGGAGTAATGAATGTGCGACGGTGTTGAATCCTGACCACTATCTAACAGGAGATCCAGCCCAAGATTGCCAGATTGATAAAACGGGCGACGAGTATTGCATTAGCAGCGGCTGGTGTGGTGACAGGGCGGCTTACGAACGCTGGCTCGAGCTAAGGCAGCGGCTGGAGGACCTTGGTCTGCAAGATGAGTCGCAGCCCTTCCCGAATCCGTCGAATCCGTACTCACGGGACTGGGAACAGGTTCGGAATGTTTACGTCGAGCACGAAGCAGCTGTGTTTGTTGCTCAGAATTCGCTGAAATACTATTTTCTGGAGCAAGAGAGCGAGCGGTGATTTTGCCGGACGCGCCACCCGGGTTACCGGGCTCGTCCGCTACCTAAATCTCGCCCGGCCGACATTTACTTTTAACACCATATGAGGTATAATGTCGGTTGAGTGTCCCCTCCTTAGCGTTTGCGTCCGCAAATCGAGCAGGGGATTTGTAATTGCTACGAAACACAGCTTAAAAAGCGAGCAAGCCCGGCCTCTTTATTGCTTCCGGCTGCCATAATTACCCGAAAATTCCCGCGACGATAGCTAATGGCGAAAACATCCCCCAAATCTTCCAACTCGCGTAAACGATCCGGTGCCGGTGCCGAAAGCAATCCTCGCATCCTGTCCAAGCACCGCTCGGTGTTGCTGGTTCTAGCCTTGGCTTTGGTTCTCGTCGGCAGTTCTCTCATGCTATTAAGCCGGGATACTCACACCGACAATGTCCGGTCTTCGGTAAAGCTTGCCGAACGGCCGGCAGCGCTACAAGAGAACGACGTGACTCCGTCACCTTCCGGATCGCCAATTAGCCCGCAGGGGGAAGACGATACGGCTCCGCCGGCGGCTGAACAACCGGCAGCGCCGCCGGAGGATGACGCGGTTCCAGTGGCTGCCGAAACGCCGGAAGATAACACGGCTCCGATATTGCGGAGCGCCATTTATGACGACTCGGCCAAGGTGCTGACCGCCACTTTCAGCGAAACCTTGAAGACGCCGGCTCCGCCGGGATCGGCATTCTGGCTGTTGGTCGACGGGACATACTTTGACACGTCCCTGATCAGTATTGACGGGGCGGCCGTGGTGTTAACTTTCCCGGATTACCTGACCGTATCCACGGACACGCCCTTGGAGCTGTTCTACTCTCCGCCGGCCAGCGACGCCAACCCGCTCCAAGATCCGGCCGGCAATTTGGTGGTCGAATTTTCAAACCAGCTGGTTACCTGCACGAACAAGTCGCCGGCCCGTTCTTCTCCGAATTCAAAGCCAAGCGATACCAAGACGGGTCGTTGCTCCTCGCATCATTACCGCGATTTTTCTTCCGACCCGTGCGACCAGTCTTGGCAGGTGCCCTGTTCCTGGACTCCCGAAAGAGGCTGTTTACACCGTTAGCTGCGACAGTTGCCGGTGGCTGGCAAAAAGCATCTGTTCGTGGTAGGATGGAGGCAGGTTATGGAAGCCTAAGGCAAGGAGAAATTATGACGGTATTTTTAATTATTTTGGCTATTGCATTGGTGGTCGCCGCCATTGCCGTGCCAATCACTTATTACAACCGCTTGGTCAAGGCGCGCAACCGCGTCGATCAAGCCGACAGCGACATCGACGTCCAGTTGAAACGCCGTTGGGATTTGATTCCCAACCTGATTGAGTCGGTTAAAGGTTACATGAAGCACGAGAAGGAAACTTTGGACTCGGTGGTCAAGGCTCGTTCGGCGGCCATGAACGCCTCAGCCGGCACCAATGAAGCCCGGCAGGCTGAGAATATGCTCTCCGACGCCCTTAAAAGCCTGTTCGCGCTGGCGGAAAACTACCCGGATTTGAAGGCTTCGCAGAACTACATGCAGCTTCAAGAGGAGCTGGTGGATACGGAAGACAAGATCCAAGCTGCCCGCCGGCTGTACAACTCTTCGTTGCGCCAGTACATAGACCAGACCCAGTTGTTCCCCAGCAATATCTTCGCCGGCATGTTCGGCTTCAAAGTGACGGGCGAGTATTTCGAGGTCGCCGAAGCCGAGAGCGGTCCGGTCAAAGTCGAGTTTTAGTCTTTCCGCCAGCCGGCCGGTTTGCCGTGAGTTGATTTATGGAAAGACAGATATCCGCCAACAACTTCAAGACGGGGGTGCTGTTCGCGCTGGTGATTTTTCTCTTCCTGCTGGCCGGCGGCATTGTCGGGGTCTTGGCCGAAAACTACGCCTGGGCGGCGGTTATCTTGGTCGCCGGTGTCGTCTACACCGCGGCCACCTACCGCTCTGCCGCCAAGCGCGTCATCAAGCTGAACGGAGCCCAAGAAGCGACCCGCCGCTCGCACCGCCAACTCTACCTGATCGTTGAGAACCTCAGTATCACCTTGGGTATCAAGACGCCCGAAATCTACGTTATAGACGACCCGGCGCTGAACGCCTTCGCGGCCGGCCATACGGTCAACAAGTCCATTATCGGGGTGACGACCGGCCTGTTGGGGGCTCTGGACCGCAAGGAGTTGGAGGGCGTCATGGCTCACGAGCTCAGCCACATTGTCAACCGCGACGTCCGGGTGGCGTCGATCATTTTCGCGCTGGTTGCCGGCATCGGCCTGATGGCGTATTTGAATATCCGCTCCGGCGGCGGTCGCTCCAGCCGCGGCAACAGCGGCTATATCGTCTTGGCCATTATCGCCGTCAGCATCCTGCTGGCTGTCTTGGCCTTCTTCGCCCGCATGGCCATCTCCCGCCGCCGTGAATACCTGGCCGACGTGACGGGTGCGCAGATTACCAGATACCCGGAAGGCTTGGCCTCGGCCCTTGAAAAAATCAGCCTCCACGGCTCCCGGTTGCAGAAGTCTTCCGCCTCCACGGCCCACTTCTTCCTAGAGAGCCCGGTCAAGAGCGACTTTTTAGCCAGGTTTTTAAGCACCCACCCGCCGATTGAGGACCGCATTGCCAGGTTGCGGCAGCTGGAGGCCGCCGGTTACTGAGCCGGCGGGGGATGCATGGCCGAGACGTCCAAGCGCCGGCAGAAAAAAGAACGGGTTTACCGCTCGTTCGTCTGGCAAAAGCCGCTGCCGGCGAAAAAGACCAGCCTGCAGTCACCGTTGAAGCTGTGGCTTGAGAGTTTCAAATTCTGCCGGCGCAACTTGCGGCCTTTCGCGGTTCTGGCCGTCGGCTTCTTCATCGCGGCCCTAGTGCTGTTGTTCAGCGGCGGCGGCAACGAAAGCCTGATTGCCATCAGGGACGAGTTCAGCCAGCGTTACGGCGCCGGTTTCGCCGGCGAGGTTTCAACCTCTCTGGCCATGCTGTCGGAATCGGTTAACGCTCTGGTGAACCGGCTGACGCAATCTTTCGGCTGGTTCGTGATCCTGAACCTGTTCGCCGGCTTGTCGGTCCTGTGGCTGATCCGCAACCTCTACCGTCCGGATCGGGGTCGCAAAGTCAAAATCCGCGAGGCGGTTTACTTCGGTCCGGCCCAACTGGTGCCGTTCGCCGCTCTGGGGCTGCTGCTGCTGCTGCAATTGCTGCCGTCGCTGATCGTTGCCGATTTCGGCGCCCAGCTGCGGGAGAACGGGGTTCTGCAAACCAACTTGGAACAGGCGGCCGCCGTTGCCGTCATCCTGTCTTTTGTGGCGCTGAGCTTCTATTGGCTGGCCGGCGGCGTTTTCAGCCTGATTATCGTCAGTTTGCCGGGCGCCAAGCCGTTCGACGCTTGGCAGACCGCCTTGCACCTTGTCCACCGGCGGCGGCTGCCGGCCGCCGGCCGCCTGTTCCTGTTCGGCGCCGGCGCAACCTTGGCCGTCTGCCTGCTGGCGCTGCCGGTCGGCCGGCTGCTGCCGCAGTGGTCGGAACATTTTATCTATCTGGCCTCGTCCTGTTTCTTCGTGGTCGGCCATATTTACTGCTTCCTGCTTTATCAGGATCTTTTAACGGCCAAAACGCTTAACTGAGATGACCCACAAAGAATACCTGCGGTTGCTTAAGCTGCTCCAGCGCTACAATTACGAATACCATACCTTGGATACCCCGTCGGTTTCGGACGCCGTTTACGACAACCTGCTGGCCGAGCTGAAAGCCTACGAAGCCGCCAACCCGGCCCGGGTTGGCGACCACAGCTTGACCCGCCGGGTCGGAGACCAGCCGAGCGACAAGTTCCAAAAAGTCGAACACGTCTACCCGATGCTCAGCCTTGCCGATGCGTTTTCTTTCGAGGAAGTTGTCCAGTGGCAAGGACGGCTGGAGAAGCTGGCCCCGGGGGAGGATTGGCAATATTTCGTCGATATCAAAATGGACGGCCTGGCGCTGGCCGTCATCTATGAGGATGGGATTTTCAGCCAGGCCGTGACCCGCGGCGACGGGCTTGTCGGCGAAGACGTTACGGCCAATGCCAGAACTATCCGCAACCTGCCGCTCGCGCTGCCGCCTGGCAAGAAGTTTGCCAAATACCTGCGGGGCCGGTTGGAAGTCCGGGGCGAAGTCATCCTTTACGAGTCGGAGCTGGCGAGAATCAATGCCGCGGCCGCCGAGTCGGGCCAGCCGACTTACGCCAACACCCGCAACTTGGCCGCCGGCACGATGCGCCAGCTGGATCCCAAGGTGGCGGCCGCCAGGCGGCTGGTTTTCAAGGCCTACGACGCTTTCGGCCCGGTTCTTAACAGCCACGCCGAAGTTTACCGATTATTCAAGGACTTGGGTTTTTCGCATAACGGCCGGGCCGGCGTCTGCGCCGATACCAAATCCTTGCTGAAAAAAATCAAAGCTTTGGAAAAGAACCGCCGCCGGCTGCCTTTCAGCTCCGACGGTTTGGTAATCAAGGTCGACGACCGGGAGCTGTTCGATCGTTTGGGGTCGGTCGGCAAAGGCCCGCGAGGCGCTTTGGCCTATAAGTATCCGCCCGAGCAGGCGACCACCAAAGTGAAAGGGATAGTTTTGCAGATCGGCCGCACGGGAGCGGTGACGCCCGTGGCTGTGCTGGAACCCGTCCTGCTGGCTGGCTCGACCGTCTCGCACGCCAGTTTGCATAACGCCGACGAAATCAACCGGCTGGATGTCAGGATCGGCGACACGGTCGTCGTTTTCAAGGCCGGCGACATCATTCCCAAGGTCGAAGGCCCTCTCAAGGAATTGCGGCCCAGACGGTCCGTCAAATTTGACTTTGAGGCCGAGCTGGCCCGCCAGCACCCCGGCCTGCGGTTTCGCCGAGCCGAAGGGGAAGTAGCCTACAGGCTGGCCGACCTTAACAGCGCGAAAGATAAAATGTTGATGCTGTCCCTGACTCATTACGGCTCCCGGGCGGCCGTTGATATAGACGGGCTGGGTGAAGCCAACAGCCGCCTGCTGGTTGCGGCGGATCTGGTGTCGGATCTAGCCGACATCTACGCTCTGACATCTGAGCAGCTGCTGCCGCTGGAGCGTTTCGGTGAGTTGGCCAGCGGTAACTTGGTGACGGCCGTTGGAGCTCGCAAAAAGCCGCCTCTCAACCGTTTCATATTCGGTTTGGGTATCCCGCGGGTTGGTCAGCAGACGGCGGCCGATCTGGCCGGGCATTTCAAAACTTGGCGGGCCTTCGCGGCCGCTTCCGGGACCGACCTGACAGATTTGGACGGCATAGGCGACAAGACAGCCCAATCAATCGTCGCTTGGCTGGCCGACCCGGCCAACCGCCGCCTGCTGAAAAAATTCGAGAAGCTGGGCGTCGCTCCGGCCGACGCGGAGATTGCCGCCGGCCCGCTGGCCGGCAAGAATCTGGTCTTGACCGGTACGCTGCAAAGCCGTGGCCGCGAGGCGGCCCGCCAGCAGATCGCCGCGGCCGGTGGCCGGCTGCAGGGTCAGATCTCGGCCGCAACCGATTATTTGGTCATCGGCCGCAATCCCGGCCGGGGCAAACTGGACAAAGCCGCCGCCGCGGGGGTTAAGACCGTGCTTGAAGACGAGTTCGTCAAGCTGCTCGGCGACGCGCCCTGAAGTTCTGGCTTGGGCCGTTTGTTTATAAATGGCCGTCTTAGTAGTATAATTTGCTTATGCTTAGCGATAGGGTGCGGTGGTGGGTGCATCTTATCCGAGCGGTTGTTTTTATTTTTGGTATCCGCCCGAAACGCGCGGCGCCCGGATTGCGGGCAAGGGCCGGGCGGCTATGAACCTTAAACGGAAAAACGTTTTATGAACAATCATCCCGAGGACGATTCTACCGAACTTAGACCGGGCGACGTTATCTACATTAACGAACCCAAACCGAAACCCGACCCGGCCGCGCCGGCTGAGCCGCCTGAGCAGCTGGAACCGGCGGAGCCTCCCGTTGCGCCTGAACCGGCCCCCAAATCCAAACCGCCGACCTTTGATATCCCGTTAGCGGAAGAAAAGAAACCCGTTTTTGAAAATCGTCCGACGGCCGAGCCCCGGCCCCGGCCGCCAAGTTTCGATATTCCGCCGGTTGAAGAGGCGGAGGATCTGCCGGACGAACCCGCGGAGCCGGAGGTCGTGGAAGATGAGGAAGAGCCGGAGTTGATTCCGGCGGAAGACGACGACCCTCCGCCCGACCCGGACGCAACCGATGAATCGCAAGAGCCGGCCGACCGGGAAGAACCGCCCCGACCGGCTCCGGCCAGGCCAAAGCTCCGGCCGCTAGGCGATATGCCGGCTGAGGGGAGCGCAATTGCGGGCGCCGGCCCGCAACCCCAACTGCCGCCTCTCAATCCCGGCCCGGCC
>VXPC01000013.1 GCA_009839685.1 Candidatus Saccharimonadota bacterium | reverse complement strand
TCGGCCTGCTAAACGCCCAGACGATTATCGCCGCCACGACGGCGAACTGTAGAGGGCGGGATATGAGGATGGAGAAAGCGAAAACCACGAACGCCACAACGACCGCTTTGCCGGTCGTTTTCTGATACCTGCCGGCTTGCTCTTTCTTTCGCGGGACCGGCGGGCGGGTGGGCGAGTGATCCGTCCGGTCGCCCGCATCAGCCGGGGTCGAGGCGTGCGCTTGCCGATACCTGTATTCCGAAGCAATCTCGTAGAGGTAAACCTGCTTGAAATCCGGAAGGGGCAAGGTGGCATTGATACCGTTGAAGCCCGCTTCCAGCAGCGCGACCAGAGCCGCTTTGGCTTCCTTGTAGTCGTCCGCCGGGTAGCAGACCCTTCTCAGCGCCCGCTGTTCTTTGAAGATGCGCTCGCAGTCGTTGGTGACGCCGACCCGCCAGTTTATCCTGTCCGACTCTTCGACGGAACCTACGGCGCGATTGACGATCTCTGCGACTTTCATGAGCTTAATTCTAGCACCCGGGGCCAACCGGATGGGTAGCCGTTATTTAGAGATTGGGCGGCAGAACCGTGATACTGTCTGATTTGTACCGCCATTCCCCATGGTCCGGCAGTTGCGGCGTGCCGATGAAGAGCTCCGGCAGCAGGTTAATTTCTTCGCCAGTCCGGTCGGCACTGTGTACGGGGCATTGAAGTGTCGGAGTAAACGGCGGCGGAAGTTCGCAATACGTTCTACCTAGGCGTATTTCGCGAGCCACGATGGCGCCGTTGATTACCAGTTTCTTGTTGCAGGCTTCGTCGTACTCTATGCTCTTGTTTTTGATTGCCAGGTCGGTGGCCGAATTGTTAATATCGCCCTTCGCATTGATATTTATACCTCCAGCGTCAAAGGCACAGGTGAATATCCTCCCCTTAGTGGCATTATCTTCCGAGTAGGCTACCAGAACGGCGTCTACCTGGGTGACACCAGGATCAATGAGAATGTCACCGTTGACGATTAGATAAAGCTGCTTGATCTCGTTGACGTGTTCGAAAACAACCCCACGGTTGTTCAAGATGTCGTTCTTAATGGTCAAGTTGCCATCCACGTAAATGGTCGCTTTCAGGTTGATATTCGTAGCCGGTTGCGAATTGGTCAGCTCGAAATTCGTCGTCTGGTACAATTGCACATCATTGTCTTCAACGGCACCGCGATCAGCGATATCCAAGCTACTAATTAGCGTTTCGGCCTCCAAGCCGCTGGCGCCGCGCCAATAATTAGGAATGCAACGCCCCCGGCCGAATTGGCCACCGAATTCCGACTGGCTTAAAACACTGCTGGTGTTGGCGAAGGTTAGGCCGCTGTACGCGGCAGGCGGCGGCTGGCCGCGTGGATACTTGGAATAGAAGCCGATGATCTCGCCGGCCACCTTGGCTTCGTATTCCACTGACGAGCCGTCGGCTTCACCCGCTTCGCCGAAGACGTGGGCGTAAAGACCGCTTCCGACCGACGCCAAGCCCTGAGTCGGTGCGCACGCTTTCAGTTTGCTGCTTTCGCCGAACAGGCCGCCGGCGGACACGCCGCCTTGATAAATCTTTACTATAGGCTTGCGACCACAAGGCAGCAGGGCGTCAAACTGGTTAAACGGCAGTCTGATTTGAATCCATGTATAGTGATTAATATTGTGAATGCGTAACCTGTATATCTTGTCACCGGAAAACTCGTACTGATAATCCTCCCATTCATTACTGTCGACTATCGCGTCCTTTCCGATATTGTCTCGATGATTCAAGTTGCCGTAATACCTTTCACCGTCTCTATCTATCAAACCGTTAAATTCTATCAAGTGCTCATTGCTTTTGTTGGGATCAGGGTCATCAGGCAAGAAAACCGCCGTTGAAGGGTTGGCGATATAGGCATTGCGGTCGGTAGAATAAATTTCTATACTGGGTCTCGGTATGCCGCTCCCGCGGCTAATGGGTCCGAAGTCGCTATCATATATGCCTACGTGCCTTTTTTCAGTTTTTGAACATCCTTTTTCAGGGTCGAGAGCCGAGTAAACCGTATACTCCCAATAAGCTTTGTCGCTGCTGTACGTACTGCCCGACAGACGATTCGATATCCCAAGAGTACCGGCGTTATCAAGAGCTGACCCGGTCACGTTGTCATCAATCGTTTCCGTTAAAGTCAGATAGACATCAGGAGGGTTAAGAACATTCAAGAGAGCCCTTAAGCGAAATTGGTTCACATAGTGCCTGCCGCTGCCGTCTAACGACGCCGTAATGGCGTATTTTTCATACTCATAAGGAGGGGAAAGCTTGTTCAGCGTTCTGGAATCTAAGGGATCCAAGCCAGCTACGTCAGCAGCGGTTAAAGTCTTTGAAGCACATGCCGTGCTCGAACCGTCTATCATTTTTATCCCTTTATCACTATCACTGGGATCAGCTATGCTGCCTTTGTCTTCCAGCCACACGTTAACGAACTGGTTGACACTCCAGATTGAGTCTAGCGGCGTACTGCCACAGAGATCGTCTTGGTCCACTACCAAGTTTTGAATGGTGCCTTTGGGAACCCACAAGTCAAGGGTTATCTTCGGGCCATAAAAACCGGGGCCGGTCGGATCATTGCTACCCAAGACTAGAAAAGGCGTTGCTTGGCTGTTCAGTACGCTCTGCGGAATGGCTGGTGACGGGGGAGGGCTGGTCTGCCAAGTTCTTTCTCCGGGCGGAGGAAGAGGTGCGGGAGGAACGGGGGCTTGGTTTGTTATTTTTAAGAGGGCGGGATTGACAGCCGCCTTGGCATTATCCCCTGGCTGCAACAACAACCACACCGCGCCGGCAAGAGCAACAACAATAGCCAATATCAGCGCAACCGCATACTTGCCGATTATTCTCTTTGCAGGGTATAAACTAGTCATTACGACAAAACTGTACAGGCTAAATACTTGTGCTTAAATTCACTCCAAGTATAGCACAGGCCGGTTTGGTGACCCCTCTTAGTCGAGCCGCGAATTTCCGCAACTCATTTCGGACGGCCTGTGCGAAGCGCTACGTATTCCTGTCGCTAAATTATGTAAGCCAAGCTCTGTTGTTTTTACGACCCTAACGTTTGTCAACACATCTTTTTTGTGTTAATTTCAAAGGGCAAGTTAAAAACAAAAAATATAACCGTAAAATCAGATGGTTAAGCGCGTCCGAGGCCGCAAGCCGTCCGGGTCCGAGCCGGCGGCGGCTGTTGTCGAAAAAGAAACTGGTATCAAGAAGCACAAGTCTATCCTGATCCTGATAGCCGCCTTGGTGCTCCTGATCCTGATCGCCACCAGCTTGCGGACCGAAGCTTCGCCGGAGCGGAGCGGCCTTTCAATCAAGGTTTCCCAAGACGGCATCAGCTTGACGGCGACGGTCAGCCGGCCGGAACGGGCCGGCAACTGGCAGTTCGTCCGGACCGGCGAACAGGTTTGCGGCGCGGCCGTTTTCAGCAGTGAAACCGGTTCGGATGAGCCGCCCGCGCTGAAACTGACGGCCACAGATCACGGCCAATATTACTGTTTCCGGGCCATGGATTCGGAGGACGGTTATTCCTACCAGCTCTCAGAAATAATCGATTTGATGAATTTGTACGAGCCGCCGGCTATCAATATCCGCCAGCTGAACGACGTCTTGCTGGCCGAAACCGCCGGCAATGACGCCGGAAATTACGCTTGGCGAGCCGCAGCGACTAGCGGCGAGGATTGCGACGCGCAGACATTCGCCAACCAGGCGGCCGGCGGGATCAGGGACGGCAATATCTTCATGCTGCGGGCAAGCGACGTCGGCCAAGCTTATTGTTTTGAAACGGAGCACCCGATCGGGTTCAAAGAATACAAGCTCTCCAAAACGGTTGCTGCTTTCGAAGAGACGACCGGCGAAGGATTGGCGGTAGAGCAGGATGGGGAAATCTTAATCGCCCGCAGGTTCTCCGGTTCGGCCGAATGGCGGGCCGCGTCGGTTTCGGGTGAGCAGTTCTGCAGCCACCGACCCTTCGGTCTGGCAACCTCCGCCAGGCCGGCGGGCGCAGTAACTTACGTCAACCTCTACAGCGACGACAACGGCCGCCGCTACTGCTTCCAAGCGTATGTCGGGGAGGCGAATCAGCCGGAATACGTTCTATCGGACGAAGTAACCGGAGTTGAAAATTCCCGGCCGAGAGAGGGTTACAGCCGTCTGGCGGCGGTCAACTACCCCTACGGCGTGCCCGAAACTTACCCGACCGGCTTGCAACTGCGCAGCACCGTCAGTTTGCTGCTGACACCTGAAGGCCGGGGAGTTCTGGAGGGTCTGACGGTGGAGATGTCAGCCGAGCCGGACTGCGCTGGCGGCCTGACCGGCTGCTATTGGGTCGGTTCCAGCCATTCCGCCGATGCGGCCAGCAGCAAGATAATCATCAAAGCCGTCGGCAAGGATTACTACGAGGGTTTCAGCTTCCGCGACAAGGCCCAGGTAAACCACGTCCTGCTGACGACGCTAATCCGCGAACTGATGCACGCCGTCGATTTGGGCGACGGCAACATGGCCGGCGGGCACCGGCTCAGATATAAGGCCAATACCTGTCAAGCAACCGCTTTGGCGGCTGCGGCCGATAACTACGATGCCGAGCTCAGCAGCGTCGGCCAACTCGGAAGTTCCGACCCGGCTTTGGCCGCCTATGGGGAATGCCTGGATGACGAGGACGAACTGTTCGGCATGCTGCGCCAAGCTTACCAGGCCTTGCCGGCGGGAGATCTGCTGGATGAAAGCGGCCGCTGGTCCGGTCGCGGCCTGGCCATGCACCCGGCAGCGGCCAACGCTGGCAATCACGCTGCCGTAGGCAAGCCGGGCTGGTACGCGGAACTCTACGCCCAGCTGGTTTTCGAGCGGGAGCTGCCCCAGGCGCTGGAAGACCATTACGCCGTTTACTTCACTGACCGCCAAGCGGTCGCCGACATCTTCACAGTCAACCTCAGCCGCCCCTGAATGCACGTGCGGTTTTTACGCTTGCCTTTAGAGCTGTCAATCTGCTAGAATTGACCCGCTGTAAAAAATGGCACACCGGATCCGAATCCGGCGGCTTGGAGTTGTGACAAAAGCATAACTTGCAGCGTCAGTAAGTCGGGTTTTCCAGATACTGCTGATCAGCCAAGTTGCTTGCCGTGGTCTTTTTTCCAGCGCAAACCTTAATATACAACCTTATTTACCAAATGACAGCTCTATTGGGACGCAAACTAGGTATGACGTCGGTTATCGACGAGCAGGGCGCATTGGTGCCCTTGACGATTGTCAAGGTCGAACCCAACTTCATTACCCAAGTCAAGACGGTCGACACCGACGGCTACGACGCCGTGCAGATCGCGACCGAGGCGGCCAAAGCCAAGAAGCCCCAGCTCGGGCATTTCAAGCGTGCCGGCTTCAAGGAAGCTTTCAAGGTCAGCCGCGAGCTGAGGCTGAGGGCGGCAGACCCGGAGGTTAAGGCCGGTGACGAGGTGCCCTTGAGCGCGTTCCAACCCGGCGACGAAGTCGAGGCGACCGGCACCAGCAAAGGCAAGGGTTTCGCCGGCGTGATCAAGCGCCACAATTTCTCCAGGCAGCGCAAGTCGCACGGCGGCAAGGGCCACACCCGCGAACCGGGTTCGATCGGCTCGATTTTCCCGCAGAAAACCATCAAAGGCAAAAGAATGGCCGGACAGATGGGCGGCAAGCGGACGACGGTCAAAGGCCTAAGAGTCGGGCTGGTTGATGAAAAACGCCGGCTGGTAGGTATCAGGGGCGCCGTGCCGGGCCCCCGCCGCGGCTTAGTTATGATCAGGAAGAGGGTGGCCGGATGACGGTACCGAGCTACACCGCCGCCGGCACCAAGCAGGCCGGGTGCGCCGTGCCGGCCGACGTTTTCGGCCTCAAGGAAACCAACCACAGGCTGGTCAAGGCGGCTTATGAGAATTACCTGGACAAAAAACGCGCCAACTTGGCCAAAGTCAAGACCCGCGGGCTGGTGCGCGGCGGCGGCCGCAAACCTTGGCAGCAGAAAGGCACCGGCCGGGCCAGAGTCGGCTCGATCCGCTCCCCCCTGTGGAGGGGCGGCGGCGTGATTTTCGGACCGACCGGGCGGGAAAGCTACGTCAAGAAGCTGAACAAGAAAGCCAAGGCGCTGGCGCTGCGCCAAGCCCTGACGCTGAAGAAAGACAGGGTCGCTGTCTTGCAGGCTCTGCCCGAAGACGGCAAAACGGCGACGCTCGACCGGCTGCTGTACGGCAAGCTGAAACTGAACAGGCGAGTGCTGCTGGTTGACGCCCGGACGGAAGGGCCGGCCAAGCGGGCCGCCCGCAACTTGGCGGAAGTCGAGCTGATCGACGTCAATTACCTGAACGTTTTCAGGGTCATGAACGCCGACTGGCTGGTTTTCACCGCCAAGGCCCTGGACAGCCTGAAGGGCGTCAAGTCTGGGGAGGAAGACTGAGGGATCCGATGAACACGCCGCTCCTGCCCCACCTGACTGAAAAATCCGTTGCCCTGGCGCAAGCGGGCAATACCTACGTCTTCAAGGTCGACAAGGCTTTGAACAAGACCAGGATCAGGGAACTGGTGGAGGCGGAGTACGGCGTCGAAGTGGTTGGCTTGCGGACCTTGTCGGTCAAAGGCAAGCGAGCCCGCAGCATCCGGATCGGCGACGTCCGTTCCGGCCGGCGCCACAGCGGCAAACGCAAGGATTTCAAGAAAGCCCTGGTGACTTTGAAAGACGGCGACAAGATACCGGTTTTCACCGATTTCGCCAAGCAGGAAGGGCAAGCGGCTTAATTTAAGAGAAAAGACGATGGCTATCAGAACAATCAAACCCACCACCCCCGGCCAGCGCGGCATGACCAGCCAGAACTTCGACGAGGTGACGGCCAAGAAACCGGTCAAGAGCCTGCTGCGCCCCGTCCGCAAAAGCGCCGGCCGCAACAACCGCGGCGTCATCACTTCCAGGCGGCGGGGCGGCGGGGCCAAGCGCCACTACCGCCTGATCAGCTGGCGCCTGCCGGCCGGCTTTGAGGCGACCGTCAAGGAAATCGAATACGACCCGAACCGCAGCGCCCGGCTGGCCCGGCTGCAAGAAGCGTCGGGACGCTACCACTACGTCGTCGCCCCCAAAGGCATCAAGCGGGGCCAAGCGGTCAAAGTCGGCGACGCCGCGCCGATCGAGACCGGCAACCGCCTCAAATTGCGCCACATCCCGCTCGGCAGCCTGATTCACGGCATTGAAATGAAATTGGGCAAGGGAGCCCAAATCGTCCGGGCGGCCGGAACGAGCGCCCAGCTGACGGCCAAGGACGGCGACTACGCCCAAGTCAAGCTGCCGAGCGGCGAAATCCGTCTTTTCCACCTGGACGCCCAAGCGACCTTGGGCACGGTTGGCAACGAACAGCACCAAAATGTTAAACTGGGCAAGGCCGGCCGCAACCGCCGGTTGGGGCGGCGGCCGAAGATCCGCGGCGTGGCGACCAACGCGGTCGACCACCCCCACGGAGGCGGGGAAGCCAAAGGCAAAGGCTATAAGACGCCGATGACGCCTTGGGGCCAGCCGACGCTGGGTTATAAGACGCGGCACAAGCGGAAATCGAACAAATTCATCGTTCGCAGCCGGCACGCCAACAAGAAGAGAAGGAAGTAGTTATGGGACGCAGTTTGAAAAAAGGTCCGTTCGTGGATCCCAAATTAGCCAAGAAGATCGCCAAGCTGTCCAAAGACGACCGCACGGCCGTGACGACTTGGGCCAGGGCCAGCACGATCGCGCCCGAGTTCGTCGACCGCACGATCGCCGTCCATAACGGCAAGGTCCACGTGCCGGTCTTCATTACCGAGAATATGGTCGGCCATAAGCTGGGCGAATTCGCCCCGACCCGCAAGTTCAGGCAGCACGGCGGAAAGAAGGTGAAACGCTAGCCATGACGTCTTTCAAGCTCAAACTCCGCAACGTCCGCCAGACGCCGCGCAAAGTCGGCGAGGTGGCCGCCCTGATCCGCCGGCGCAGCGTCGACGACGCTCTGGTAATCCTTGAGCACACCCCCCGGCGGGCGGCGCCGGCTTTCGCCAAACTGTTGCGCAATGCCCGCAACGCCGGCGTGGCCGACTACCGCCTGGACCGCAGCAGCTTGACGGTTGAAGAAATCTTTGTCACGGCCGGACCGACTTTCAAACGGCACCGCCTGCAAGCCAAATTCTGGGGTGCCAACACGCGGGGCCGCGGCGGCAGGTTCACGCCTTGGAACAAGCGGACGAGCCACGTTTTCTTGAGCGTCAGCGGCCAGCCGGCGAAAACGGCGGGGAAGAAGGCGGCGGCCGGCAAACAAACGGCGGGGAAGGACGGCGATGGGACAGAAAGTTAATCCGACCAGCCTCAGGTTGCAAATCCACAAGAACTGGCACAGCCAGTGGTTTGCCAATAAGAACGATTTCGCTGACTTTCTCAAGCAGGATCTCAAGGCCAGGCAGTACATCAAGGAAAAACTGGGCCTGAGGGGCGCGGTCAACAAAATCGTCATCGAGCGGCGGGCCGGCAACGTTATCAACATGATCATCTACACGGCCCGGGTCGGGGTCGTCATCGGCCGCGGCGGCGCCAACGTCCAGGAGCTGAGCGCCCACCTGCAGCGCCTTTACAAACTGCCGGTCAAGGTCAGCGTCGAAGAGATCAAGCGGTCCGAGCTGTTCGCCAAACTGGTGGCCGAGAATATCGCCCAGCAGCTGGAGCGGCGGATGTCGCACCGCCGGGCGATCAAGAGCGCGGCGGCCGACACCATGCGGGCCGGCGCCAACGGGGTCCGGATCGAGGTTTCCGGCCGGCTCAACGGAGCCAACATGTCCAGGCGGGAGCGGGAAATCCAGGGGTCGGTGCCGCTGCACAAGCTGCGGGCCGACATCGATTACGGCAAGGCCAGAGCCCAATTCCCGGGTGCTGGCATTATCGGAATCAAGGTCTGGATCAACAAAGGAGAGGTGGTCTGAGATGCTGATGCCGAAAAAAATGACCTACCGCAAGGCCTTCAAGGGCCGCATCCACGGCAAGGCGACCAAGGGCGACAAGATAGCTTACGGCATTTACGGGCTGCAAAGCTTGGAAGCCGAGCGGATTACGGCCCGGCAGATCGAGGCCGCCCGGCAGGCCATGACCAGGAAGATCAAACGCTCGGGCCGGGTCTGGATCCGCATCTTCCCGCACCTGCCCGTCAGCCGCAAACCGCACGACACCAAGATGGGCAAGGGCAAAGGCGGCCCGGAATTCTACGTCGCCAGGGTAAAGCCGGGCACGGTCATGTTCGAGATGAACGGCGTCGTGGAAGATTTGGCCAAAGAAGCGATGCGCCTGGCGGCCCATAAGCTGCCGGTCAAGACCAAATTCATCACCAAGAGGGATTTCTAGCCATGAGCAAGCAGACCAAAGACAAGCAACCGGAAGACAAGGCGGCCGAATTGCGCCGCTCGGTGGAAACCCTGCGCTTGGAGCGGCTGGATTGCCTGCGCCAACTCAGACTGGGCGCGACAACGGACGTCCGCAAGCCGGCCCGGCTGCGGCGGCGGGTCGCGGCCGAGCTGACCCGCTTGAGAGCCTTGGAGCTGGCCGGCGAGAAAGGGGAGGCGAAGCATGGCTAACGTATTGAACGGCAAAGTGGTCAAGAACTCGGGCGAGAAAACCGTCTCGGTCCTGGTTGTCACCTATAAAAACCACCCCGTCTACAAGAAACGCTATATCTACAGCAAGAAGTACCTGGTTCATGACGCAAACGGCGATGCGGGGGTCGGCGACGCGGTCGTCATCAGGCAGGCCAAGCCGATCAGCCGCCGCAAGCGCTGGGTGTTGGAACGCGTGACGGCCAAGGCCGGCGCCAGGGTTGAACCGATTGCCGAAGCCGAGACGGCGACGAGCAAGCAGGAGCCGGCTGAGAAGAAACCAACCGTCAAGCGGCCGGCCGGGAAGAAGACTCCGGCTAAGAAACCGGCACCGAAAACCTCCGGGACAACCAAGACGGCCGGGAAGAAAGCGGCTGGGGAGGCAGAAAAATGATCCAGCAGGAAAGCCGCTTGGCAGTTTGCGACAATTCGGGCGCCAAGGAGATCCTGTGCATTAGGGTGCTGGGCGGCACCCGGCGCCGCTACGCCCGCGTCGGCGACGTCATCGTCGCCAGCGTCAAACAGGCTTCGCCGACCGGCCAAGTCAAGAAAAAGCAGGTTGTCAGGGCCGTCGTCGTCCGCACCCGTTTCAAGCTGCACCGCCCGGACGGCAGCACGATCAGTTTTTCCGACAACGCGGCCGTCATCATCGACGAGAAGAAAGAACCGCGGGCGACCAGAGTCTTCGGCCCCGTGCCGCACGAGCTCAGGGCTCTGGGCTTCAACCGGATTATCAGTTTGGCGCCGGAGGTCTTATAAGATGAAAAGCAAGCAGACGAAAGTTTTCAAGATCAAATTGCGCAAGGGCGACCTGGTGACGGTCATCAGCGGCCGGCTGAAAGGGCAGAGCGGCCGGGTGACGGCCGTCCACCCCAAATTGAACAAGGTGACGGTCGAGAACCTCAACTTGGTCAAGAAACACGCCAAGCCGAGCCAGGAACACCCTCAGGGGGGCATTCTGGATGTCGTCAAGCCGTTGGCGGTCAGCAAGGTGGCCCTGGTCGAACCGAAGTCGGGCCGGCCGAGCCGGGTCGGTTTCAGGACGGGCAAGGACGGCGGCAAACAGCGGGTTTACAAGAGGGGCGGCCAGCCGGTCCGCGGCGTGGAGCAGAAATAAGCGAAGGTTTGATAGAGATGGCAAAACAAGACACGAACACCAAGACGGCCTACGGGCCACGGCTGAAGACCGACTATTACGAGCGGATCCGCCCCGAGTTGCGGCGCAAGCTCGAGTTGAAGAACCTCCACCAGGTGCCGAAATTGGAAAAGATCGTCGTCAACGCCGGCCTGGGCCGAACCAAGGACGACAAGAAGGTTTTTGAGACGGCGGCCAACACCTTGGCCAAGATCAGCGGCCAAAACCCCAAGGTGACGACGGCCAGGATAAGCGTCGCCTCCTTCAAGTTGCGGACCGGCCAGGAAATCGGCCTGATGAGCACCCTGCGCGGCGACCGCATGTACGAGTTCTTGGACCGCCTGATCAACCTGGTCATGCCAAGGTTGCGGGACTTCCGCGGCGCCCCCCTCAAAGCGTTCGACCGGTCCGGCAACTACTCGATCGGCTTTAGGGAACAGTCGATTTTCCCCGAGCTGTCGTTTGAGGAGACCAGCCCGCCGCACGGCCTGCAGGCGACGCTGGTGTTCGAGAGCGCCGGACCCGAGCACAGCCGGGCCCTGCTGGAAGAATTCGGCTTCAAATTTGAAAAAAGCGCCCAAGCGGAGGCGGAGGAGGAGAGTTAAGATGGCCAAGAAATCAGCCGTAGCCAGAGATTTGAAACGCGAGAAAATGATTGCCCGCTATGCCGAGAAGCGCGCCGAACTCAAGGCCGCCGGCAACCTCGACCAGCTGCACCTGATGCCGCGCAATTCCAGCCCGACCCGGCGGAAGAACCGCTGCTCGATCACGGGCAGGCCGCGGGCTTACATGCGCCAGTTCGGCGTCTGCCGGATAGTTTTCAGGGAAGAAGCCAGCTCGGGCAACATACCGGGGGTCACCAAGGCCAGTTGGTAAGCCGGCCAGGAGGAAATTTAAGGATAAGATTATGAATTCAACCGACCCTATCGCCGACATGCTGACCCGCATCCGCAACGCCTTGATGCGCGGACACGTGCGGGTCAGCATTCCCTATAGCCAAATCAAGCACCAAATTGTTAAAATATTCCTGCAGTACAAATTCATCGCCGGCCTCAAGGTCGAGGGCGAGGGCCGCTACAAAGCCATCGTCGTCACCCTGACGGACGAGAAGCTGCCGATTTCACCGATAACGGCCCTGGAACGGCTGAGCAAGCCGGGCCGGCGGGTCTACGTCGGCTGGCGGACGGTGCCGAGGGTCAAGAACGGCCGCGGCCTGGTTATCCTGTCGACCAACAAGGGTCTGATGACCGGGGGCGCGGCGCGGCGGGCCAGCCTGGGCGGTGAAGTGGTCTGTTCGATTTATTAGGAGTTATGAGATGAGTCGCGTAGGTAATCAACCAATCCCCATCCCCGCAGGTGTCGCCGTCGAGGACGGCCCCGGGGGCATAACCGTCACCGGCCCGAAAGGCAAGCTGAGCCAGTTCCAGCTGCCGGGTATCAGCTGCAGGGTGGACGACGGCGTCTGCCGGCTCAGCCGCGACGACGACAGCAAGCAGCGCCGGGCCTGCCACGGCCTGATGCGCAGCCTGGTCAGCAATATGGTCGTCGGCGTGACGGAAGGTTTTGAGAAAGAGCTGGAGGTCGTCGGCATCGGCTACAAGGTCCGCCTGGAAGGCCAAACGCTGGTGCTCAACGTCGGTTTCAGCCACGAGGTCGAGTTCGAAGTGCCCGAGGGTATCGAGGCGGCCGTGGACGGCAACCAGATCAAAATCAGCGGCATCGACAAACAACGCGTCGGCCAGGCGGCCGCGGCTATCAGGAGCCTGAAGAAGCCCGAACCCTACAAAGGCAAGGGCATCCGCTACAAGGACGAAGTCGTCAGGCGCAAAGCCGGCAAGGGAGCCAAGGAGTAGCCATGGCCCGTTTGGAAAAAATCAGGAACAACCGCCGCCAGAGAAGGCGCAAGCTTTCCAGGGCGATCCGCGGCACGGCCGAGCGGCCCCGCCTCAGCGTCCATATCAGCGGCCATCACGTCCGCGCCCAGGTCATCGACGATACGGCCGGCAAAACTCTGGCGGCCGCCTCGACTTTGAAAGACAAGCCGGGCGGCAGCTTGGGGGAGAAAGCGGCCTTGGTAGGAACCAGGATCGCCGAAACGTGCCTTAAGGCCAAGATCGGCAAAGTCGTTTTCAGCCGGGGCGGAAGGGCTTACGGCGGCCGCTTGAAAAGCCTGGCTGAAGCGGCCAGAAAGAAAGGTTTGAAGTTTTAGATATGAACAGGATTCGCCACAACCCCCGCCACAACCCCAACCATAATTACAACCAGAAAGTGCTGAGCGTCGACCGGGTGGCCCGGGTCGTCAAGGGCGGGCGCCGCTTCCGCTTCCGCGCCCTGGTGGTTTTAGGCGACGGCAAGGGCCTGCTCGGCATCGGCAGCGCCAAGGGCGCCGACTTCACGTCGGCGATCAACAAGGCGGCCGACGTGGCCAAAAAAAGCATGAAGCGTGTCGTCCTGTCGGGGCAGGCGACGATTCCGCACGACGTAACCGCCAAAGTCGGCGGAGCCCACATCCTGCTCAAGCCGGCCAAGGAAGGAACCGGCCTGATCGCCGGCAGCGTGACCAGGGATATCTTGGAAGCCGCCGGCTACCACAACATCTACAGCAAGTCTTTGGGCAACAGTAACAAAACCAATTTGGCTTACGCCGTGATCAGGGCTTTGGGCGAACTGGTGCCGCCGGAAGAATGGCATCTCAACCGCCTGAAAGCAGCCGCGGCGGTCGCCGAAGGGGGCAAGTCGTGAAAATCAACCAGCTCGACGACCCGCGAACCGCCAAAGCCAGGAAGCGCAAGGGGCGGGGCATCGCCGCCGGCTCCGGCAAAACCGCCGGCCGGGGCACCAAGGGCCAGAAATCACGTAGCGGCGGCGGAGTGCGGCCCCATTTCGAAGGCGGCCAGACCCCTCTGGTCAGGCGGCTGCCGAAACTGCCCGGCTTCAGGAGCCACCGGCTCAAGGCTTTGACCGTTTACACCGGCCAGCTGGACGACGTCAAAACCAACAGCAAGGTTATCGACAACTACGTCTTGAAGCAGGTCGGCTTAATCGAGGACGAGTACGCCAACGTCAAGCTCATCAAGCGCGGCGAGGTCAAAAGCGGCCACCGCCTCCAACTGCAAGCCGCTTCCAAAGCGGCCGTGGCGGCTCTGGAGGCGGCGGGCGGCGGCTTCGAGAGAAGCGCCCGGCCCAAGCGCCCGGCTTCGGATAAGAAACGGGCCCGGCGGGAGGGCAAACAACCCGCCGTTGCCAAGAAAAAGATGCCGGCACAGGCGAACGTTGTAAAATAGTGTTATGAATTGGAAGTTGATCTGGCGCGGCCTGAAGAACGCCAATATGCGCAACAAGCTGCTGGCGGTCTTCGCCATCCTGCTCGTCTACCGCGCGCTGTCGCACATCCCGGTACCTTTGGCCGAACCGGCCGAGCTCAAACAGCTGCTCGACAACTTCTTAACCAACGAGAACGTACCCCAGCTGCTGAGCGTTTACAACGTCATCTCGGGCGGCGCCTTGGCCAGCTTGTCAATCATGCTGGTCGGTCTTGGCCCCTACATTAACGCTTCGATCGTTATGCAGGTGTTGACCAGGGCGGTCCCCAAACTGGAGAAACTGCAAAAGGAGGGCGGCGAGCACGGCCGGAAGAAAATCAGCCAGTACACCCGGATCCTGACCTTGCCGCTGGCCATCATCCAATCCATCCTGATCCTGCTGGTCGTCGTCGGCCCTCTGGCCAGCCAAGTCAGCGGTCTGGGCGATATCATCGCTTCGGCCACCTTGTGGGACAAGACCCTGATGGTCGCCACCTTAACTGCCGGCGCCATGATTCTGATGTGGCTGGGCGAGTTGATTACGGAGCGCGGCATCGGCAACGGCATCAGCCTGCTGATCACGGTCGCCATCGTCAGCCAGCTGCCGTTCATGTTTACGGCCCTCTACCGCTCGGTTATCACCGACGGTATCCAAACCGCTTACGGGGAATCGCCGGTCATCGCGGCCGAGGCGGAGGCTCCGGTCATCGACGTCACCGACGGGGTTGAGCCGCGGACCTTCCAGGCGACCCTGACCGACGGCGGGACGACCGCTTGGCAGTACGCCTTCACGGACGGGCAGGAATCCTGCTCGGCGGCGACCGACTTCAGCGCGGCCGAAAGCTATGAGGCCGGCGAAGACGTCTTGTATGAGTCGGCCGACGACGGCCGGCGGGTCTGCTTCAGAGCCGAGACGGAAACGGCGGTTCTCTACGCCGCCTCCAGCGTTATTAACACCAGCCCGACCGCCGTAAATTTGACGGTCCAGAGCGGCGGCGCGGCCGGTTCCTTCACCGCCAACGATACGGAGGTCGAAACAACTAATTGGCATTACGTCGTCACCGACGCCGATGCCGTCTGCGAGACCGCCGATTTCGGTTCGGCCGTCTCTTACAGGGAAGGCGGGGAAGTCGCCTTTGACGCGGGCAACGCGGGCAAAAAACTTTGTTTCCGCTCCCAGTCCGGCGAAGTTTTCAGCGTCTTCGGCTGGTTCAACCTGCCGATCAACGGCCGCTCGCTGGCTTACACGGCCATGCTGCTGGGTTCGGCCCTGCTGCTGACCGTCTTCGTCGTTTACCTCAACGAAGCCTACCGGCGCATCAAGCTGAGCTACGCCAAGAAGGTTCAGGGCAACCGCTTCTACAGCGACGTCTCGACCACTTTGCCGATCAAGCTGATTTCCGCCGGCGTTATCCCGATCATCTTCGCGCTGGCCTTCCTTTCGGTGCCGCAGATGATCGGCCAGATCCTGGTCGATACCACCGATCCCTTCTGGTCCAATCTGGGCCTTAACTTCTCGACCTGGTTCGCCCCGCCCGGCAGCCTGACCCAACCCGGCGAGGCCGTCTTCGCTTCCGCCGCCAGCTATATCTACCCGGTCGCCTACTTCCTGCTGGTCGTTCTCTTCACCTATTTCTACACCAGTATCATCTTCTCGGCCAAGGACATTTCCGAGCGGCTGCAAAGGCAGGGGGGCTTCATCGAAGGGGTGCGGCCGGGCGAGGACACCCAGAAATACTTGGCGGCCGTCGTCAACCGGCTCAATTTCTTCGGCGCCATCAGCCTCGGTTTCCTGGCCCTGACGCCGATTCTGGCCCAGGCCTTCCTGGGCACGGACCTGCTGGCCTTGGGCGGCACCTCCATCCTGATCCTCGTCGCCGTCGCGCTTGAGACCCTGCGCCAGATCGAATCCAAGTCGCTGATGGTGACTTACGAGGATTACGAGCAAAGCTTCCAGAACCGCGACCAGACCGAAAAGCTGAAACGCCGAAGGCGGCGGGTCAAAAAAGACCTTTGACAATCAGGGGCAAATGTAATAGCATTGACTTGTTTAATGTCGGTTTATGCCCAACAAGAGTGCGGTTCTAGAATTCGAAGGGAAGGTGGTCAAGTGCCTGCCCGGGACCCGGTTCATCGTTGAACTCAACGACAACAAGCACCAGGTCCACTGCATGATCTCCGGGCGGATGCGCAAGAATTACATCCGGCTGGTGAGAGGGGATAACGTGATAGTAGAGATGACGCCTTACGATCTCAGCAAGGGTCGGATTATTTATCGCAAACAGTAACCGCCAAAATATTAAGCCAAAATATTTGAACTGATGAAAGTCAGAGCCTCAGTCAAGCAGATTTGCCACAAGTGCCAGCTGGTGCGCCGCAAGCGCCGGCTGTTCGTGATTTGTTCCAACCCCAAACACAAGCAGAGGCAGGGTTAAGCATAGAGTATGGCCAGAATCGCTGACGTTACTTTGCCCAATGACAAGCAGGTCGAGACGGCCCTGACCTACGTTTACGGTATCGGCCGGCCATCTTCGCAAAAGATTCTGGCGGCCGCCAAGGTCAAGCCGGCCACGCGGGTCAAGGATCTGAAGGAGGCTGAAATCCAGGCCATCGCCAAGGAGATCGGCGACAATTACCTGGTGGAAGGCAAGCTGCAGCGGCTGGTCTTCAACAACATCAAGCGGCTGCAGGACATCCGCTCCTACCGCGGCCTGCGGCACACGGCCCGGCTGCCGGCCCGGGGACAACGGACGAAGACCAACGCCCGCACCAGGCGCGGCAAGAAAGTGACGGTCGGCGGCACGGCCAAGAAGGCGTTGTCGAAGACCTAAAACGAAGGATTGACCCATGAATAAACCGACCCCCGTCAAAAAAACCAAGACCCGCCGGACGAAGACCAAGCGGACCGTGCCTCACGGTCACGCCCACGTTTTCGCCTCCTTCAACAACACCATCATCATGATTTCGGACCAAGCCGGCAACGCTCTGGCGATCTCATCGGCCGGCTCCTGCGGCTTCTCGGGCGGCAAGAAGAGCACCGCCTACGCCGCCCAGATAGCCACCAACCAGGTTGCCAACCAAGCCGTTAACGCCTTCGGGCTGAAGAAACTGGACGTTTTCGTCCGCGGCATCGGCCAAGGCAGAGACAGCGCCATCCGCACCCTGCTCAACCGGGCCGGCTTGCAGGTCGAAACGATTACGGACAAGACAACGATTCCGCACGGCGGCGTGCGGCCCAGAAAGGCGAGACGGGTTTAGCGATGGCCAAGGATATGATGCCGGTCGTCAAAGCCAGCCGGCGGGAAAACTTCGCCTTGCACCCCAAGGCCCACAAGTACCTGATTAAGAAAAGCGGCATCCCCGGCCAGCACGGCGGCAACGGCCGCAGGCCCGGGGCCAACAACCAATACACCATCCAGCTGAGAGAGAAGCAGAAGATCCGCCGTCTCTACGGCCTGCTGGAAAAACAGTTCGCCAACCTGGTCAAGAAAGCTATCCGCCAGCCGGGAGCGGCCGGCGAGAACGCCCTCTCGATGCTGGAGAGACGGCTGGACAACGCCGTCTACCGGGCCGGCTTCGCTTCCAGCCGCCGCAGCGCCCGCCAGCTGGTCAGCCACAAGCACTTCACCTTGAACGGCCGGCGGGTCAACATCGGCTCGATCATGCTGAGAGAAGGCGACGCCGTCGCCGTGCATAAAAAGAGCGGCAAGAACGCCTATTTCAAGAGCCTGAACGACCGCAGTCCCGCGCCGACCCAGCTGCCCGGCTGGCTGAGCGTCGACCGGGCCAAGGTCGCTTTCCAGGTCACCGGCAAGCCCGCCCGCGAAGACGTTTTCGAGGAAATCAACGAGCAGCTGCTGGTTGAATATTATTCACGCTAAAGCTTTATTAAGGAGGAAGAAACAATGTCTCAAGCGATTTACACCCCGGCTATTTCCAAGATCGAGGAACACGATCCGGACAAGAAGGCGACTTTCGTCATCGAACCGCTGTTGACCGGGTACGGGATGACCTTGGGCAATAGCTTCCGGCGCGTCCTCCTCTCCTCCATTTCCGGCGCCGCCATCGTCGCTTTCAAGGTCGAGGGCGCGACGCACGAGTTTACGACCATCCCCGGGGTAAAAGAAGATCTGGTCCAAGTCATGCTCAACCTCAAGGGTATCCGTTTCCAGATCGAACCCGGCGCCGAGGAAGCGGGGGTCGACGGCCGCCAGCCGGTCCGGCTGGAACTGGGCAAGAAGGGTGCCGGCGCGGTCACGGCCGCCGACATCAAGCCCTCCGGCGAACTCAAAGTCGTCAACCCCGAACACCATATCGCCACCTTGGATGCCGCCTCGAGCAAAATCGCCATCGAACTGGTCGTCGGCTTCGGCCGCGGCTACCTCTCGATCGAGGAAAGCGAAGCCGCTTACGAGCAGAACGACTTTATTTCGCTGGACGCTTTGTTCAGCCCGGTCCTGCGGGTGCGTTACAAGCTGGAGAACACCCGGGTGGGGAGAATGACCGATTTGGACAAGCTGAGCCTGACGGTCGAGACCGACGGCACTATCAGCCCCAAGGCGGCCTTTGAAGAGGCGGCCGCCATCCTGAAAGAACACTACGCGACCCTGAGCGGGGCGACGACGGTCGAAGTCCAGAGCTTCCAGCAGATGGACGAGAACGAACTGGCCGGCCAGAACGCAATCGAGATCGACAACCGCCTCAACCTCTACATAGAAGACCTCCACCTCAGCGCCCGGACAACCAACGCCTTGACCAATAACGGCCTGCACGCCGTCCGCGACGTCATCAACCTTTCCGACGCCGAACTCAAGGAACTCAAGGGCTTCGGCGACATCGCCCTGAAGGAAATCAAGGATAAGCTGAAGGAGTTGGGATTTTAGCCATGCATCGCCACGGTTACAAGGGCCGCAAACTCGGCCGCCGCAAAGACGCCAGACGGGCGCTGATGAAGGGCCTGGCGACGGATTTGTTCCGGCATACCTCGCTGAAGACGACTTTGCCCAAGGCCAAGGAGGTCATCCCTTACGCCGAACGCCTGATAACCAAGGCCAAGCGCGGCGGCTTGCATAACCGCCGGCTGGTGATCGCCAGAACGGCCGACAAAACGACGGCCCACCTGCTGCTGGACACCATCGCGCCCCAGTTGAAGGGCCGCGACAGCGGCCATTTGCGGCTCGTCAAATTGGAGCGGCGGCGGGGCGATAACGCCCAGCTGGCCAAAGTCGCCTTCGTCGATAAGATCAGCCTGGAACCGGGAGAATCCGAGCCGACCAAAGCCAAAGCCGGCCGGACTGGCCAAACTCCCGCCAAAGCCGGACGGGCTCCGGCCGGGAAGCAGGGGAGCGGCAAAGAGGGAGCTGAATCATGAAATTGAAACCGTTTAAGACCTACAGCCAGAAACCGGCCGAAACGACCGGCAAGTGGCACCTGATCGATGCCGCCGGCCTGCCGCTGGGACGGCTGGCGACGGAGGCGGCCAAGCTTTTGATCGGCAAGCACAAGCCGACTTATACGCCGCATGTCAACGGCGGTGACTGGGTCGTCGTTATCAACAGCGACCAGGTCGCGGTGACGGGT
>VXPC01000065.1 GCA_009839685.1 Candidatus Saccharimonadota bacterium | reverse complement strand
TTACCGCGCAGGATAAGACACCATCGTGCGCTGCGAGTACCTTCTCTATTTCCGCGGGATAAATGTTCACGCCCCCCGCGATAATCATGTCTTTCATTCGATCGGTAATAAAAAGATAGCCGTCTTCATCCAAATAGCCAACATCACCCGTACGATAGAAACCATCACGCAACGTCTCCGTATCGAGCGGCGGTTTACCGATGTAGTTATTCAGCACCAACGGCGTATTGACAGCAATTTCACCTATTTTTCCACACGGCAGTTCCTTCCAGTCACTGTCAATAATGCTCACTTGAACCCCGTCGTGGATTTTGGCACTACTGCCAGGTTTCTTGATTTTGTCTTCTGGGCTCACCGCCCCAATCATGTTGGCTTCGCTCAAACCATAAGTTTCCCACAAGACAGGCCCAAAATGCTGCACGGCCCAACTGGCCAAGTCTGAACCTACAGGTGCTGCTCCAGTAACAAGAGTGCGCATTGACGACATGTCGTATTTCGACAGTGTTTCCTCTGGCAACGATCGAATGCGCTGGAGCATTGTAGGTACGGCTGTCCACATATTCACTTTGTGTTCTTCGATCAGCCTGAGCGCCTCTTCTGCATCGAAGGGACTTAACAGCACCGTGGTTCCTCCGGTCTCTGTTGCCACGGTTGCGGCCAGCGGGCCCGCGCCATGATGGACTGGCAAGGACAGCATGACTACACGGCGCCCCTCAGGACGCTGAGGCCTCCGTGCAATCGACCTTAGGTACGAATCTAGACGTTGCTGCTCCTTCAGTGACGCGGGCGGATCCGCAGGTGGAACACCTTTCGGATTGCCTGTCGTGCCGGAAGTGTATATCACCATTTGTGGTCGAGCAGGGCCAAAGCGCGTCACCAGTCTGTTGTCGGCTAACAAGTCTTCAAACCGAAGCCAATCTCTAGAGGGCTGCGCACCCTCAGTTAACAATACGCCGATGTCCAGGCCCAGCCATGCTTCCGGATCATCGTCATCACAGGCCAAGCCTTTGGCGCCACTATCCTTCAGGATGTAAAGGGCCTCCTCCGCGGTTAGGCGATAATTCACAGTGACTTGAACAACGCCCAGTTTTTGACATGCTCGTTGAACAACGAACCACATGAATCCGAGTCGAAATCGCATTCCAATTCGATCGCCATTGGAAAATCCAACATTTGCCAAGCCTTCGGCGACTCGGTTTGCCCTTTCATTCCAATCAGCGTAGGTGAGTGACCGATTGCCAAATCGAACCGCGACGGCGTCCGGCGTTCGATCCGCCCACTCCTCGGGTGAGCCAGATTCAGCGGTCTTCAGCATTCTTCTTCTCCCCTTATGGTCATCCGCATATGAATTACGCATTATAGCAACTTGAATGTCCCGTGACCCGCTACCGGACAGCAACTAGGCCTCCAATGACAATTTGTTTGAGCACAGACCTTCAATCTGTTACTTTTCTCGTAGCTCAACGATTAGACTCGCACACATAGTGGGCGGTGGTGCGGATTACTTCGCTCAAGGGCTCCCAGCTTAACTATGCAAAATTGCAACAGGAGATAGATATGACAATGTCCAAGGAAGAGCAACAGATCATTGACTACCTGTATTCGCGTAGTGACTACTCGAAGAAGAATCTGGAAGAAATGCCAGACATTCACGCAAAAGCTGGGGCTTTAGAATTCCAGTCCCACGGTGGACTCCTAGAAGTGGTCATGCCACATGAGAGCAAAATAAAATACGACTACTTTAACGTGGAACCTAAGCACATTGAGACGGTAAAGCTTGCCGATGATGCTGTTGCGGCTATGTACTATTTGTCTGGCAACGCCAAGATCACCGGCGGACCGAGCATTACCAACTATGCTGCAAGAGTCACAGAGGTATTCATCAAGGAAGGCGACAGTTGGAAGGGTCGCATCGGCCATTGGTCACCGTTGTTTGGTCAGGCAGGCCTAACCACCTCATTCGACCCCGATTGAGGGTTTATACTATCACCCTCATTTCGTGTCTCTGTGTGTTCTGTATGCAATCGCGCAGAAGGCCTCCGAGTTCTTTGAAATACGTCGCCTGTCTATGTTCGTCCAACGCCTCCTGGCTCTCGTACTTTTCAAGAATCACATAGTTTTCGTGCACTGTCGTCTTGCATAAGTCATACTGGAGGCACCCCGGTTCGTTTTCGAGTGATGCTGCGGAGAGCTGACCAACAAGATCCTGAAATTCGCCCTCTCGCCCTTCCTTGACGTCGACTCTGATGAACAACACAATCAATTCACATCTCCAGTTTGAGCATTTCCATGAGCCTACGCATATGTACGCGCTTGTCAACACGTTCTGCCTAAGTGCGTGTTCCGAAGTTCCACTTGGACCGAGAATCCACATCAATCCATCCATCCTATACGTTAACTCACACCCGTTTAGCAGCTCCGCAGACTGCTAATTGCGCAATCTGCTGCACCAGATTTGTTTGGTTGCGTACCGATTCAATGCTATTATTACGCACCGAACCCACACAGCGTATTTACATGTCTGACTTGGACAACATTTCGACCAGCATTCTTCGTGTTTTGGCTAGAGATCCTCGCACACCAAACAATGCCATTGCCAAAGAGGTCGGCGTCGCTGAAGCAACTGTTGCAGCACGACTTAGGCAGATGCGGGAAAACAAGATAATGCGTGTCGCTTTACGCAAGGACTTTCACGCCGCTGGGTACGATTTTCAAACTACCGTCGATATAACGGCTTCGGGTCGTTCTGTGCACAGTGTTGCCGAAGAGTTGGCTGCGCTCGATGCTGTAAAGGCCGTAATGATCGTGATGCGTAAGCCAGAAATCATAATTACGATTAACACAAAAGATCGACAAGAATTAGCACATATAATTTCGGACCATATATCAACCATCCGCGGCGTTGCTGAGATCGAAACACATGCCGTCTTGCGGATCAGAAAGTCGAGAGTGCGGTATGCCAACCTCAAATCCAAATACGGTGATTGATGACCTCGACGAGGCCATTATCGCGGAATTCCAATACGACGGCCGCCAAAGCAATCGAGAGGTAGCTCGCAAGCTTAACGTCTCGGAAGGAGCAGTACGCCAACGTCTTAAACGATTGCAGGAAAAGAGAATCGTCGCATTTAACCTATTGATTGACACGGCGAGTTCTGGAAATCACTTTGGCGCCATATTCCGCGTAAACGTTGCTCCAAACCAAATGGAGAGATTGCTAAAAAGTGCTGAGAAGATTGATGAGATCACCTATCTGGTTGAATGCGCAGGTCGATACAACGTCGCGGGGTTCATTAGCACAAGAGATCAGCGCTCAGCGCTAAAGCTCATTGATCAGCATTTTCTTACCGCAAAGGGAGTCAACTCCGTGGACGTCATCCAGTTGGCGCAACAAATAAAGCACAACTTTCTGGAAACTGTTATCGCAGAAGAACGATCACACTCGGAAAGCGAATCTAGTTTGTGAAAGAGCCTCGCTAGATAGACGTTGAAAGTCCGCTACGCTTTCCTGCGTTGTTGCATTAGCCCGCCGTACACGTATCGAAAATCGCCGAGAGTAAGGGTCAGGTCCATTGCTATCCGAATAGCCTTTTTGTGGCAATCGCTGCACCCTCAGCCAATGTTTGCAGCTTAGCTCGCGCTATACTAGGAACGACATTCGGCAGGTCAGCATAAGTGGAAAAGCCACAGTCAGTGCCAGCCATTACCCTTTCCTTACCCACTCTTTCAGCATAGGCAACAATTCGATTCGCTACTAGTTCCGGGTGCTCTATGTAGTTGGTGCAAGTGTCAATCACGCCCGGCACTAAGTACTTGTCATCAGGAAGTGTAACGCTAGAAAACACGTCCACTTCGTGGGCGTGTCTTGGATTAGCTCCCTCTAAGAGTAAACCAGCTGGCCTGGCTCTTAATACTTCTCCAATAATGGTTTGGAGCGGTACATCGCAATGATGTGGACCGTCATAGTTGCCCCAGCACACGTGCATGCGCAAACGATCAGAAGGAATATTGCGTGTGGCGTGGTTAAGCACTTCGACATTGCGAGCAACGGACTTCATAAATTTCTGCTCGTCCTGTTTGTAGTAGCCAAGATGGCGGTTCATCGCAAGATCTGGACAATCCAACTGCACCATGAAACCAGCTTCAGCAATCGCTTCATACTCCGGCCGCATGGCTTCAGCGAGGGCTTCCAGATACTCGTCTTGACTGGAGTAATGTTGATTGATTTGAAACACCGAGATCACACCAGGTGAGGCAGCGCTCATGAATCCTTCAACGTTCTCATTGGCAGCCAGAGCAATAGAAAGGCAGCTGATATCGAGCGCTATTTCTTCACCACCGTGCGCATTGGGTTCAACCTCATCTACACAGACCAGACGCATTTCGTCCACGTTTACGCGGCCTGACTCGATCAAGCGGTGTGCGTACTCAGGAAACTCGATAATGTCACCCAGTATGCCGTTGGCTCTTGCTTCGTCAGGTTCACCTTCACCGAAGCCATCGAGACGGGACGTGATGTAGGTAGCATAGCTTGGTTTAGAGAGCTCTCCATCATTGACAATGTCGATACCCGCTGAAAGCTGAAACTCAACGATCTCATCAACAGCGCGCTGTAGTTGCAGATGTGCTTCTTTCGACATTTCGCTGCGCAAGGTTTTCCAGGAGGCAAAGAACCACTCTGGACGCGGAAGACTACCAACATGAGTGGTCTTGATTTTATCGGTATTCACTGAGCTCCCCTTGTCCAAGTTTTATTGTGCGTAAACTCTAACCACCTAAGTGATAGTGCAGAGTGCCGTGCACTAACAAACCAGCACGTTGATTCCACAAGCACCGCCATCGAGGCCTGTTACAGATCCCCCCAACATGTGTGCAACACCAACCTTAGCTGACTCAACCTGCATGCCCTGCGCTTGACCTCTCAACTGCCGTGCGATATCCCCGACAACCCTCACACCGGAGGCACTCAGGGGGTGACCCAAAGAGAGCAGCCCACCACTTGGATTGACGGGAACTCTACCGCCAAGCTCTGTAGCACCTGATCTCAGCAAGTTAGCTCCATCGCCTCGTTCACAAAGTTTCAGATCTTCGTAGCGCAGAAGCTCCTCATTAGCAAACGCATCATGTATTTCGACCACATCGATGTCTTCTGGCGAGATGCCTGCCATCTCGTATGCGCCCTCAATCGCGACAATGCTAAATGGTGATTCAGTGATATCACTCGTTCTGAAGGCATAATCACCAGACGTCAGGGAAGATCCAGAAATCTTTACCATCTTCGTGGTATGCCGCCTTGCATAAGCCTCTGAACAGAGGATTACCGCCGCCGCTCCGTCAGAATTCGGACAGCACTGCAACAGCGTAATAGGGTCGCAAATGGTGCGTGAGTTCAGGATCTCCTCTTCGCTCAGTTCTTTCCGATACTGCGCAAAAGGATTGTGCATCGCATGCCTGTGATTCTTCGCCGATACTCTTGCAAAATCGTGAACCGTCGCACCCTGCAACTCCATCTGCCGTCTCGCAACAGTTGAGAACGCAACTGGCATTGTACGACCAAGCTCCGCATCGAGATCGTTCCTAGACGCCAAAGCGCCGCTCCTCGGCATACCCGTAACTGCTTCTGTACCAATGGCTATCCCAACGTCGTACAAACCTGACGCTACATCCTTCCAAACGCCACGCACCGCCGTTGACCCACCAGCACACGCATTCTCTACATTGAACATCTCAATCTGAGTAATGCCATGCGCCATCAAGATTCTCTGAGAGTCGTCTTGGGCGTCAAACCGCCTTGCGGTGTACGCCACTTGAATTTCTCTGGGATCAATGCCACAGTCTCTGATCGCTTCACGGACAGCCTCTTGGCCAAGTTCGGTCGCCGAACGCTCCGGCATTTTTCCGAAAACCGTCTGCCCTATTCCTAAAACAACAACATCACGCATTCCGCCGCCCCATAATCACAAGATTCTGAACTGACCCAACTAAGCTGGTATGAAGTGATAACCGACAACTGACTCGTTGTCCGACCGCCACACCTCGCCAACAATGACTTTAACGGGCATGTTGATGCTGACTGGATGGTTCATGTGCTCAGGATGCATCGGCGCGAAAACCTTAACGCCTTCAGCCATATCGATTACCCCACACACATAGGGTGCCTTTATGAACTCGGCATCCACCTCACTACGAGCATAGGAGTGGATACTTCCTTCTCCGCTGAGCTGAATCTCAGCTAGCTCTTCGTGCAAGCACTGCATGCAAAATTCCACGGTTGGAGGATAGTAAACCTGACCACACTTCTCACACTTTGCTGCAAGCAGATGGCCTTCGGCTCCTAAGTCAGAGAGAAGGTTGTCGCGTATCGGTCGGCTATTCATCATTAACATGCCCTACATGTCTCAACTACGATGATACTAGTGTAGTCTAAAAAAACTCAAGACATGCAAGGTGATATTCGAGAATACACATCACCATATGCAGTTGATTTCTGCATTGATTACAATATGCGTATTTCAATTTGCAACGCACAAATGTATATTGACACGGTTTTTCAGAAATAGGGGTAGGAAACACTGGCTAATTGCGAAGCAAGTGACCCACTTAGCGCCGCCCTGAGCACGTCTCATCCTCAAACTGTTCTTGAGCTGCGCGAACTAATGGACCAACTCTTTCTAGATTTCGTGGCCAACGCTCGTCCGCCACAGGGGATAAGCGTGACTCGGATGGTGGAGATTGGAGAAGCCGGAGGTCAGACCCTAACACTCGACTTCTATGCGCCTTCGGAATCTGAACCTGGGCTTCCCGTCGTGGTCTATATTCACGGCGGTGGTTTTGTAATGGGTAGCACCCAAACCTACGACCCGATCTTGAGGCACATAGCCGCAGGTGGATATCTGGTCGCGAGCGTGAACTATCGACTATCCCCTGAAACGCCCTTTCCAGGCGCATTAGAAGATTGCATTGCAGCTATTCAATGGATATACGAGAACGTACACGAACACGGAGGTGACACGTCATTTATCGCCATCGCCGGCGATTCGGCCGGAGGCAATTTGGCAGCGGCGAGTATCGCCTGCATGAGCGAGGCAAACGGGCAAAAGCCAAATGCTCTCATCCTGGCGTACGCGCCACTCGTCAAAGCTGTCGAAACTAACCCAGAGGTTTATGACCAACTTGGCCTAGTACCGAGACTCATTAAAGAAGCCTACTTAGGTGTTGGAGAATGGTTCGAAGAAGATGTACGAACTCGACCCATAGACGCCGCATGCGAAATGCCCCCGACACTTCTTATTTGTGGCACTGCTGACCCCTTGATAACAGACGCGAATTCTATGGCCGAAGCGTTACACAACAACAATGTACATTGCGAGAAATTGTTTTTCAAAGGTGTGCCGCACGCCTTTTTGCAAATGGAATCGCACTACTCCCAAGCATATGAGGCATTCGAGACAATCAAGACCTTCTTAAAGTCTCAGCAGGGTTGATCCCACTCAACGAGACGTATCAGTTCCTCCGCATCCAGAAAAGCAGTTAGCTCATTCCCCCCTGTGCGCCGCCGCTCACAGCGATAACTTGACCAGTCACAAAATCAGACAATGGAGATGCTAGCCAGAAGATCGCATCGGCCGCCTCTCGAATTGTTCCATTGCGTCCGAACAGCGTGTTTTTATTCGCACGGGGCGAGTAAATCTCTTCATTCGTTGGTGGTGCGTCTCGATCGATCTTCAATCCGAGCGCCTCCGCTCGTCTATGCGCAACCCCAACATGTATCTTGTGGCCGCCAGATTCAACAACCTCATGTTCCGATTGTGGTAATCCAAATCTAGTCTGCACACCTCCAAAAGCAACGGCATTAACATTCACTCGATGTTTCCCCCATTCTTGAGCTAGGGTTCGCATTAGCCCCAGCATTGCTGCTTTCCCCGTAGCATAGTTCCCTGCACCAACTAGGCCCCACTGTGCAGCCATGGAAGAGATCATGATGGTTTTTCTGTGTCTTTCGATACCAGCTTCGTTGTCATCTAACGCCGCTTGTCGGAAATAGGGAGCAGACGCCCGCGCAATCCGAAATGGCACGATTGCATGGATATCCAGCATCGCCTGGAACTGATCATCTGACATGGAGTGAATACCACCATCCCAGGCATAACCTGCACTGTTGACCACGGTGTCTATCCGCCCGTGATCGTTCAGTACTTTTTCTACGAGTTGATCGCACGCATCTACACCAATAAGATCAGCAACAAATGTCGATACCCTATCAGCACCGTACTCATTACAGATTCTCGACGCAGCTTCCTCAGTTTCTTGTTTGTCCACGTCTGCGATTACTACGTGAGCCCCATTTGCGGCCAGCATCTCTGCCGCCGCACCACCAATGCCTCGAGACCCGCCAGTGACAATTGCAACTTGATCCTGAAGTACTTCTGACTTCAGCGTTGGATTAATCAACACCTATCTTCCCTTCCAAACTGGTTTTCTTTTCTCAGCGAATGCCTGCAAACCTTCCTGCCAATCCTCTGAGCCTCGAACAAGATCCGAATATTGGCGTTGCTTGATCCATGCTTCATCATCGCTCCAATCGTATGCGTGCCTTACGATCTGCTTCGCCGCCTTAACTGCAACTGGTCCACAAGCGATGACCTCGTGAGCCAGCTCCATCGCGCCACTGAGAGCTTCACCTGGCTCCGTCAGTCGATTGACAAATCCGAGTTCCGCCATTCTTTCGGCACTCCATGTCTTACCAGTTAACACAAGCTCCATCGCAAGGTGGTAAGGAATCCTCTTGGGTAACTTGAAGCAACCACCACCGATTGCAACGAGTGATCTCTGCGCCTCTGGTATACCCATTTTTGAATCCTTTGCTGCGACGACAAGATCACACGCAAGGCAGAGTTCGAGCCCCCCTGCTAAGCAAAAGCCTTCAACAGCGGCAATGATGGGTTTCGCCGGCGGGATGTTCATAATCCCAAAGCCACCACGTCGTGTTGTGACACCAAAGTCACCATAGCGGGCCGCAATGAGGTCCTGACCGGACGAGAATACGTCGTCCGATCCCGCAAGAATTGCACAGAACAGTGAGTCATCCTCCTCGTACGCATCCACCGCATCCTCCAGTGCTTGCGCGGTGGCAAAGTCAAAAGCGTTCTTGCGATGTGGCCTGTTGATTTTGACTAACAACAAATGATTGCTGATCACCTCAGTGGATATAGCTTCTTTTCCGGTTGGTTCAGCTCCCGGTACTTCTCCAGTTAGATATTTTGTCTCGCTCACTTAAGTACCTCAGATGTTTCCTTCAAGTCCCTTCCAATGTTTTCTCGCAATGCAGTTTTCAAGACCCTCCCTGTCGCGTTGAGCGGGAGTTCCGGCACAAACTCATCTTCTGCCCCTGACTAGCCGTCCTGGCCGCGCACCTGTGTCTTGATCATTCTCACGGACGAGTATGCCATCAACGATAGTAGCCCTATAGCCACGAGCGGATTGCAGGAATCGCGGCCCACCAGCAGGCAAATCGTGAACCAAGTGTGGAGGATCTATCGTGAGATTGTCGAAATCTACTACGTTGATATCAGCTCGCTTTCAAACCGCCAAAACGCCTCGATCCGACAGGCCATAAAGACCTGCATTGTCTGAAGTATGTTTCTTGATGGCGTATTCAAGAGGTAGCGTACCTCGCTTACGATCCCGAGCCCAATGAGACAAAAGCCAAGTGGAGCACGAAGCATCGCAAATAAACCCGCAATGTGCCCCTGCATCGGCCAGTCCAATCACGGAGTTAGGATCTACTAACATTGAATGAAAACTGTCACTATTCCCCCCCAGGTAGTTTGGCAACATGATAATCGTACCAGTACCCTCGTTGGTGAGGAGATGGTCATACATAACTTCATCTGCGTTCTTGTTAGATCTGTTTGCAATCCCCGCAACGGATTGTTCCGTGGGCTGCTCATAATCCACTTGAGACGCGATAAGAAAAACTCGGTCTAGGAATTGGGGAACCATCAAGTGAACGCGGTCATTTATAAGCTCAGAAACTGGTTGCAGGTTTTTCTCGTTGACGATTGCGTCCCTGATTTCCTGCTTTCGTAGAGCTTCCAGACGCTGTTCCCAAGGAAGGTTCGACAACTTCACGTACGTCGGCCTCCTGACAAATGGATGAGAGGTTCGCCAACTCAACAAGGCACCTGCGGGACGGGTGCCGACTTGTGGGTACAATCGAGAACCGGTTTGGTTAGCGTTCGCAGTGAACTCGAAGGCTTCCCTCCATGCGTTAGGATTTTCCAAGTACTCAATCATAAAGTATGTGACAGGTAGTCCACACTCCTTCGACAAGCGGCCCATCCATTCCAACTCCGTCGATAAGGCTTCCTCTGACCAGCTGGTTTCCTGACCACCCCGCCCAGTTGATCCGCCAGGTACAACTTCGAACACCGTTTTGTAAGGCACCATTGCCTGAGCGATTGCAAAAAGTTCGTCTTCGTGAGCAAACGTTCCCGGCACAGGTTTGCCGCTCATTGACATGTGTCCAAGTATGCGGGACGATGAAAAGCCCAGAGCTCCAGCTTCCATGGCTTCCGCAGTAGCTTGTTTCATCGCAGCGACATCCTCATCCGTCGCGGCTTCATTCTCTATGCCCCGCTTCCCCATCACGTACACCCGAAGCGGGCCATGCGGAAGCTGGGTGGCAACATCCATGCTCCACCTTTTCTGACTAAGCAGATCCATGTACTCAGGGAAACTCTCCCACACGAAATCTATGCCCTCATGTAAAGCAGTGCCCGGAATGTCTTCAACGCCTTCCATGAGTTCAATCAACTCACCTTCCTGGCCTCGCTTCACCGGCGCGAACCCAACGCCGCAATTTCCCATGACAATCGTCGTAACACCATGACTGGACGAGGGCTCCAAGGCATCATCCCAAGTGACTTGTCCGTCATAGTGTGTGTGAATATCGATGAAGCCCGGCATCACCAGCATACCCTCAGCATCAAGACTCTCGCTCGCGCGCTCAGAGATGGACGGCGCAATATCAGCAATCACGCCTTCACTAATTGCAATATCAGCAGGATGGGCAGCCGAACCACTCCCATCGACTAACAATGCGTTCTTTATCACCAGATCATGCATATCGTGCTCCAGTTAGGAAGTGTGATCACCACCGATCCATGTGCATAACAGACCGCGCGGCTAGTCGATACGCTTGTTTGAAGTTCGTCCCTTTAGTGTACGCAATGGGGATTAGTCCACACTGCATGTACTCCTCGTAGGGAATATCTAGGAGCTCAGCAACTTCTTTTTCATACATCAGATGCATGGTCGTCAAGGAAGTACCCAGACCCCTATCTCGGGCAGCTAGCATGAAGCTCCATACGGCAGGGTAAATTGACGCGAATCGTGTCGCTTGACCAATCAACCGCAATCCGTCCGTTCTACTTCTGTAGCAAGGGATCATGAGTACCGGGACGCTCTTGATATTATGTGACAGAAAATCCGCTGAACTCGCGGAACGCTCCTGGCTGTTTCGCAGGTCACCGTCATCGCTGTCTTCGTGACGTTTGAATATTGAATTTGGCGATTGGATATACTGATCCCAAGCCCGACTGTAGATCTCTCCCAGATTTTCCTTCAAAGCAGGATCAGTAACAAACACGAACTGCCAATTCTGAGCATTGGAGCCGGAAGGCGCCTGGACGGCGATGGATAGGCACTCCTCCAATAGATCTTCTGGCACTTCGCGTTCCAAGTCCAAGCGCTTTCTGACAGCACGGGTCGTCGTCAGTAACTCCGTGGTGGTTAGACCAAGCGTTCCGTAAGTGATGGCTCAATCCTCCGACTAACTTGAGGCGTCTGCAGCGATCAATCCACTGGGAGATCCGAATCTCTCTTCAAGCACCTGTTCGAAGGTCACATCCGAATCGCTAATCGAGTCGCCAGATCCAACCCGAAACACATCAGCACACTTTAAGCTCGCAGGGATTTCGCCGTCAGCCAACGCCTGTGCAGCCTCAAGTATGTGTCTGCGGAAGTACACCACTGCGCGGTCAGTCTGAACAAGCAATTCGTTCGTGCGATCGTGGATCGTGCCCTGGCTGTACTGGACAACGCTGTCTTGTTCCTTCACGCCTTTGACGCCGCTAAAGGAAAAAGGTTCGCCACTGGCTTGGAACTCCCGGTCGAGCATGAATTCATTGCTTGGATTGGCAAGAGGGTAGAAATTTTCGTCTGTTGCAGGAATTCCACCCCGCCGGCCTGACTGATAGTCGTCTCGTTCCTGATCGGTAAGCGGACGTTGCAGGTTGTACGCGTAGTTGAACACCCATGTGTTCTCATCATCTACGGGGGTCCATGTACCGCCAAAGTTGGTTTCCCCGGGGAACGCGTGCGGCGTTAGAACCATGTTTGGCATCAGGAATTGCGTAATCCGCCAGTAAGATCCTTCACCATCCGCGCTACGTGCGGCGCCGATTGCCATTCCCGCATCATGGTTGATCAGGTGCATTTTCGGAGCCCCATCCTCCGCAATCCATCGAAATCTCGCCTGTTGGGGGCTTTCATTCTCATGGCGCTCTGGTGCTACAACTGGGCCGTGCAGAAAAGTGAAGTGTGACGTGTCAATGGCGCCTTCAAGGGGATGAGCCCAGTTCGTCTTTTGCAGAAACTTGGACACATGAACATGAGAATCCGGTAGTCCTATGAACGGGAATTGAGACAAACCTTCTGAAAGCGCCTCTCCTTCCGGTGCTCTGAATCGCGCCCAAATCGCCCCATTGCTCTCAACGACTTCAAGCGCCTTAATCGCGGCACGCGGTTTCATTCTTTCCGCAGCAGCCTCGGTCGTATTCGGCATGTCTACACAGTTGCCATTAACGTCGAATTTCCAACCATGGAAGATGCACCTTAGACCGCATTCTTCGTTTCGACCGAAGTAAAGTTCAACCTTGCGATGAGGACAGCGGGATTCAACGATACCGAGCTGACCAGAGGTGTCGCGAAACGCGACGAAATCTTCGCCAAGCAACCTAACCCGCACAGGTGGGCAGTCCGGATTTGGCAACTCAGTTGATAACAACACCGGGTGCCAGTAGCGTCGCATCAGTTCACCTACGGGCGTTCCAGCTGAAACACCAGTCAGGCGATTGTTGTCTTCAGCAGTAAGCACAACATCCTCCCTTTGCGATCGTCATTGGGTGAGTTCTAGGTTATCTGAATGTAGTACGCATTTCCAGACCAAAACAAGGAATTTCTTTAACCAAATGATCAATATGCTCTTTATTGGCTACGCGTTATCTACAATAGCTGTCTAGTCCGCGGGTTGCAGCGTTGGACACCGAGGAAGATAGGCAAGACACAAAATGGCGAGAAAGATCGGCACCAAAAAGAGCCAGTATGCTTTGTAGACAGGTACTTGCCTTTCGAATAGGTAACCCGCGATCACTGGCCCAATAACAGCGCCTACCCGCGAGACACCCATGCACCAGCCTATTGCAGTTGCCCGTAGTGCAGCGCTGTAGTATGTCGCCGCGATTGTAAAAACACTCGCAAATCCACCACTGATCAGAAATCCTGACACGAAGTTAAAGGCAATAACATAGGGCCACAACTTCGCCCAAACGAGCGCGCTGAGCACCAATACTGCCGCGCAACCAACCGCAAAAGCCAATATGACGATGCGCCGAAGCTCTCGATTCCTCGCACAAGCGGCAATCACAATAGCACCCACTCCAGCACCAACTGGGAAAGCCATTCCCGCATAGATGCTGAGCTCAATGCTCAAGCCACGCTGAGTGAGCATCTGCGGTGTCCAACTAACCATAAAGTAGCTAAACAAGTTGATCGCAATAAACACACCCCACAACACAAGCGTTGTCACTCGATAAGAACCCGAAAACAGTTTGACAACACTAATTGCTGGGGAGGTAGAGAGCGCTTCTGGCACCGATTGGAGCGGAGTGGCACCTAGTCTTTGAAGCACCACGTTCGTTTTCTGCAGTGCATCAGAACCAGGCCCCCTAGATAGAAAAACTGGCGATTCCGACAACATCTTGAACGAGACCAGTGCCAGCAACAAGGTAACGAATCCGCCGCCACCGACGATCCAGCGCCAACCAACGTCATCAAGGAGATTTGCAGACAATAGCGCTGCTATCACACTGCCAACGGTACCAATTGCGACAATGAGCGCAACATTTACGTTACGGGAGCTAGATTTCGAGATTTCACTGACGTAGGTGGTGAGTACAGGAATCAACACCCCAACTCCTGCACCGGTTATCAGACGCGCAACCAAGAACTGATCACTCGAGGTTGCAAACGCACTCGCCAACATCGACAACCCAGTAAGGGTTGCAGCAACGATGATAATCGAACGCCTACCCATACGGTCCGCCAGTGGCGCAAAGAATACCGCACCTATCGCCAAGCCAAGGAGCCCCGATCCAAAGACATAACCTAAGGCCGAGGGGTTTAGATTCCATTCAGCGGTCAAGGCGGGCGCGATGTACGCAACCACACCTAAGTCGAAACCGTCAGCGATTGTCAGCGCGCAACACAACACCAACAAGGTTCTGACCACGCCAGCGGTCGGTGATTCATCAAGCGCCCGTTGAACCGCATCTTCCGGTGATGGTTCTTGAGTAGTCAAATGAGGCTTATCAATACAAGGGGGCGTCGTCGTCCAATGGAATGAACAAGCAGGTGCGCGGTTCGCCTTCTACTGCTTTGCTTTTATGACCGCGGCCAGTGTGATCTTCTGCCAGCAGGATCGATCCCGGGCCCATTCGACGTACAGTTCCATCTCCCACCTCAAGATCAACGTGTCCTGTAAGATTGACGACCAGTTGCCGTTTTGGCGCGGTATGGAATTCCAAAGAATAGTCTCCTTCCACCTCACGAAAGATAACACCATCCCCTTTGAACAACTGTGAGTAACGGCCAGAGCCAGCAGGGTGCAGCTCAATTTCAACATCTTCAAAGTGCGACTCCCCGTCGTCCCCGGAATACAACCGAACTATTTTCATAACAACCGCCCTCCTATGGTGTTCGTGAAGTGTTCATTTGCAAGCCGGAACATATATTATGTTGGACGCTAAGCTAAACACAATGCACATATATGCAGATTTGATGTTAACTTATCAAGAAACGCGTGTAATCATCCTGGATAGGGGGTCGCAGTGAGCTCGCAGGAACACATCTCAGAAACTAAGGTGCACTATCTCATCAAGCGCAAACTAGGTATCTCCCGAGAGATACTAGTCGCACATTGGCTCATCAGTCATATGCCAAAAATAATGCAGGCATACGCGGCGGGCGCCGGTCCCGACATCAGGCGATATCGAGTCTCCCTTTTTGAAGAACCCGGCTCAACCGCTAACTCAACAACATTCGATGGCGTAGCAATGCTAACCGCGGGTCGGCAGCCTAAGGTTCCAAATGAGCCATTCGGTACAGACCCAGGCGATGACTTTCAAAAAGTCGTTGAACCCTACTGGCCTTGGCATACAATCGAGCAGCTCATCGTCGAGCCACAGGTTGAACCTGTCCTAAACACAGATCCCCTGCCCCGCATCGAGTCCAACAGCATCTACGTCTACCAATTCTTGGAAGCGAACGGCCTGAGAACACCCGAGAATCGCAGCGTTTACTGGCGAGAACACAGAGGCCCCAGAGTCCGGGACCACATTAATGCCTGCGGGGCAACTAGCTACACGGTGAGCATCTCGGACAACACCACCGACAATCCCTATACCGCCATCGAGGAATACCGCTTTAACGATCTAACTCAGTGGGAGAAATTTCACGACATGCACGAAGATTACTCCGATCCTCAGACACGCACAGTCGCAACAGCAGTATCAACCTCCCAGTTTATCGGCGTCTAAGCGAAAGTTCACGATGAGCGAGAATTCAGGATTATCGGAAATCATGGCTTTCTACCAAGGAACTTCTCAATCCAGCGAGAACCTCACACGTGCGCTCATATGACGTCTCATCCACGCGTAGCGGCGCCGCGATGAAGTCGGTAAGACCGATTGCTTTTAGATGCCTTAAATCTGCTTCGACCTCGGATGCGTTCCCTATGATCGCTATATCTGCGTGACTCGTGGCACCTTGTTGCCGCTTAAGCTCCTCGTAGCTTTCCCTTTTTGGACCCGTCTCTAGCAATGCGTGAACGAGCTCCTTAGTCTTCCCAACGTCGTCAGCTGCAACGACAGGCAGAATCGCCGCGACGCGGGGCGCTCGCTTGTTAGCAGACTCAGCCGCTGCATTGATCTTAGGCAAAATGACTTGCTCAAGTCGTTCGGCATTCACTAGCCAAGGCAAGGTTCCACATCCCAAGGCACCGGTTACTTCCAACATCAAGGGGCCCATCGCTGCAACCATCACCTCGACCGGGCAAAAACCTGGTGGACGAAGACTTATGTTCGCGCCAAAGAATTCACCCGCATAATCCACGTGTTCGCCTTGACAAAGCGGCACTAGCACTTCCAGATACTCCCGCATCCGACGCGCAGGTTTCTGAAAGTCTACGTGATACTCATCTTCCATGATGGGTTGGTGAGATGCGCCGATCCCAAGTGTGAATCGGCCATTGAGCGCGATATTCGTCGTGATGGCTTGCTGAGCCATCGTTACTGGGTGTCGAGGAAAGGCAGGCACCACAGCGGTGCCGAGTTCGATACGTTCGGTGTGTTGACCTGCGACGCTTGCCACGGTCATGGCATCCATTCCCCAAGGACTATTGACTATCCAGAAGTGGTCAAATCCATGGCTTTCGGCAGTGATCGCCTCATCAACAACTTCCGCCATCGTCACCAGCGGGTTGAGCCGATCGGTAACTTGGCTGCTCAATATCCCAATTTTCACCAGCGTTCTCCCTTCCTAAGCCCTAGTCCTTGAGGGGCTGGACTGGAATTCACAAGGTCAACTAGTACAACAGAAACGCCCAATCAGTGGGCCTGTTCACCATCAGTTTCCCGACGGACTCAAACCTGGAGGCTGAGGTAAATGCGTGCTGCGTTAGCGTTGCGATGTCGCGATGATAGCGCTCGAAACTGAGCGCACCTTGAATCGCAGACGTACCTGTGACACCACGAATCAATTCCATTGCCTCAGCCGCTGCCTGGGTTCCAAATGATCCGGCGAGCTGCAAATCCACTTTGTGCTCTTGGGTCGGGGCCTGACCCTGGGCAACAGATTCCCACAGCCTGTCTATGCTGGAGAACAAGTAGGCGCGGGCTGCATCTAGTTTGGCTCGCGCCTGGGCGAGTTGCGATTGCGCCACTGGCCGATCCCCGACGGTCGCTGGCGCAAAGGCGGGTGTTTTCCTTGCAGCAAGATCTAGAGCTTCGACAAGAGCGTTACGCGCGCTGGACAAGCAAACGACCGTTACAAATGGGGTTCCCGCAATCGGCCCGCATTGATACAGGCGCCCATCAAAAGGAGGGTTGGGGTTGGTAATGGGCCCGAGCTCGTGAGTATGGGACCTTGGCACAAACACATCATCAACGATTACATCGTGACTGCCAGTCCCTCGCATTCCGAGCGTATTCCAGTTGCCAGTAACCTCAAGATCTTCAGCTTTGTACAGGCAGCGTACTACCAATGGCTTGTCGCCCTTCATGCGAGGCTTGCCATCGTCCAATACCAGTGTGGACCCGGCGATCCAATTTGAAAAGTCGCATCCACTGACAAACGAGATCGTTCCGGAAACTCGATAACCTCCTTCCACTTCGATCGCGCGCCCTAATGGAAAGGGTGACCCGGCCGCGATGGTCATCGGGTCGCCAAAAATCTCTTGTGCTGCATCAGGGTGCAATGCACCACCAGCCATGCTGGGACCATTGGCGTTAGGGACCGCCCAACCAACTGCACTATCAACGTTCGCCAGCGCTTCGAATATTCGATAGGAGCTTGGAAGGTCGATCTCTAGTCCACCAAGGGCCTTGGGGACACACATGCGGAAAAAGCCAGCGTCACGGAGCGCACCGATAACCGGCGACGAGACCTTACGCTCCTCTTCCGCGCGTTCTGAGGTTTCCCGAATCAAGGGTTCAAGTTCGTGAACTTTTTCTAGTAAGTCAATTGCGACTTGACTCTCTAATTCGGCGTTCATTAACTTCGCGCACGGTCCTTGATTGGATCACTGTCTTTGGAAGGAAGCACAATCGTTCCGCTCCCGGGCATAACATTTTGTCCTCGTTGATTCCTCGCCCAGGTGGAGACGTCCACGCAGTGTTCCCCATCATCGTCGATGTATCGTTTATCCACCTTTCCGCCCATCACGATGACATCGCCGTGGTAAACAAAGCTTCGATACTGGGCGCTGGCTGATTTGCACCAGCCGCTGTCTCCCATCCAATGGGTTAGCAGATTAATGTGCCAACACTGTCTTTGAAAACCAACGTCATACTGGAGCGGAACGCCCATGGCGACGGCGGCATGCTTGTTGTAATGCACCGCGTATATGGGCTCTAAGGCGGAGCTGTCGGGATCTCGAAAGGCCCAAGCAGGGTGCCTTTGATAATCGCGCAACGCAACGCCATTCGCTTTCAGCCTGGGTATTGGCGCACCCCCGCCCGACACAAAAGCCACTTCATCCGTGGTGCCAATCGGCCCTCGGGTGAGTTCGTCAAGTTGATCCCCTTCAGCAACACCTTCCCAGTAGCGAGGACTTGATCCCCGAGGTGCCTCTGCAAGCACACGGGCTTCAATGTCAACGAGTGCTTCCTCAGTCCAAACCTGGGGCAGGTCTTTGGCAACGTCGGATTTGGCCCCTTTTTTTATCGCTGTGCCTCGTTCGTAGTTAATCACGCTCCAATCTATTTCCGCGACAAGTTCATCGTGTTGATTGGTGTATTCGTTGTGGAAATGATCGATGACAATTTGGTCAGCGAAACTGCTTGGCTTCGGACCGCTGAAACCCTGGTAGATGCATTTCGGCTTAATCCGATCGCCAATATAGATGGGTCTATGAAACCTCAGCGTGCTTTCAGAATGGAAGGAGCCTAACCCGGGCCATCCGAACTGCAGCCCCGAAAAGCAGCCCATGACGAAAGATGGGGGTGCAACTGCTGCGCCAAATGGGGAGGCCTCACCTAGCTCTGTGTCGGCCCAAAGCGGGTTCACTTCCCCAATGCCTTCAACAAAGCGCAACACGGCGATGCGACTGGCATCTTCGTTGTACACGGAGTGATCAATTCTCAGTTCAATCCCTGCTTTGGCTCGCATGGAGGCAATCATCTCTTCCGTGATAGTTGCTTGGGGCATCGTTGCTTCGGTCATTTTTTCTGCGTCCTAGTTCACCGCTTCATTCAGCGGCCTTATGTTGACGGGAATGCTCGACTGTCTTGGCATGAAGTTGATTGCCTCCAAGTGGTCGGTGAGAGACACCAAGTTATTGACCCCGTATTCCGGGCTGCTGGCTTTCATGTGAAACGTTGAGACAACCCCAGCCTTTAACGTGGGATCTGACTGCACAGTGGCTCTCATCGACCCATTGGCGTTAGTGACTTGCACCAACTGTCCGTCTTTCAGTTTGTTCAACTCCAAGTCCCCAGGTGCCATGTGCAAAACGCTCGACGGGTGCTTGCTTAGAGTTCGATCTGCATTTCGATACGCGCTGTTCATGGTTTCGAGACGGCGTCGGCATACCAGAAGGAATTGGTAGTGCGCATCTGGCGTCTTTTGGAGGTAGCTGAGGAATTCCTCCGCGACATCGGCGGGACAGACATTCAAGCGAGCGCCATCATCCTGCTGGGCAGGTTCAATGGGAACGGGTTCGTAAGGCAGGCCAATCCCATGGGGGGCTGCGGTAAGTTCTTCAATGGACACATTGCCACCCAGCTCACACAACTGTGCAATGAGCTCCCTTGTGCTTGGCTTGGTTTGCATATCCAGCGGTGTACCTTGGTGAGCCTCATCCGGCAGGCCGATGGCTGGTCGCTTGAGTGCCAACGTGCGGTTCATCCGCTGGGTGGTTTCCCAGAAAAACTCCCAATCATCGATTAGTGACGGCAATGGTTCGACCACCGCATCAGTGTATTGGGCGAATGGTGTCAACGTGTGTGAATCTGACATGCCCGTGAAGTCTTCTCGCTCATAAGGCGCTTTAACTGCGATGACATAGTCCGAAAGCTCTGTCGTTTCGGTCTCGCGCATATCCAGCGTCACAACTAGTTCTAGCTGCTTAAACGCCTTCTGCGTAAGCGCGGGCTCGCCGAGTGCGCCAACAGGATTACCACCAACGACAATTAGCGCTCGAATACGTTCTGGTGAATCACTAAGGATTTCACCAGGGAGTAACGCGGTCGGGAACTCTCCCCCTACCCGTCCGGTGTTAGCCGATAGACTGCGCGCACCTCGCTCCCAAGCACGGGTAGGTGGGATGACGCTTTCAACCGTAGGAACTGCCCCAAACAACAAGCCACGGTTGGTTACCAAATCACCCGCTTTTCTGTATCCGCCGCAAATCACGTTGAGTGATTCAATCAAGTGTTCGGCTAGATTTGAGTGGGGCGACATGTCAGGACCTGTGCCTGAAAATGCACTCGCCCGATTGACGCTTGAGAAAAGCTCTGCGGCTTCTACGATCTCTGCCGGAGGGATTTTCGCCCGTTTCGCCGCAAGCTCGGGTGTTATCGGCTGCACAAGCGCACGCAATGCATCGACGGAAGTCGCGAACCGATTGAGGAAGTCTCGATTTTCCAATCCGTTAAGAAAGATGTGATTCAACATGGCGGCGAGCACGACCGTGTCCTCGCCTGGATCAATTTGAAGGTGGAGATCAGCCCTCCGCGCGATTTCTGTTCTTCTCGGATCAATCACAATGAGCTTGTGACCGTCACGCTGATACTGCCGAAGGTGGCTTTGAGGGTTTCGACGCGAGGGGTATGGGCAAGTCGGCGCTCCCATGTGGGACACTGGCGGGTTTGTACCTACCAATAGAGCCACTTCACAATCCGGCCCTACATACTTGCCGTTGGCGAAATATCCAAGACGTCCGGCTGTCACCCATTTGGCGGATTGGTCGATTGTGATGCTAGAGAAGAGATTCGGCGAACCAATGGTACTTCCCAACCAACTCTTGACCAACGCATGATTTAGAGGATTTTGGTTTGTTCCAGTGCCGTAGTACAGCCCAATCGATCGTGGTCCATATTGGTCTATTAAGGTGGATAGTTTGCGCGAGACTTCATCATAGACTTCACGTGGTGAAAGCTGCTCTCTCCGGCCATCCTTTTGCTTGAACGTTTGTGTTAGCCGATCTTCACCATTCTGATGATCGAGGCTCGTTTTTCCTTTGAAACAAAGGTAGCCCTTGCTATGCGGATGAGCGGCATCGCCTCTTATGGAAGTGACTCGATTGTCCTCCACTTCGAGTTCGACGCCGCAAGCAGCCTGGCAGTTTCGGCAGAATGAAATACGTCTTGCCATTCCACCACCTTTGGCGCTACAGCCGCAACGTTAATTCCAAGCCGATCGTTCTAGGTCGATTCACGCTGCCGCCGATTACCGCATTGTCCAATTTTCCCTGAGCATTGACAAACGGTGCCGCGGTGTATTCGATGTGCTGGTATGCCAACTCGTTGGTGAGATTGCTCGCGTAGGCCACCAGCAGCCACTTCTTCGATTCTACACCCAACCTCAAATGCATATAGGATTGATCGTCAAGCTCAGTCGATGGAAAGTTCTGCGGCGTGGAGAAACTACTGTCGACAAATTGATAGCCCAGATACCCTATGAAGTTTAGGCCGGAATCGTTGACGGGAACATTCAAATCCACGCCGGCAGACAGGCTCCACTTGGGCGCGTTCGCCGGGGCGTTGCCCTCAACTAGGTCAAAAGGAAAGCCAAGTGCAGCGGCTGCAGGTATTAGCAGGATACTGCCATCGAACTCCGCATCCTGATAGCCTAGGTTGGCATATGCACTCACGTACGAATTGAAGTTCCAAATGGTTTCAAGCTCAAGACCCACGATATCGACATCCGGGCCATTGACTGCCAATACAAACGGCACTGAGGTCTGAACTTGTGGATCTTTGTACGTTGTTTTGTAGACAGCGGCATTGGCGATGAACTTTCCACCGTTCCAGACTGCTTTTGCGCCTACCTCGAATGTTTCGGCGCTGTCCTGGTCATGGGTTCGAAGTTCGGCGAACCGCACCGGATTAAATCCGGAGGCAATTGCAACTGAGCTGGGCGCGTTGAGATTGCCGTTTCGGACACCCTCTGAAAATGACGCATACAGCAAGACGCCGTCGCTCACATCAACTTCAATGGACACGCGAGGCAACCATTCTTTGAGCTCAAACTCTTCACTCACTGCAAAACCGAACAGTTGGGTCAAGGCAATGCCGTCCGATGTAGGCATCGGAAGGGGCGGGAGCCCCGCAAACAATGCGCTAAACGGGTCTAGCCCGGATATTGCACGAACGTAGTTGAGGAACGGCGGAATGCCCTTGATAA
>VXPC01000007.1:14538-22530 GCA_009839685.1 Candidatus Saccharimonadota bacterium | reverse complement strand
CCCCTGGCCGTCGGTTTGAATTTCGAAATTCTTGGCCAACCTGTTAAAGGCCGGACCGTCGCCCGGCGACGCGTGCGAAACGGAGGAACGGGCGTAACTGGCAAAAGCGATTGCCGCGATTGCCGCGATTGATAATATAATGAGACTGACTAGCAATTTGAAACCAGTCGTCGACTTTGATTGGTTCATAAATTTTTATGTGTTTGTTTTAATAAATTTTAGATTTTAAAAGGTGCGCTGGGATCGCCGACCCACTAAGGTTTTAAGGATAAGCGTCTGACCGGATAATACTACAAAAGAGCTAAAATGTCCACCTCCCAGCCCCAGACAACCCTCTTTCGCCGTTGAAAATAACTTTTATGATATAAATTCTACCCGTGGAAAGCCGGCGAATGGGCGGAATTGCAAACCGTTGTATTTATTAGAAATAAAAATCGGCCTTGCGGGCGTTTATGCTAAATTTGACTTAGGCGGACTTTTACTGGGCGGCAGGCATGAACCGCAGTTATTATCAACCCCCACACCACATCAAAAACCGGGCGGTCGCGGGCCGGTCGGCCATTATTGTGCACCAGCTGGCAATCGGCGCCTTGTTTGCCGTCATATCCTTTCTGGCGGCTGTCGGTCTGGCGGCAATTTTTAACGAACCGCCGGCAAATTATTCTGGAATAAAGGTAGGCGGCGAGACAGCCGGCGAGACGGAACCGGTTGCAATGCCGGAGGAACTGCCTCCGGCTCCCCCGACGGACGTCAACGACAACCCGCCCGAAGAACCGCCGGTCGAGATCCCCGAACCTCAACCCGAACCGGAACCGGAGCCAGTTGTCACGGTAGACGACCGCTATGACCATATTCCCCAAAACGTCAAGGATCTGGCCAACAGACTGGAGCTGAGCGACGCGGGCAAGGAAATGCTCTACGACAACAACCCGCGCATTTTCGACGACGACAGCGATCCCGGCTACGGCTGTCGCAGTTCGTCGGCGGACGTTGTCGTTTACGGTTGCTGGCAAACCGGCAGCATCGCCATCCTCAGGACGCCCAGCTTGGAGACGACAGCCGCCCACGAGTTGCTGCACGCCGCTTACTACGATCTCTACATCCACCATCAATCGGACGAGATTGACCGGCTGTTGGACAATTTCAAGCGCGACAACCCCGAAGTAGTCGCTGAGTTTTTGGAAATCTACGAAGGCCACTACCAGTACGAGGACGAGGAGGCCCGGCAGTGGGCCGAGCGCAGCGAGATTCATTCCTTCGTCGGCAGCCAAATAGCGGAAATACCCCAAGCTTTGGAAGAGCATTACAGCCGTTACTTCAACAACCGCCGCCGGGTGGTCGATTTTTACGAAACCTGGCTGGATTCATTCGAGCGCAAACGCGAGGAATCCCACAACGTCAACCAACTGGCCCAGGATCAGCATTCCGAGTACCAGGAGTGCATTTTCGACTTCGAGCCGCCCGCCAACTGCCAGCAATTCGAAGCCGACACCGACGCCTATCAGGCTTACGCCGATTGCCTGACTTCGCACCTGACCAGTTTCGACGACTGCCAGCGTTTGAAGCCGGCCTTCATACCCTATGAGCCGGGCGGCGGCTAGGCCGGGCTTTGACAATTCAGATTAAATTGATGATTATAAGAAAGCTCGCGGGGCAGCGTAGCTCAGTTGGTTAGAGCGCGGGACTCATAAGCCCGAGGTCACTGGTTCAATTCCAGTCGCTGCTACCAGATATCGCGACGAAAAGGCGGATCCGAGGTTCCGGCCAACAAAAAACCGCCGTTAGCGGCGGTTGAGCGGTCGAGATGCTAAAACCAACCCTAGATTCCTGTAGCCGAACGCCCTCATGAGAGCGCTCCAGAAAAACGCGTAAGCTTTAAACATCGAACTACACCCCTTTTAAATTTGTTTGAATGCTCCCACTGTAAGCCGGCCGACGGCCGATTAGCAAGCGATTTGTCAAAACAACTACTGCCAGGGCGGTCTGGCCGGGGTTTTTACACCTTGCCAAGCTCGAAACCGCAATCGATCCGGCTTAAAGCTTTTAACAACAACCGCCAGCGGATGTATTAGAATAAGCGGTATAATAAAGCTGTAGATTATGCCTAAGACCAGCCCCCGGCCGCCCGTCCAATTCGAATTCGACCTGATCTGCATCGGCAGCGGCAGCGCCGGCGGCTCGGCTGCCGTAGCCGCTGCCAGAAGCGGCTTGCGGGTGGCCATGGTGGAAGGCTCGACGCTGGGCGGCGAATCCGCCAATTACAGTTGCGTGCCGGTCAACGCCCTGCTGCAGGTCGTCAGCGATCTGGAAACCGCCCGCAACGGTTTCGCGGCCGGCGTGGACGCGGGCCGCGTCAGCCTGAATTGGGAAAAAGCCCTGGCTTTCAAAAACGACTGCGTCAAGAGCACGGGCGTTCCGGACAGCGCGAACGCTTTCTCGGCAGCCGGGGTCGAACTGCTGACCGGTTTCGCCCAATTTGTCGATCCTTGGACGATTAACGTCGGCAGCCGGCAGCTGACCGGCCGTAAAACCATCATCGCCACGGGGTCGACCACCCACGTCCCGCCTATTGAAGGGTTGGAGAAATGCGGTTTTATAACTTTCAAAGAAGCCCTGAGCCGGCCGCGGCCGCCGGCCAGCCTGTTCATTATCGGCGGCGGAACGACCGGCTGCGCTTTGGCCGAGATATTCAACGCCGCCGCCAGCCGGGTCTGTCTGGCGGAAGCGGCCGAGCACTTGCTGCCGCGCGAAGACCCCGAGGTCGGCCAGGTGGTTGAGGAAATCTTCAAAACCAAGGGCGTCAACGTCCTGACGACCGTCCAGATCGGCGGCGTCAAACTCCGTGATGACGGCCAGAAGGAAATAGCCCTGACCGCCAAAGGCGAGGTTAAGAATATCATCGTTGAGGAAATCTTGGTCGCCGCCGGCCGTATCCCGCGGCTGGATCTTAACCTGCAGGCAGCCGGAGTCCAGTTCGACGACGCCGGCATCAAGGTCAACCGGTTTTTGGAAACGACCGCCAACCACATTTACGCCGTGGGCGACGTTATCGGCCACGACATGCTGACCCATCTGGCTGCCCAGCACAGCCGGCTGGCCGTCCACAACCTTGGTCAAGCCAAGGCTAAAGACAAGCTGGGCTTTGATTACGCGGCTGTTAGCCGTTATCTGGCCCTAACGCCGGAAGTTGCGGCCACGGGCCTGACGGAAACAGAATTGCGCCAGCAGGGCTTGCCTTACATGAGAGCGATGGTTCCCGTCCACGGCCTGATTCGCAGCCGGCTGAGCAACCGCCGAGCCGGCTTCGTCAAGCTGCTGTGCGCTCCCGACGGACGCTTGGTCGGCGGCAGCGTCATCGCCCCCTCCGCCGGCGAGATGATCAGCCAGCTCAGCTTGGCGATCAACGCCGGCATGGGAGTCAATGAATTCAAGAATAACCTCAAACCCTTCACGTCTTGGTCCGAGGCCTTCAATCTCGCCTGCCAAAAAATAAGGTGATTTTCCGTTTCTGGTGGGGCTGGCAGGATTTGAACCTGCGGCCAATCGGTTATGAGCCGACTGCTCTAACCCCTGAGCTACAGCCCCGCAACCGGACAATTATCCGCTATTCAGAGGAAAACTAGCTTTATAATAAAACAAAATGGACAAAATTGCCCCGACCGACCGTTTCTGGCGCAAGAACGCCCTCTTCATCGCCGCCCTGCTGGTGGCCGTGGCCGTCACTTGGCAGATTATCGAGCAGGCGAACCGCAACCACCGCCTGCAGCGCCAAGCCGGTGAGATCGAGGCGATGAACAGCCTTCTGGAACAGCAGAAAAAGAATCAGGCTCTGGACAACGAGTTCCTCCGCTCCGAGTACTATCTGGATCTGGCGATCCGCGAGCAGCAGGGCTACACCCTGCCGGGGGAAAGCGTACTGATCATCAGCGGCGAGAAAATCAGCCGACTGAAGGCGACCTACCAACCTCAGGCGGCTCCGGCTGAGACAGATGAACCGGTCGTGTCAAACTTGAGCCGCTGGCGGGATTTCATCTTCGGCGCGGATAACAGCCCCTGATACCGGATGGCCGGCACCAGCCGAGACACGCAAAGCATAAGTGTCACGCTTTAGATTGCAATGTACCGATGTGGAGGTTGTATACGAAATGACGCTCCCTCATAAATAGAAATCGGCCGCTCCAGTTAAGTGGTTTTCTGATTGAGCTTACCGCAGCATATTCGTGACAACGGCGACCTCATCCGGGTCTATGGGCAGTACGCCGTTCTCTTCGACGTAGTCGTCTAGGATTTTCTCACCGGCTTCGGTTATCATCCAGCCGCTCATGTAATTGGCATAATCCATCTGCTGGATGTAAGCTAAGGACTCGGCCACCTTGATGCGGAATTCTTGAGCGTCTGCGTGTGACACGCCGTTATCTTTATCAGGCGCGACGCCGAAGGAACGGAATAGCCGGACGTCGGGTTTGAAAGAGCGACCCGCGACAGCAATATCATAAACCAAATCCCTGTTAGCAGCTTGCCCGGCTTGATTGATAACTCTAATCAAAGCCAAAAGAGCCTTGGTTAGCGGCAAGGTGTCAATCTCAAGGATTTTTTCCTGGCGGGCGGCTTCCCAGCTCTCACTTTGACCGCGGTTCTTTCTTTTACCCATGACAGCCCAAGCATACAACGCCGGCTCTGTCTAAGAAAGGTTAAGCGTTGCGCCAGAGGGTTCGAGGTTCGAGAGTCCTTGGTCGGCATCAGCCAAAAGGGCCAGAGCTGGCGGACGGTAGCGAGCCTCCCAGACGGTATAACGACTATTTTTGCAACCAACCTCTTTCACAGCTGCAACTGTGGATTTTATAACCTCGAGCAGACGGCGGAAGCGGTCAAGCTTGGCAGGCGGCGGCTTATCCTGTATAATCCAACCGCGTAACGCAGTATTGCGGGGTGGAGCAGCGGCAGCTCGCGTGACTCATAATCACGAGGTCGCAGGTTCGAGTCCTGCCCCCGCAACCAGATGAATGCCGCTCTGAGCCGCCTGCTTTTTCCAGGCGGTTGATTTTTTCAGCTCTTAGGGGTTGCAAAAATAACTGATTAGGGTATAATAACAGCATATAAGCTTAAATTATTTTATTAGAGGGAGAGTTTATGACGGAAATAAATCCGACCGACAACACTGAAGGTCAACCGGAGGAAGGCACTCTCGCAGTGCAGACCGGCGAACAGGCATCCGCTGCCTTGGCGGAGCGGGGCGCAATTATAGCAGAGCTGGAGGAAAGCTACGGCCAGCGGGAAACCCGCCGCGCGGACATCGATGGCATCATACAGCAGCTGGCCTCAGGTTTGCAGGCCGCCAAGCAGGCAGGCGAAAGAAAGCTGGAGCTGATTGACCGCAAGTACGAAATTGAAACCCAGGTGGCTCTGGCCGAGCAACGAGACGAGATGCAGGTTTACGCCAACGAGCTTGGCAGGGTAGCCACCGTCTTCAACCTTGAAGAGTAGATTTTCATACGCTTCCTCCCACACCTCAGAGGGCAGCTTTTAAAACTGCTATCGCCTCCCCGGCGCTGCGACTGGCAGCTATCCGCAGTCGCAGGTTCTGGGCGTGCTGAAAACCGCTCAGATAAACTTTCATAAACTTCTTCAAGGGCTCGAAATTCCTCTCCGAGCCGGCGTAGGTTCCGGCAAACGTCTCCAGATGGCGGAGGTAGAGCTTGATTTTATCCTCGGCCACCATCGCCGGCCACGGGCTGCGCTCGGCGAACAGGAAGGGGTCCTCGAAAATAGCCCGGCCGATCATGGCGCCGTCCAGATCGTAGGTTTCGCACAACCGCAAGGCTTCCTCGCGAGAGCCGATATCACCGTTGCCGATTACCTTCGTCTGCGGAGACAGCCTGGCGGCCAGAGCTTTGACTTGGCCGATTTCCGGCCAGTGGGCCGGAACCTTGCTTTTCTCAGCCACGGTTCGGCCGTGAACGCTCAGGCAAGCCAAATCTTGGCCGAGCAGGAATTCGTGCCAGCTAAGATCTATGTCCCCAAACCCCAGCCGGGTCTTGACGCTGACCGGCAGATTGGCGGCGCCCTCTTTAGTGGCAGCGATGATTTCCGCGGCCAAGGGGCGGTTGGCGGGCTTGATCAGAGCCGAGCAGGCGTCGTTTTTGACGACGGCCTTGTCCGGGCAGCCCATGTTAATGTCGATGCCGGCAAAGCCGGCGGCGGCCAGCTCCTGAGCCGTCCGGCGGTAATTTTCCGGGCGCTTGCCCCAGATCTGCGCCCAGACCGGCACGCCCGTTTCCTCAAGGTAGAGGTAAGGCAGCAACTTGGGCCGGCCGGGGCTTTGCAGGCCGTCGACGTTGACGAATTCGGTGATAAAGACGTCGGGCGGGGCACAGGCCGCCACCACTTGGCGGAAAACGGTATCCGTCACGTTGTACATCGGCGCCAAGATAAGCAGCGGTCTATCCTTGTCCATAACGACGAAAACCCTCCCCGACCAGGGGGAGGGCTTTCAGTTTTATTTAATCCGTCTTATTTGTTCTTGCAGATCGGGAAGCCGTTGGCGGCGTTCTCGACTACCTGCTTGTCGGCTGGCAAATCACAGCCCGTGTCCCTCTGGTCTTTGCTGAAAAAGTAAATCTTCTGTGTCTGACCGCCCTTAAGAGTCACCTCTTTGCAGTTCAGATACCAGTCCACACCCTTTGAGTTTTTGTATACATAACTCATGATAAACCCTCCTTGGTTATTTTGGGGTATTCTACTCTATCTGTTGGCTGTCTGTCAACTGGTAATCTCCCCTGTCGACCGGGCTAAAACAGCAGCCGGAGGACCAAAGCGGCCAAAGACAAGCCGAAAACCAGCAGGCCGAAACCGGCCAGGTCCGGCGACCAGACGGGCGAGGGGAAATCATAGGTGTAGAAGTCCTTCGCCGGCAGAATCGGGTCGGGGTAACCCGTATCCTCGGTCCTGGAATCCTTGTTGACCTCCGATATCAGGCAGCCCAGCCGCTCGGAGATGACGAATTCCTCCGTTTCGCACTTTTTTCTGGCGTCGTCGAGGATCCGGCGGTCGAAACCGCCGCAATCCACTTTCCTGTACCAACTGATCAGCTTGCCGCCCCTCTCCAGGATTCTTCCCTCCCGGGTGCCGCCGCAGATAATGCCGCGGTCGTAATCCTCGCCCAAAACGTCGCGGTAAAACTTGTAGGGGAGCTGGATCGGAGCTTCGGAGCTCTCCGAATCCTGACGCTGCAAGTTGGTGTTCATGTGATTGAGGATATGCCGCCTGAGATTGAGCAGGGCCGCTTCGATTTCCTCGTCTCCCCCCTGCTGGTCAGCCTCGAAAACAGCCGTGCGCAGCTCGTTCATGCGCAGGTTGTTGTGGCGCAGGCCGTACAGGGCGGCGGCGAAGCTGCCGACGACGACTATCAGGGTGATGATAAAGGTCAGATTGCGGTATTTGCGGTTCATGCCCACCTGCCGTTCATAAGCTCCATTATAAAGCATGGGCCGCTGCGGCCGCTGCTACTGATTGAGAAAAAGACGCCTCTGTAAGATAATGCAAGCATGCATATCTACATCGCTGGCATCGGCGGTTCCGGACTCGGCCCGTTGGCCGAAATCGCCCGCCAGCTCGGCCACACCGTTTCCGGCTCCGATATCCAAGATTCCGAAACTTTGGATAAAATCCGCCGGCTTTCTCCGGCGCCGATTATCAATATCGGCCAGACGGCCGAGCAGATCGCCGCCACCCACGACCGGTTGCCGATTGACTGGTACGTCTATTCCTCGGCATTGGCCTGGGCGCGACCCCCCAACCCCGAATTGGCCTGGGTGAAGCGACAATCCATCAGGCATAGCAAACGGGACGAATTTCTCAATTATCTGCTGGAAGAAAGGGAGCTGGATTTGCTGGCAGTCGCCGGCAGCCACGGCAAAACGACGACGACCGCCATGATGATTTGGCTGCTGAAAGAGATGGGAGAGCCGATCGGCTATTCTTTGGGCGGCAAAC
>VXPC01000007.1:0-14528 GCA_009839685.1 Candidatus Saccharimonadota bacterium | reverse complement strand
AGCTTTTTTTTCTGGTCCTTGAATATTGTCGCTTGTCGCGCTGGGATTTTATGTTTGTCAACCTCGGCCCGTGGGGCCCCCCGCGGCCGTGGAGCCCGGCAGCCGCTGGTTCGTCTACGAAGCCGACGAATTCGACCGCAACTTCCTGTCCTTCAAGCCGCGGCTGAGCCTGATTGCCGGCATAGACCACGACCACCCCGAGGTCTTTCCGACCATGGAGGATTACACCGACGCCTTCCGCCGGTTCGTCGACCAGTCCGAGCAAGTCGTCATCGGCCGCCACGACGCGGAAGTCCTCTACCCCGAACGGAACTGGCTCGCGAGAGTTGAAACCCCGCAGACGAAGCCGCCGCCTGCCGGCTTGAAGCTGGCCGGTGAGGTTAACCGGCAAAACGCGACTCTGGCGCTGGCGGGCGGGCGGGCGGTTTTACCGGACGCGAAAGAGGAGGAGCTAATCGCCGCCCTCAACCGCTTTCCAGGCAGCTGGCGGCGCTTCGAGGAATTATCGGCCGGGCTATACACCGATTACGCCCATAACCCGGTTAAAATAGCCGGCTGTTTGCAGCGGGCGGAAGAGTTGGGCAAGCCGGTGGTCGTGGTTTACGAACCCCATTCCAACCAACGGCAACACCTGGTCAAGGATCAGTACAGGGATCTGTTCAAAAACGTCAAGCGGCTTTACTGGCTGCCGACTTTCCTGACCCGCGAAGACCCGGAACTGCCCGTCCTCAACCCGGCGGACTTTATCAAAACCCTCAGCAACCGCCAAATAGCCTCCCCGGCAAAAATGAACCGCGAGTTGCGAACGGCCATCGAACGCGAGCTGGCGGCCGGGTCGATCGTTGTCGGCATGTCGGCCAGCGGCCTGGACGGCTGGCTGCGCGAAAACCTTGGCGACAAGGCGCGGCTAAAGTTCTGACAAGTCGGGGTAGTCCTCGAGCGCGAAGTCCCGCTCAGGCTCCAGGTCGGCTGCCAAATCGGCCGCCTGCTCCAGCAGTTTGTCAACCTCCGTTTGGCGCAGCACGCCGTCGGCAACGTCCACCTCTCCGTTCTCATACCCGGGCAGGAAAGGATTGGCCACGGCCTCTTCCTTGGCTTCTTGGATGTCCTTCGCCAGTTCTCTGGCCGGCGAATTCCAGAAAAGATAGAAAGAGATCAGGCTGATGGCCGCCGTAGTCGCGAAAACCGCGATGACGTAGAACAGCAACGGCGACGTCCTGGCCTTTGGCAGCCGCGGTCTTTTCAGCTTGGCCATGCTATTCAACCTCCTCCGCCGATTGCTCCCTGACTTCAGCCAAGACATTCGCGAAATCGGTTTCGACGAACCGCAGGACAACTTCGGCGTAATGGACAGCCTCCAGCCGCTGCAGCCGGGCCTGGCGCAAGCCGGCAATGAAGAGGGCGGGACGGTCAGCGCAAGCTCCGCCCAAGGCCGTCAGGTCTTGCAAGCTGGCGACGTAACTCCAAGCGGCACCGGCGAAGTCCGTTTCCAAACCGACCAACTCGTCCCTGATCGCCACGACCGCCGAGACGTCTTGGGCTGTCTGACGCAAATTATTGATAACAAAGTCCAAGCTGACAACCGCCGTCGACGCCAATCTCCCGTATTCTTTTCTAGAATCTTCCGCCGACTTCAGGGCGCCGGCGACTTGGACGGCCGTAAAAGCTTCGCAGCCCGCGCTGACTTCGGCCGCCGATGAGGCGTCCGGGTTGGCCGTTTGCGAAGCCGCCAGCACTTCCAAGCGGCGTATGGCGGCCATTTTAACTTCTTCCGTTACCGTTCCGCCGTCAACTGCTTCAACCCCGGCGGGCGGCCAGCCCGCCAAAAGCAGGCCGCAGATAACGGCTGTTAGCCCGAAGCCGGCCAGCCGACGCATCTCAGAGCCCCAGCTCCTTCCTCTGCTGGGTTGTTATTTCGGCAGGCGAATCCATCATAACGTCGACCCCCGAACCGTTTTTGGGGAAGGCGACCAGTTCGCGCAAGTTGGTTTCTCCGCTCAGGATCATCAGCACCCTGTCCAACCCGAAAGCGCAGCCGGCATGCGGCGGCGCGCCGTATTTGAAAGCGTTAATCATGGCGCCGAAGCGGGCTTCGACGGTCTCGGCGGCATAACCCAGATTGGTAAAAGCCTTGATCAATAATTCCGGGTCGTGATTCCTGGCCGCGCCCGAACAGACTTCGTGTCCGTTCAATACCAGGTCGAATTGGTCGGCTTCAATGCTTAGCTTGTCATCGCCGTCAAGATCGCCCAAGGGTTTGGAAAACGGATTATGGGCGAAAGCCAGCTGTCCGGTTTGCTCGTCTTCTTCGTAAAAAGGGAATCCCGTTACCCAGACGGCCGCGACCAGTCCGGGGTCTTTGAGATCCAGCGCGTCGCCGAGCTGGAGGCGCAACTGGCCCAGAGCCCGGTTGACGACGTCCCGCTTTTGGTGGGCGATCAGGAAAACGGTCTGGCCGTTTTCGGCAGTAAAAACTTCCGCCAGACGCTTCGATTCTTCAGGTTTGAGGAACTTGGCCAGAGGCCCTTGCCACTGCCCGTCCTGATACGCCAGATAGGCCAAGCCGGCCGCGCCCTGGGCTTTGGCGACCGCCGTAAACTCATCCAGCTGTTTGCGGCTGAAAGCCGCCGGCGCAACCAAACCTTTGACCGCTCCGCCCGAGTCCAAGACGGTCCGCAAGACGGTCGCCTCGGTCTCTTGGAAAACCTTGCCGAGGTCGACCAGCTTCAGGCCGAATCTCAGATCCGGCTTGTCGGTACCGTACTCTTCCATAGCCTGGGCGTAGGTCATTTCCAGAACGGAACCTTCAAACAGCCGGAGCTTGGCGAAGTCAACCACCATGCTCGCGACCAAAGGCGTGAACAACTGCCTGATGAAAGCTCCGTCCTCAACGAACGCCACCTCCAAATCGAGCTGATAGAAATCGCCGTACAGCCGGTCGGCCCGCGGATCCTCGTCGCGAAAAACGGCCGCTATCTGATAGTAGCGCGGCACGCCGCCGACCATCAACAGCTGCTTGAACTGCTGCGGCGCTTGGGGCAGGGCGTAAAACTTGCCGGGGTGAACCCGCGACGGCACCAGAAAATCCCTGGCTCCTTCGGGCGAGGAATTGGCCAGGATCGGGGTGGGAATCTCAATAAAGCCCTCTTTCTCCATAAAGCGGCGCAGGAACTTGTAGAATTCGGCGCGGCGGCGCAGGTTGGCCTGCATTTTCGGCCGGCGCAAATCGAGGTAGCGGTAGCGCAGCCGTTTTTCCTCGCTGACCGCTGTCCCATCCGTGTCGCTGACGGCAATCGGCGGCGTTGCGGAGCGGTTAAGGATCCGCAGCTTGTCGACCACCAGCTCGAACTTGCCCGTCGGCAGCTTGGGGTTTTCCAATTCCGGAGGCCTGGCCTGCAGCCGGCCCGACGCCTCAATCACCCACTCCGCCCGCAGCTTGTCGGCGGTTTGAAACAGCTCCCGGTCGTCAGGGTGGAAGACCAACTGGACAATGCCGCTGTGATCGCGCAGGTCGATGAAGGTCAGGCCGCCGTGATTGCGATGGGAGTGCACCCAGCCGGCAACGACAGCCCGGCCCTCGCCTTCGTCGAACAAATCCAGTAAATCAACTACGCGGGGGTTCATGGCTGGCAGGTCTCGATCCGGCAAATTTTTCGTTCATTGGCAATAGCAATCCGTCCTCGGTTTGGGCGGCCAGGCTTGGGCTGAAACCGTATTTTTTCAAAGGTCTGTCGCTGGCGTCGCTCGGCATAATCGCACGCTCCCATCCTATCCGCCCTATATTAACCCGGCCTCGCCGTTATGTCCACCGTCGCCGGGCCGGCTACGTCTTGGACCGGCGCTTGCTTGATTTCTTCTTGGATTTTTTCTTGGGCCGGGTCTGGTCGGGCAAAGAGTGCTGGGCGACCAGCTCCAAATCGTCATAGTGCTTGAAATCGGTCGTCTGCTGCTCGCCCAAGTACTGCCGGAGAACGTCGGCCAGATCCATCAGCCCGACGACTTGTTTGGAAGCGTCGACGACCAGGAAGAGATGCTGCTTGGTCTTCAGGAAGGCGTCGACAATCTGATTCAGCGGGGCGTCGGCGTTGATGTATTGGACCCCGGGCTTCATAATCTGGTGCACGGCCCTGGTGCGGTTCAATTTTTCCAGGTCCGTGAAGTGCAGGATGCCGCAAAAGTCCTGCTCATCCCCGCGCCGGACGGGAAAGACGGAGAACCCCGAACTGTGCAGCTGCTCTATCAGCTTGGGCGTCAGGTCTTGGGTGGCCTTGACCGTTCTAATCTTGTCGATCGGGACCATCAGCGTCCTGACCCGCTTGCCAGAGAACGTCAGGGTTGAGATCGCCAAATCGGCGTCGGTCATGGCTCTGGGGTTTTTCGTCCTGACCCGGAATTCTTCGATGATTTCGACCAGGTGCTCCTTGGAATGGATGGGCACGGGCTGGTCGGGCCTGATCCACAAGGACAACCCCAAGGGGCGGAAAACCCGGGTTATGAATTGAATCCGGTCCAGAAAACCGGCCAAGTACGGCGCGATGCTCGCCGCAACGCTCAGTTTAGGTTCCGAGCGCCGCATAAGCGGCATGATAAACAGCAGGATAACGATGACGACGCCGGCGATGATGGCCGACAGCCACCAGTCTGGCAACAGGTTGACCAACGCCCGGACGGCGAAAAAGATCGTCAGGCTGAACACCGACCACAAAATCAGCCACAGCTTCAAGCCGTGCACCCGGGCGCTCAGGATGGCTTCGGCCCGGCGGTTGTTGGCCTTGGCCCGCCGCCGCAGCTCGCCGATGCTCATGAAACTGAAACTTTGGATCAAATGCCTGGAATAGACCGCCAGAAACAAGGCGCTAACCAAAGAGATGATGTCTATAGCTTTATTCACAACCGGTTTTAAATCTACCCGTTCCTTTTATAGTATTGTAAACTATAGAAGTGAGTTTTTCACGTTTTAACAACATTTGCAGCCATAAAGCAAGGGGAAGGGATAGATTATAAACAGTGAGCAATAAGATAGTTATAGCGGTCATAGCGGTCATCGTCTTGGTTTTGGGTATTTTGGTATTCCTCAACCTGAACCGGGAAACATCCCCAGTAACCGAACCGGCCAGCAGCAACACCTTCGGCACCGGCGAGGAGTTGGTTCTGGTGGAGGCCTACAGTTTGGGCTGCCCGGCCTGCGCCGATTACCACCCCATCCTGAAGGAGATCAGGCAGGAATACGCTGACAAGATAACCTTCCAAGCCGTCCACTTTCCGCTGACCGTCAACTTCGGCAACGCCCGCGCCGGCCACCGGGCGGTCGAGGCGGCCGCCCGGCAAGGCAAGTTCTGGGAAATGCACGACATCCTGTTTGAGAGGCGGGATCTGTGGACGGCCCAGCATACCGACCAGCCCATACCCCAGATAGAAACCTTTGCCGAGGAGCTGGGCCTTGACCTGGAGCAGTTCAGGCAGGACTTCCAGAGCGCGGCCATTAATGACGTCATCAACCGGGACGAGAGGTACCTCAAAGAAGTTAAAGGGGTCAGCTCGACCCCCACCTTCTTCATCAACGGCCGCCGGATCGCCAGCACCAGGCTGAACAGCGTTGACGCGGCCAGGCAGACGCTGAACGAATTCTTAGGCATTGAAACCGAAACGGAAGAAACGGCGGAGCCGGCCGGCGACGGCCAACCCGACGGCGCCGAGGATACCGGAACTGAAAATTAAGCGGACCGGTTCCTAAGGCCCGTCGCTTAAGCGCTTTGGCATTATAATTAATGCCGAGAAGGTATTTTAGATGAACGACGTCTTTTTGGAATTCAGCACGGTTATCATCGTCGTTCTGTTGGTTTCGTTGCTGATGCGCCTCCTCAGGCAGCCGCTGATTATCGGCTATATCCTGTCGGGCGTTTTGGTCGGGCCGCTGCTGCTAGGCGTCGTCCAAGCCTCCGACACCCTTGACGTTTTCGCCCACTTCGGCATCGCCCTGCTGCTGTTCATTATCGGCCTGGGGTTGAATCCGCGGATTATCAAAGACGTCGGCAAGACCGCCTTTGCCACGGGCATCGCCCAGATAGTCTTTACCACGGCCGTCGGCTGGCTGATCACCGTCGCGCTGGGCTACAGCCCGCTGATCGCTCTATACATCGCGATCGCTCTGGCGTTTTCCTCGACCATCATCGTCTTAAAGCTGCTGTCCGATAAAAAGGAGAATCACCGGCTGTACGCCAAGATTTCCATCGGCTTCCTGCTGGTGCAGGATATTTGCGCCACCCTGATCCTGATTGTTGTCGCCGCCCTGAATAACAATAACCTGACGCCCGATCTGGTTTACGGGCTGGTCCTGAAAGGCCTGCTTTTGATCCTCGGCCTGTGGCTGATGGCCGGCTGGCTGCTGCCCAAGCTTAAAAACCTGATCAGCAATAATCAGGAGTTTTTATTTGTTTTCGCCATTGCCTGGGGTTTGGGTGTCGGCGCTCTTTTTTACAGCAGCGGTTTCTCGCTGGAAGTCGGCTCCTTGGCTGCCGGCGTCGCTCTGGCCAGCCAGTCTTACGCCGGTGAAATTGCCTCCCGGCTCAAACCTTTACGGGATTTCTTTATAATCATGTTCTTCGTCTCCTTGGGGGCGGCCATCCAGCTCGGTGTCTTGGGCGAGATCATACCCCAGGCGATCCTGCTCTCGATCTTCGTCCTGGTCGGCAATCCGCTGATTGTCATGGTGATTATGGGCCTGCTCGGCTTCACTAAGAAAACCGGCTTCAAGGCCGGTCTGGCGGTCGCCCAGATCAGCGAGTTTTCCTTGATTTTCATCGCTCTGGTCGCCATCAGCTTAGAGAGCGAGCTGGGGCAGAAGGTCGTCGGCCTGACAACCATCGTGGCCATCATTACCATCACCCTGTCTTCGTACATGATTATTTACGCCGACAAGATTTACGACACGATCGCCCATCTCTTAAACGTTTTTGAGCGCAAGAACGTCAGATCCGAAAAGAGGGTCGGCGAGCAGCCCGAATTGCTGCTAATCGGCTACAACAAGGGCGGAGAGCAATTCGCCAAGGCCTTCAGGGAGCTGGGCAGGCCCTATTTGGTCGTCGACTACAACCCGGAAATCATCGAGCAGCTGGAGAGGGGCAACCTGCCCCACACCTACGGCGATATTTCCGATCTGGAACTGGTCGAGGAGTTGGGCCTGCATCAAGTCAAACTGCTGATCTCAACTCTCGGGGAGTACGAAGTCAACCGCTTCTTGGCCAGCTATCTCCAGGAAAGGAATCTGGACGCTATTTTCATTTGCTCGGCCGAGCACCCCGAACAGGCAGCCCGGTTGTATGAGGCCGGCGCCTCTTACGTCATGCTGCCGCACTATATCGGCGGGGAAAGAATCCTTAACTTTATTAAGAAGTCGGGTATCGATAAGCAGGCTTTCGCTGTTTTCCGCGACAAACACCTGACACACATCGCCAATTTGCAGGCGGAACAGAAAACCACGGAAAGCGCCCAAGACAAACAATCTGGTCGGGTCAAATCGGTTCTGAGAAGGGTTAAGCCTTTCAAAAAGAAGTGAGACTTGTTATTTTATTATGATGAACCGCGGTTCACTCGACCGCGTTTTTTGTTCCGGGGTAGCTCAGTGGTAGAGCGGATGGCTGTTAACCATTAGGTCGCTGGTTCGAGTCCAGTCCCCGGAGCCAGATTGGATAGTTTTATGAATTTGCCGTTATTCCTGCCGCCTAGACCACTGTTTGCAATTGTAAGAAATGAACCCTTTGTCTGTCGGCAGAATTTCTACCAAGGTGTCATTACTCCAAGCAATCAATTCCTTATCCTGCCCAAGTAGCCGACCGTTATAAGATTCGCGGCTCAGGCCGCCGAGGCGCTCCCAATAGCAGCCATGGTCGACAGGGCTTTCGTAAAGGCCCGGGGTTATATCAGCACCCACTATAAACGCCCCGTCCCTGAAACTTTGCCGGTCTTCGGTAACGGGCACCGACTCGAAGTACCACTTGCCGCACCCCTCGGTTTTAAAACCTCTGTCGCTTGGGCTGATGGCGACTATGGTCGGCAAGCCCCTGTCTTCGGAATAACTAACTACGACATTATTGTTTTCCGCGCCGAAGCCGGACAATCTCTGCCACCTGCAGCCGTACAGGCTGGTATCCGACCCCTTAGTGCGATAAATCCCAGGCTGGATGTCGGAACCGACGACATATATACCGTCATCCAACAGCAACCCCTGCTCCCGCCAAGCTTTTTCCTCGGCTGTAACCGGCAGGTCACCACCTATGATTGTCGTTTCCTGATTGGCGCCCAGCCAGTTGCCTATAAAGAAGGCGGCTGTAATCAAAATCAGGATGAAGCCCAATAAGCCGTATTTAGAAGACAACAGGTGTTTTAAGGCTTTTCTAAGCATTTTGTGGCTCGGTATGGCGGAGAGGGTGGGATTCGAACCCACGGTACCGCGCAAGCGGCACGCCTGTTTTCAAGACAGGCACCTTCAACCACTCGGCCACCTCTCCTTATCATGACATAGGGCTATTTCGAAAATAGCCTTGATTCGTATTATATAATGTTATCCTGCAAGGTTGTTTTAGACAGCCTTGATTTATGCGGAGAGGTACCCAAGTGGCTTAAGGGGACGGCTTGCTAAGCCGTTAGATCGGGGCAACTCGGTGCGTGGGTTCGAATCCCACCCTCTCCGCCAGTTAGTCGTTGCAGAACCAATTGATACAAAAAGTTATTCTAATTTATTAATGGGTTGTTACGGTGTAGATTAAGCTTAAAGACCGTTTTACATCTTAGCGGTTGGAGATACACCCGAGTTTTAAAACTTTTGTTTTTTGTATTGAATACAATTTTTAATAAACTTTAAGCCGGTTAATATTTGATAGGGTTTGACTGCCCCGACCCGCACCCAGATTGCAAAAAGCAGCCTGATATGGTAGACTTTGGTGGGTAGACAGATACAAAAATTTTAAATCAACCTTTCAATGTGAGCTGCGGAGAGTTCGCATGCGTTTTATACATATAAGAGTCCGAGATCACCTCTTCAGCGAGGCGCTCACCATAACATTTATAAACACCTAATCAGGCTTAAAATCCTGTATTTTAGCAAACACAAATGAACAGGCGACGTTCTAAGACATCCCCCATATCCAAAGTGGTCTTTTTCTTGGTGATGGGTTGCTTGGCTTTAATTGCCTTTGGAGCCTACGTATACGTCCAGGACAGCAAAGACTCTGATACGCCCTCGGTAGGCAACGAGCGGGCAAACTTGCCTGTTGAGCCGGAGGAAAACGAGGGAGGTGAAGAAGTTACTGACGATCAGGCCGCTGGTCAAAAGCTTGAGGAATTTGATGACAAGGTGGCAAGCGGCGTTAAGGAGGGTTTATCGGAAGAAATGACAGGCCGGACGGGGGATGGAGAAGAACCGGACGATACCCAGCCGCCTATAATAGATATAAGTTTCAGCACTTTTAACGAAAGCCGGAACGCCTTCAGCACCGGGTTGGTAATTGTAAACGACCAGGATAACCGTGTTGCCTCCTGCTCCCTGACAATAGAAGCGCAAACCGGCCGGGTATCAGCCCGAGCAGATAGCGTCTCCGGACAGCACGGAGCCAGCGGTTGCCGTTTTGACAACATTTCTTTGGCAGGTTTAAGTGCTCCCAGCAAAACGGAGCCCTGGAAGATCACCATCCGGGGAAATAATACTGATAATCAGGCAGTGGTCACCTTAGAGAAAGACTTGGAATCAGCCTCCGATTTGAACAATTTGATTAATAGCAATTCCGGGGTTAGTTATGTTTTTTAAGAATATTTTTCTGCCGATTTTAGGATTTTTAGCGCTGACCGTGACGGCTCACGTCCTGATTGGCCCGCAGGGCGTTTCGGCTTACACCGGAGAAATAGACGCGGCCGATTTTAATCCCGGCAGAATAATAGACGACCATATCTTCACCAATGCCTCTTCTATGACGGTGGAAGAGATTCAAAGATTTTTAGAGGAATCTGTAACCGGCGGCGAATGCAATCGCTATCAAGAGAATTTCTACGGCACAACCGATGAACCCCCTTACACTTGCCTGTTTGAATACCAGCAAAACATCGAGACCGGAGAAGATAATTACGGCTTGTTCACGGACGACGGCGCCCCGGCTGAGGTCGAAGGCGGCTCAACGGCAGCCGAGATTATTTGGCAGGCCGCCCAAGATTACGAAATCAACCCCCAGGTTCTGTTGGTGCTGCTGCAAAAGGAGCAAAGCCTGGTCACAGACAGCTGGCCATGGCCCCTGCAATATGAGCGCGCGACCGGCTATCACTGTCCAGACACCGCTCCCTGCGATTCGTCAGCGGCCGGTTTCTACAAACAAGTGGCCGGCGCAGCCTGGCAATTCAGGAAATACCTCGACGACATTGACGATTTTTGGTACATAATCGGCGAAAATCGCATTCTTTACCACCCCAATGCCAATTGCGGACACCAAGTGGTCGATATTGAAAACGAGGCGACTATCGCTTTGTACCTCTACACTCCTTACGTTCCGAATCAGGCGGCCTTGGATAATCTTTTCGCGGTTGGCGACAGCTGCAGCTCCTACGGCAACCGCAACTTCTGGTCTTACTTCGTCCGTTGGTTCGGACCGACGACCGGCGACTATCAGCCGGAGGAAGAAGAGGAAGAAGAGCAGGCTTGGGCCTTCAGCACCTTTTTCAAAGCCATGTTCGAAAATCACGAAAAAATAGTGGCCGTTGATTTCGAGAACACCAGCCTGCAAGCCAACTCGACGGCCTATATAGCCTTGGACTTTGAAAACACGGGTACCCAAACCTGGTATCGCGATGAAGGTGACGATCAGATAGTTCTGGTGCCCCACAATCCTGAAGGAGCCGCCAGCCAACTCTGCAACTCCACCTGGCAAGAAGACTGTCAGCTGGTATCCCTAATGGAGCCGGAAGAGGTCGGCCCCGGCGAAGTTGGAACCTTTGAATTCTATATCCAGACCCCCGGCTATAACGGCAGCTTGACAGAAACCTTCACGCTTAAAAACAAGACTAGCGGAGAGTTTCTGCAGGGCACGGCAGCCACCTTCGACCTCGAGATAGTCGGCGGAACCGACAGCCCGCCGCCGGCACCCCCAAGCAGCCCGGACGACAGCACAACTGATAATAGCTTGCAGCACAACGTCATCAAACCGGTCGAAAACGAAGAGTTAACCGTAACAACCACTCCAACACCCCCTCCCGTAGAGGAACCACTCCCGCCGACGCCCGCGCCGCAACCCCAGACGGTCGTCCTGCCGGATAACTGGCACGAGTTAAGCGTCATTGAGAAGATCCTGCTCAACCCGTGGGGCTGCCATGACACGACGCAAATCCGCGCCGATAACGGCCAATGCTTGAGCGGCGGTTACACTATTCCGACGCAGACCGTTTCCCAGACACCAACACCCCAACCGGAGCCGCCCACGACAACCCCTCCCGTCACCACTACTCCCCCTCAAACGGTCGTCCTGCCGGATAATTGGCATGAACTGAGCGTTATTGAAAAGATTTTACTCAATCCTTGGGGCTGCCATGACACAACCAAGATCAGGGCAGACAACGGCCAGTGTCTCAGCGGCGGTTACACTATTCCGAACCAAGTCGTTGAACAAGCTCCAACACCCCCTCCCGTAGAGGAACCGCCCCCGCCGACGCCCGCGCCGCAACCCCAGACGGTCGTCCTGCCGGATAACTGGCACGAGTTAAGCGTCATTGAGAAGATCCTGCTCAACCCGTGGGGCTGCCATGACACGACGCAAATCCGCGCCGATAACGGCCAATGCTTGAGCGGCGGTTACACTATTCCTGAACAAAATTAGAGTTCTAAACTTCCTGCTCTTCAGCCGGTTGAGAACCGTTTTTTAAGACAACCCGGCGCTGGTCGCCTTCGCCCACGCTTTCGCTGACTATTCCTTCGGCGCCGGCCGCTTTGTGAACAATGCGCCTGTCGGCCGCGTTCATCGGCTTGAGCTGCTTGTCGCGTCCCTTTTGCTTGACTTCTTTTATCCAATCCTGGGCACGGCGGGTCAGCCGCTCGGCGCGCTGCTTCTTGTAGTTGGCGACGTCTATGTTAAGCCGGTGATGCTCGCCGGTCTGCTGCTGGACAGCTGCAGCCGTCAGCGCGTGGATGGCCCTTAAAGTTTCCGAGCGAGTGCCAATCAGGGAGGCGTTCATATAGGTTGAAGGGATGTCCAGCTGGATAACGTCTTCGTCCAAACTGGCGGCCACATCCACTTTCAGCCCGAAAAAACTGAGCAGGTCTTCAAGATATTCCTTGGCAAAAATCGATGCTTCATCCATAGCTATTCCTTTTTATCATCCTTTCTATTGATTGTCCTGGAGGTGGCAGCCACTCTTTTGACGTTGCGCCGACCGGAAGCGGAACCCCGTCCAGTAGCAGCCTGCTCCTTCTTCTCCTTGGCGTTGAGACGTTTCTCAACCGTAACGGCAACGTCTTGGCCGTCGACCTTGGCTTTGACCCCGCCGCCGTCTTGGCTGTCCAACCGCTTCTGCTGGAAATACTGCGCCAAACTGTTGATCAGCCAGTAAAACGGCAAGGCGGCGAACAAGCCGATGGAGAAAACGAAGATTATGGCCGGGAAGATGTAAAGGAAGGTTCGGTTCATGGCCGCGCTGACTTCGCTCTGGTCAACGTCCTTGCCCTCCGCCTGCTCCTTGAATATCTGGCGCAGTCCCTTTTTCTTATCGGCGCCCAAGGCGATCATCTGTTTGGAAGTGAAGAACTGGACGACAGCCGTGGCGATGACCACGGCTAGAGCCCCTAGGTAGAGTTCGCTGTCGCGCTCGACCCGCAGGCAAAGGTATTTACTGTTGGCGTTACCGTCGCGTTCGATTGCAATCTGGTCGTCGGCTAGAGTCTGGAACCTTGATTCGGCGGCGCTCAATCGGACACAGTCTTCCTCAACCGCAACGACCGCGTAATCCATGTCTTGCACCCGGTCCTCGCGGACAACCCCGAATAAGAACTGCTCATCCGACCTATCCTCAAGCCTCAACAGACCGTTTTGGCTGGTGTCGCCGATTGCCGGCGACCCCTCTTCGGAGATGTCGATAGTTTCATAAAGCGCGCCGGCGCCGGAGAAAGCCGGTTTCGTCAAATCAACCGTGCCGAACAGCGTCGGATCGAAAATCTCGGGGTTTTCGTGCAGCTCCTCCAGCCAACCCGCATTGTCTCTTACAAAACTGTAAGAATCCGTTGCCAGGATTTGGTTGTCGGTCGCCACCCGGTTGATAACCTGATACAAGCCGATGAGGATCGGTATTTGCAGCAAGATGTAGCCCAAGGCGGCGAAAGGGTTGAAGTTGTTCTTCCTGTAAAGAGCCATGATTTCCATGGTCTCCTGCTGCCGGTTGCCTTTGTTGGCCTTCTTGATCTTCATGACTTCCGGCTGCAACTCTTTCTGCTTCTTGATCTGCAGCAGCTGCTTCTTGATCAGGGGGTGGAGGAGAAGCCTGGTGATAACCGCGAACAGCACCAACGCCAAGCCGAAATTATGCCAAGGAATGATGGCGATCAAGATGGCGATAAGATTGAAAACCGGTTCAAAGATGAGCGTGTTCCACAGCTCAACAATCAGACTCCACATAAACAGTCTTTATCATTTTAACAAACCCGGCGGGCTTTCTGAATTATCCGTCCCGGCCGTAACGTGCTTCCAGCCGGGCGAACACGGGTTGGAAAAGCGCTTGCAGCCGGTCGTGCTCCACCTCAGCCAACTCCTTCTTCAGCACGATCACCGCCAAATCGGCTTTGAGGTCGGCGGGGCCGAAGCGGCGCCGAAAGAGTTCGTACAGGCGGCGCCTGATACGGTTCCTGACCACGGCTCTTTTTTCAACTTTTTTGGAAACCACGACCGCCAAGCGGTAACCGCTTCGGCGACTGTTGGCCATATGACGCAGGGTGAAATGATCCGCCCTGACCGCCCCGCCCTTGGCAAAGAGGGGTTTCAGGCTGTTGCGACCGTGAAAACGGTGCCTCTGAGCAATCATGACTGTATAACCAGTGGGAGGCCGGTCAAACGCTCAGGCGGCGCCTGTCTTTGAGGCGGCGGCGTTTGAGCACGGCCCGGCCGACCCGGTTCTTCATCCGGTTGAAGAATCCGTGCTTGCGCGCCCGTCGGCGTTTCTTGGGCTGGTAGGTTCTCTTGGACATAATCGGGGTCTGATCTCGAGCTTGTTAAGCTCGGTCATTATACCAGCAAGACCTAGGCGGCGGCAACCCGGGGTGAGGGCGGCCGAGATTTATTGTCCACACAAAGGGTTGATTTATCCACACTAATCCATCTGTTAGGCGTCGGGTGTGGAGAACTTTTCAGAAGCCTTGTTTACTTTTTTGAGAAATATTTTCTTAATTTTTCAGATTCAAAAATGGCGAGGCTTAATTTAAAATACTTGGAAGTAACTCGCTTTTAAAAATTCGGTTAACAAATCAAACAAATAGGAGGTTACCTTTGGAATCAGGCCTGCTTTGGAAG